>DATDAQ010000083.1:0-2820 GCA_036525295.1 Solirubrobacterales bacterium | reverse complement strand
CCTCCCAAAACGCGCCGCAGGAGCGGCGCTTGAGTGTTTTGGGAGGGGTCACCCGCCTCCTACTTTGCTGAGCTTGGTGTCGACGATGCATTGACCTCCTATGCGGGGGTCAAAACATCAGTCGCCCGGGACGGGAGCTACGGAGCCGTCAGGGCGGCGCGGATCGCTGGGCGGCGCAGGGTTCCCGCGAACGCTTCCGCGTATGCGCGCTGCCCGTTCTTGTTTGGGTGGTAGCTGCCCTTGAAGGGGTTCAGGCCCTCGCGGAGGGAGAAGTGCAGGTCGTGCAGCCACTCGTCGTTGCTGCACAGCTCGTGCCCGGCGAAGCGCTCCGTCACGTCGACGTAGGCGACGTTGCCCGCCGAGGCGGTCGCGTCCGCGACCGCCTTCGCGATCCTGGCGTTGCCCTGGATCACCAGGGAATCGATCCATTCCGCCTCTTTCCGGGAGATGAGCTTTTCGCAGCCGGCATCGGGCCCCGGCAGGAAGAGCCGTGGGTAGCCGGCGACGAGGAGGTAGCCGCCCGGGTCCATGTGTTCCCGGATCAGGCGGTAGGCGCCGGTCAGCCTGGCCCTGATCGTGGCGAGCCTCTCTCGCACCCTCTCGGCCAAGGAGCCCTCGGTGCAGTCGCGGCGGAAAAGGCATTTCGTGACGATCTCGGCGAAGCCGATGTCGTTGCCCCCGATCGTGAGGGTGACCAGCCGGGTCGCCGGGCTCAGGTATTCGAGCTGGATCTTCTGATCGCCCCGCTTGGGCTGCGGGCGTTGCCAGACGTCGGCGATCGTCGCCCCGGTGCAGGCGTTGAAGCTGGGTTCGGCGACGTAGCCGACGAGGGAAGGGAGGATGCGCGGGTAGGCCGAGTCGTCGCCCTCGGCTCGGTGGCACTTGCCGTCGAACGGTCTGTTGCCCTCGCCGCCGGAGAAGGAGTCGCCGAGCGCGACGTAGGGGACGGAGGTGGCCTGCGCCGTGGCGCCCAGAGCTGGGACGAGCAGCGCGCAAAGCAGCACGAGTGCACAGGAAAATCGGCGCAACATGCCGCTATTTATCTCATACGATGCGGCGATGGCCGAGCGAACCTGGAGCGTCTACCTCTCCGGCGAGATCCATTCCGACTGGCGCGAGCGGATCGAGGCGGGGGTGCGGGAGGCCGGCCTGCCGGTCGAGCTCTCGGCGCCGGTCACCGACCACGCCGCTTCCGATGACGCCGGCACGGGGACGCTGGGCGAAGAGGGGGCGCCGTTCTGGCGCGACCACATGGGCGCCGGCGTCAACGCGATCCGCACCCAGACCCTGATCCGCGCCGCCGACGTGGTCGTCATCCGCTTCGGCGACGAGTACCGCCAGTGGAACGCCGCCTTCGACACCGGCTACGCCGCTGCCCTCGGCAAGCCGATCGTGACCTTGCACGACACCGACCTCGACCACGCCCTGAAGGAGGTCGACCGCGCGGCCCAGGCAACCGCGCGTACAGCTGAGCAGGTCGTCGACGTGCTGCGCTACGTGATCCGGGGCGAATTGGCTTAGGAACGCGGTTCGCGGCTATACTTCGCCGCGATCAATGCGAGTTCTGCCGTATCTGCCGTAGAGAGGCCCGGTCTGACCGGGCCTCTTTGTTTCTGTAGTCGGTGATGCATTGCCGGGCGGGGGGCCAGCCCCGCCCGGCCCTCCCGCCTACGTCACCCGGAGGATCAGCAAGAGCAGGAGCATGATCAATGCAGTCTCTGCCATATCCACCTCCTTTCTCCAGGCCACCTGCTGGACGCTGGGCCTGAAGGAGGGGGTTCCGGCAGTCATTGATCACACAGGCATTGTATGCGAACATATGTTCGCATGCGGTGGGACGAGCAACGGGTTGAGAACGAGGATGCGGGCAGGCTGTTCGGCCTGGCCGAGGAATCGGTGGTCCGCACCTTCGACGCTCCTGAGGCGATGGGGATCAACTTCCACGAGGTGCGAGCGCGGTCGGCGCTGAACCGGGTGCCTGGGGGGCGTTATGGGTTCGGCTGGACGATCAATCCGTATCGAGGTTGCACTCATGCCTGCGTTTTTTGCTTCGCTCGTCGCACTCACACGTTTCTCGACCTGAACGCGGGCCGGGACTTCGAGCGCGAGATCGTGGTCAAGGTCAACGTGCCTGAGTTGCTGCGGGCAGAGCTGGTGCGGCCAAGCTGGAAGCGGGAGCTGGTGGCGCTGGGGACGAACACCGACCCCTACCAGTGGGTTGAGAGCCGCTACCGGATGATGCCGGCGATCCTTGAGGCGCTGGAGGAGGCGAACACCCCCGTCTCGGTCCTGACCAAGTCGCCGCTGGCGATGCGCGACGTCGAGATCTACGAGCGGATGGCGGAGCATCTCCCGGTCTCGGTCAACCTCTCGGTCCCCACGCTCGACGAGGAGGCCTGGCGCGCGACCGAGCCCCACACCCCCAGCCCCTCGGCCCGTCTCGACGCCGTCGCCGAGCTGCGCAGCCGCGGGATCGACTCCGGCGTCCTGATCGCCCCCCTGATGCCCGGCATCAACGACTCCCCCAACCAGGTCCAGCCGATAATCGACCGCGCCAAAGAAGCAAATGCCACCTTCCTCGGCGGCGTAGCCCTCCACCTGAGAGACGAGGTCAAGGACATCTTCTTCGCCTGGTTGGAGGCCAAACGCCCTGATCTCCTTCCCCGCTACAAGAAGCTCTACGCAGGAGGTCGTGCCTACATGCGACCTGAGCAGCGCAAAGAAGCGACTCGGGCTGTGCGTGGATGGGGCAAAAATCGCTCTCGCAAGGAGGGAGGGCAGCCCTCTCAACTGGCGGATACTCAAAGTCGCGGCCCCTCC
>DATDAQ010000082.1:0-2842 GCA_036525295.1 Solirubrobacterales bacterium | reverse complement strand
GGGAGTTCCTGGATAGGGGGACCCCCGACAGCCCCAGCCGAACACGAGCTTTCAGAGACCGGCGCCGGGAGGAGTCCTCTTTCTAGAGCTTGGGTTTTCAGAGCTTGGATTTGAGGCGTTGCATCTGGGCTATGGCGCGGGTGCGGCCGAGGCCGGTGAGGTGGCCGGCGCCGCCTTCGCGGCGGAAGCGCTCGGTGCTGAGGGTGATGACGAGGCGGGCGGGGTCTTCCCAGGTCGCCCAGGGGAGCGAGGCGAACTCGCGGCTGAGGAGCAGCTTCCGCGCCGCCTTCGCCGGGGAGAGGCCGCGGTCGAGTTGGCTGCCGCCTTCCGCCTGCGCCCACTCTAGGTACTGGCGCAGGAGGTCGACCGCGGCCTGGTCGCAGACCGGGCCGTGGCCGGGGACGAACGTGGTGGCACCGAGTGAGGAGATGCGGTCGATCGCCAGCCAGCCGGCGATCGGTCCCGCCCAGGTGATCGGCGTGCAGCCGATGAAGAGGATGTCCGCGGCAAAGCAGACCGATACGTCGGGCACCCACGCCACGGCGTCTCCCGCCGTGTGGGCCGGGCCGACCTCGATCAGGTGCACCTCGCGGTCGCCGACCGCGACGCTCAGCTCGCCGTCGAAGGTCTCGTTCGGCAGGGTCAGCTCGACCTCGCTCCAGTCGAAGGGCGCCATCTCGCGGCCCAGCGGCCGCACCACCTGCCCGAGGCGCTTGAGGCGCCGCAGGTCCCGCGGCGTGTCGAGGGCCATCAGGTCCTTCGCCGTCGCGGTCGAGACGATCCGCGCCCCGCCGAGCAGCTGGTTGCCCCAGACGTGGTCGCCGTCGGAGTGGGTGTTGAAGACGGTCTCGGGAGCGGCGTCGACGAGCGCCCGCGCCTCGGTGAGCATCCGCCGGGTCAGCGCCAGGTCCCAGAGGGTGTCGATGAGCAGGACGTGCTCGCCGGAGGCGATCAGCCCGGCGTTGGACTCACCGAGGCCGCCGTTCGGCTGCAGCCAAGCCCAGGTGTCCTCGCCGACCCGCCGGAAGCCGCGCTCGAACCGCGCCGGCTCTCCGTGCAGGGTCCGTTCCACCGGTCAGTCGCTGGTGGCGGACGCCTTGGGCTTCGAGTCGCTTGACGGTTTCGCGTCGCTCGACTTCGACTCGGAGGGCTTCGAATCGCCGGAGCCCTCGCCCGAGGAGCCGCCGTTGGCGCCGCCCTTCTTCTTCTTGCCGTAGTCGGTGTTGTAGAAGCCGGAGCCCTTGAAGTGGACGGCGACCGGGTGCAGGACGCGCACGGCGGCGGCGCCGCACTCCTGGCACTCGGTGAGCGGATCGTCGCTCATCCGCTGGATCACGTCGAAGACGTGATCGTTCTCGCACTTGTACTCGTAAATGGGCACGGGATGCTGGATTATCGCAGCCGATACGGTTCAGGCATGGGAACCGCCGAGCAGGGGACGCGCCCGACCGAGGTCTCGATGGACGAGATCGTCGCCCTCTGCAAGCGGCGCGGCTTCGTCTTCCCCTCCTCGGAGATCTACGGCGGGCTCGGCTCGACCTACGACTACGGCCACTACGGGGTGCTGCTGAAGAACAACGTCAAGGCCGAGTGGTGGCGGGCGATGCTGCAGGAGCGCGACGACATCGTCGCCCTCGACTCGGCGATCCTCCAGCACCCGCGGGTCTGGGAGGCCTCGGGCCACCTGGCGGGCTTCACCGACCCGCTCGTCCAGTGCCTGGGCAAGTGCAAGAAGCGCTGGCGGGAGGACCATCTGCGCGAGGCGGTCGAGGTCGAGGGCGGCGACCCGGCAGCCGAGCTGCGCTGCCCGGAGTGCGACGGCGAGCTCTCCGAGCCACGCCAGTTCAACCTGATGTTCGAGACCCACGTCGGGCCGGTGGCTGGCGAGGGCTCGGAGGTCTACCTGCGGCCGGAGACGGCGCAGGGCATCTTCATCAACTTCAAGAACGTGATGGCCTTCGCCCGCAAGAAGCCGCCCTTCGGCATCGCCCAGATCGGCAAGTCCTTCCGCAACGAGATCACGCCTGGCAACTTCATCTTCCGCACCCGGGAGTTCGAACAGATGGAGATGGAGTTCTTCGTGCCCCCCGCCGAGGCGGAGCAGTGGTACCGGGCCTGGATCGAGGAGCGCGAGCGCTGGTACACCGAGCTCGGCATCCGCCCCGAGTTCCTCCGCGTCCGACCCCACGACGCCGACGAGCTCTCCCACTACTCCTCGGGCACCAGCGACGTCGAGTACCTCTTCCCGATCGGCTGGTCGGAGCTGGAGGGGATCGCCAACCGCGGCGACTTCGACCTCACCCAGCACGCCGAGTTCAGCGGCGAGAAGCTCGAGTACTTCGACCAGCAGACCAAAGACCGCTACGTGCCGCACGTGATCGAGCCGGCAGCCGGCGCCGACCGCGCCACCCTCGCCTTCCTGGTCGACGCCTACGACGTCGAGGAAGTCGAGGGCCGCCAGCGCACGGTGCTGCGCCTGCACCCCCGCCTGGCACCGGTCAAGGTCGCCGTCCTCCCCCTCGTCTCCAAGGAGGGCATGCCCGAGAAGGCCCGTGAGATCTTCGGCGAGCTGAAAACCCGCATGCCCGCCGAGTTCGACGAGGGCGGCTCGATCGGCAAGCGCTACCGCCGCCAGGACGAGATCGGCACCCCCTGGTGCTTCACCATCGACGGCCAAACGCAGACCGACGGAACGGTCACCTTGCGCGACCGCGACACGCTCAATCAGAAACGCATCCCGCTCACGGAAGTGGCGGCGGAGATGAAGCGGCGGCTGCGCTCCGTTTAGCCCCGCTTCGAAGAAGCGGGTGGGATGCGACCCATTCGCGGGCGATGCCGCCCC
>DATDAQ010000081.1:0-54350 GCA_036525295.1 Solirubrobacterales bacterium | reverse complement strand
AGTGTTTTGGGGAGGGGCACCCGCCATCCGCTCTCGTCCTGAAGCGCACTTTGAAGCTTGAGAGCCTTGGCTCAGCTGCTCACCACTCTCCTTCCAACCAACCCAGCAGCTCCGGCATCCGGCTGCGCAGGTCGGGCTCGGGTGCGGCGAGCTCGGTTCGGGCGAGCTCGATCGTGGCGCCCAGCGCCAGCGTCGCGCGGACCGGGCTCATGCCGAGCGAGGCCTCGAGGCGCTCGATCGCGTCGCGATTGGCGCGCAGGGACCAGAGCGCCGCTCGGGTTCCGGTGGGATCGAGTTCCGCGACGTCGACGATGGTCTCGACCGCCTCGCGGACCCGGTGCTCCGGCGGTGCCTCGGACAGTGCTTCCAGCGTCCTCTCGACGAGCCGTTCGTCCAGCTGCCCGTCGACTACTCCCGTGACTGCTCTACCCTCTGTCATGTTGGGACCTCCTCTTCAGGTCTCGGCCAGGCCCCGGGGTGTCGCAAGCACCGCCGGGGCAGCTTTATGAGAGTTTGCGAGTGTAGACTCGGCCTAAGACGATAAGCGCCCGTTGCTCAATGGTCAAATTATCTCGCTCGTGACGCACGGGAGCGCATGAGGAGACAGGCAGATGAGCAGCGCAAGATCGAGCTACGACGCGTCAGCGGTTGAGGCCGAGCGCCAGGCAGCGTGGGCGCGGAACGACGCCTTCGCAACGCCCACGCCGGCCGATGGTGACCGCGGCGTCTACATCAAGCCGTCCAGCCCCTTCACGTCGGGCAAGCTGCACATGGGGCACGTACGCGACTACTCGATCGGCGACGCCTATGCCCGCTTCCGCCGCGCTCGTGGCGATGCGGTCCTCTTCGGCTTCGGCTTCGACGCCTTCGGCCTGCCGGCCGAGATGGCGGCGATCGAGCGCAAGGTGCCGCCGGCCGAGTGGGTCGAGGGCTGCGGCGAGCGGATGCTGGAGCAGATGAAGCGACTTGGCTTCTCGTTCGACTACGACCGCGTCTTCTACAGCTCCGACGAGGAGCAGTATCGCTGGTCTCAGTGGCTCTTCCTGACGCTCCTCGAGGCCGGCTTCATCTACCGCGACGACACCACCGTCGACTGGTGCGACAGCTGTCGTACGACGCTTGCCGCGCTGCAGGTGGAGGACGGACGCTGCTGGCGCTGCCACAACGAGGTCCGTCTGATCCGCCGCCCGACGTGGTTCCTGCGGATCACGCCCTACCTGGAGGAGAACGACCGCCGCCTTGCCGGCCTCGAGGACTGGGACGAGATCTCGCTCTCGACCCAGCGGTACATCCTCGGCCGCAGCGACGGGGCCGAGGTCGAGCTGTCCGGCCCGGACGGAGAGGGCCTGGCTGTGTTCACGCCCCACGGCGACGCGGTCGCGGAGGCGAGCTTCGTGATGCTCTCCCCGCGCCATCCGTCGGTTGAGGGGTGGGCGACCGACCCGGCGGTGCGGGAGCAGCTCGACGCGCTGCGCTCCGGAGGATGGGAGCGCAGTGCCCGCGACGCCAAGTCCGTGCCTCTCGTCGATACCGGTGCGTCCGTGAGGGCGCCGTGGGCGCCGGATCCGCTGCCCGTCCTGGTCTCGCCGATCGTTGACGCCCGCTACGGGCCGACGGCGGCGTTCGGGATTCCCGGTGCCGACGAGGCCGACGCGTCGATCGCGGCGCGGGTGGCGCGGGTGGGGGAGGCCCCGGCGAGCGGCTCGGGGGGTCGGGTGACGGGGGCTCGCGAGGCGGTCCGCTACCGGGCCGCGGACTTCTCGATCTCCCGTCAGCGCTTCTGGGGCACGCCGATCCCGATCGTCCACTGCGACGCCTGTGGGGCGGTGCCGGTGCCCGAGGAGGATCTGCCGGTCGTCCTTCCCCGCGACGTCGAGCCGACCGGCGAGGGCAATCCCCTGGCGGAGCTCACCAGCTTCGTCGACGTAGCCTGTCCGCGGTGCGATGCACCTGCCAGGCGCGAGACCGACACCCTCGACTGCCACTTCGACGCGCTCTGGCTGTGGGTTCCGGCGGCGGTCCCGCCCGACGGCCGGGCCGAGTCCATGTTCGACCACCCGGAGCTGCGCACCTGGCTGCCGTCCGAGCGCCTCGTGGCCGGCTCCGACAGCGGTGGGTTCGTCTTCGACCAGCGCGTCGTGACCAAGGCCCTGAGAGACATCGGCCCGTTCGCGTTCATGGCCGAGGGAGAGCCCTTCTCCGGCTGCCTCTTCCACGAGATGGTGATCGCCGACGGGCGCAAGATGAGCAAGCACCTGGGCAACGTCGTCGATCCCGACGAGCTGGTCGAGCGCTACGGCGCCGACACGGTGCGTCTCGCCATCCTCTATGCCGCCGGCCCGGCGAAGACGCTGAACTGGAACGACGGCGCCCTGCGCTTCTGCGACCGGTTCCTGCGCGGCGTCTGGGCCTATTCGCATGAGCGCTTCGAGAGTGCCGCGGGGGCGCCGGAGGACCCGGAGGCGGCCGCCGACACCGCCTTCCTGCGCGAGCGCCTCTGCAAGTGGTCCGACAACGGTCTGGCCCGGATCACCGCGGACCTCGAGGAGCTGCAGATGCACAAGGCGGTCCGCAACGTCACCCGTCTCTTCGAGCGAATCCAGGACTTCGAGAAGCGCGTCGTCGCGCGCCATGGAGAGCTCAGCCGCGCCGATGCGGAGGCCCAGGTCGCGGCCCTGCTCCTGCTTGCGAGGGTGCTCGCCCCCTTCGCGCCGCACACCGGCGAGGCGCTTCTCCTCGCCGGCGGCGAGGATGCCGGCGAGCTTCCGGGCCAGTGGCCGGAGAGGCTCGCCCTCCAGACCACCTCCTCCGGCGCCGGTACGCCCTGAGGCCGGCAGTTTGAACAAACATAGTTGACTGGTGGCCACAAACCTGTTATGAATGGAATCGCTGACGATCAAGCGCAGTGAAGAGGCGGGGTCCCATTCAACGGAGGCTCGCCTGGCACGGCAAAGGGAGAGTCCGGTGAAGAGCCGCGACACGGCGGCGGCATTGTTCTGCTGACCCAAGTTGCCCCCGCCCTCTTCCTGCGCACCTCTTGCGTGGCGAGTTGGACGCGAGCTGCGCCGCCGCTTTGAATTCTGGCCGACGACCCTTCCCTTGTCGGGTTTCGGGTCGCTTGCGGCATATTCGCCGCATGGTGAAACCGTTTGCCTCCATCCCGCGTTCTTCCTTCCAGGGGTACCAAAAAAAGTATGTTGAGTTTCTATATATGGGTTCGCGGGAAGGATGGGCTGTGACATGGGAGAGCAAGGGAAGCTGAAGGCTGCGGTGTGCGACGTTGCGCGCCTGACGGCAAGCGAGAAGGAGTTTTGGATCGGGCTCTGGGAGGCCCCGATTCCGGACACGTTGCACGAGACCGGAGCCGACATGGTGCGCTTCGGCCCGATCCAGGCGGTTTGCGTCACCGAGGAACCCCGGCACCCTGGGGTCAACTTCATCCTCGGGGCCGGTGAGGCCGGGGCGGTCTCGAACGGTCACCTCGGCGACGCGGTTCACTGGCTCGAGACCAGGTGCTTCGCATGGAGCGATGACCGCGGTGTCGACTACCGCGTTCCCGTGGTCCCCGGCCTGCCGGAGGAGGCAGCGGCCGAGGGCTGGCTGCGGGAGTACGGGCATCTCCGCGACGGCGAGGTGGCGAAGCTGGTTCGCGATGTGGCGGGGCGCCGGTTTGCCCCGGCGCCGGACATCGAGGTGCTCGACTGGGACGACTGGGACGAGGGCTTCGGCGCCCCGCTCACCGAGAGCCTCGGCCTTGCCAGCGCGGCGGAGCACTTCTTCCTCTGCCTGATGAGCGAGGAGGACTGGCGTTGCTACTGCGCGATCATCGGCGACGATCCGCTGGCCTACGTCGCGATGCACGTCCACGAAGGAGTGGCCTCGATCGCCCTCGCGTCGCGACCCTGTGCAGGTCGTGACGGCGACGGCCAGCTGGCGGTCCTGCACCGCTGCATGGAGGATGCGGAGGAGGAAGGATGCGACGCGCTCGTCCTCGTCGACGCCGGTGGCGAACCGCCGGTGATCGACCGTGCGAGCCTCATCCGGGCGGGCTTCGAGGTCACCTATCGGGTGCCGAGCTGGCGCAGCCCTGCACGGGTTGCGGTGTGAGCGTTCAGCGGTCAGCCACTTTTGCGCAAAAAGCCTTGACCGGTAGTGGGAGCGTGTGTTATACGTAACGCGCTGACGACCAAAGCGCTAGCGGAGAGGTGAGAATCCCGGTTAGGGGCGACTCGCCTTGCGATGGCTAAGGAGTTGTGTCGAGTCATGAGTCGAGACGACGGCCGTTTCGGGTGCAACACAAGGAAGGCGGTGGCGCTGCGCGCACTGCCCCACCTCGCGCGAGTGGCGCTGCCCGCCACGACGGCTGCTTCGCCCTCTCACCTCTGGCAGCTAGGTCCCCGGAGAGGGGGGGCGGCCATGTAGCTGGCCGCAGCGCAGGTTCTTAGCCGTGGCCGGATCGATGGCCACGATGAATTCGGGCCCGTCCTCGCGGAATGCTGACACCGCTCGGACGGGCCCAATTCTTTGCAGGACTCGACAAATACACAAAGTTGGTTGATCGGTTATGGCGGGTCTGTTATACCCCTTGGTTCTATGCGGAGGCGCGATCGGAGCCGGGGTAATGGCAGCACCTTGGAGCGCCCAGTACCCTGCTCAGAGGAGATCGTCGATGCTGAGCTCTGAGGACCGAACCCGCTCCTGCGCGACCGAACTGGTCTGCCGCGATTGCGGCCGCCGCCTGCCGCTTCTCGACACGACGTCCAAGTGCCTTGGCTGCGGCAACGGGCTCGACATCGACTACGACTACGAGCTGGCCAGGGAGCGACTCGGCGAGATCCCACCGGCCGAGCGCGAGATCAACATCTGGCGCTTCGAGGAGCTGCTGCCGATCGTCGACGCGAAGGCCCAGGCCCGGGTGGGGCGCTACAGCGGGCGCACGCCGCTGATCCACGCCGACCGGCTCGGCGCCGAGCTCGGCCTCAAGAAGCTCTACCTCAAGGACGACAGCACCTCGCGCCCCAGCCTCTCCTACAAGGACCGCGTCGTCTCGATGGCGGTAGCGCGCCTGCTCGAGCTCGGCAAGGACGAGATCGGCTGCGTCTCGACCGGCAACGTCGGCACCGCCGTCTCCTCGCTGGCCTCCAAGGCTGGGGTCACCGCCTACGTCTTCTACCCGTCGAACATGGAGCGCGGCAAGGCACGCGCCTGCCGGGCGCTCGGTGCCGCCGTCTGCCAGCTCGACGGCAACTACGACGAAGCCAACCGGGCCTGCCGCGAGCTCGCCCTCGCCAGCGGTATCCAGTTCGCGAACATCACCCTGCGGCCGTTCTACGCCGAGGGGGCGAAGACGGTTGCCTACGAGGTGGTCGAGCAGCTCGAGTGGGCGGCCCCCGACCACATCGTCATCCCGGCCGCCGGGGGCACGCTCTCCTCGCGCGTGCACAAGGGCCTGATCGAGCTCGAGACCGTGGGGCTGGCGGAGACCTCGGGAGTCAGGATCGACGTGGCTCAGGCCGAGGGCTGTAGTCCGATCGCAACGGCGATCAGCGACGGCTCGGGTCGGATCGAGCCGCAGACCCCGCACACCGCGGCGCACTCGATCGCGATCGGCGCGCCCGGCGACGGCCCGCTTGTGGTCGACGCGGTGACGTCGCGTGGCGGCAGCGCCGCGACCGCCACCGACCGGGAGATCTTCGAGGCGATCGACTTGCTCGGCGCCACCGAGGGCATCCTCACCGAGCCAGCCGGAGGCACCACGATCGCCTGTACCGCCAGGCTCGCCAACGAAGGCAAGCTCGGCCCCGACGACACGGTGGTCGCGATAGTCAGCGGCAACGGCTACAAGACCCTCGACGAGCATCCCGACAAGCCTTGGGCTGAAGGCGTCGCCTGTGACGTCGACGCGATGGGCGAGATGCTCGAAGAGTTCCGCCAGCACGGCGTCGGCGCCACCCTCGGCTGATTGACTCGTCAGTCAACCGCCGGGATATAGTCCCGGCATGTTCCAGTACGGCGACGGGAAGTTCGTGCCGGCGGAGTTCCCGCCCCCGGTCGAGCCGCGCGAGGAGTTCGTCAAGCGCTCGCTCGACGGCGAGGACGATCGGATCGAGATCGGCGTCGCGATCGTCGGCGGCGGCACCGCCGGGCTCGCCTGCGCCAACCGCCTGCTGCAGCTCCTGGCCGACGATTCGGAGACGATGGAGAAGCTCGGCGAGGTCCCGGTCGCCGTGGTCGAGAAGGCAAAGACCTGCGGCGGCCACAACCTCTCCGGGGCGGTGATGCGGCCGGGCCCGCTGCAGGAGCTTTTTCCGGAGATGAGCCGCGAGCAGTGGCGCCAGGAGGGCTTCGCCTTCGGCGAGGTGGAAAAGGAGGCGATCTACGTCCTGCCAAGCGCCAAGACGAAGATCCGCATCCCGCCGCCCCCGCCGCAGCGCAACCACGGCAATGAGGTCATCTCGGTCGCGGCGCTCTGCCGCTATATGCAGCGCCAGGCCGAGGAGGCGGGCGCCTACCTGCTGACCGAGACGGCCGCCACGCAGTTGATCGTCTCCGACGGCGCCGTCGTCGGCGTGCGCTCCGGCGACAAGGGGCGCGGCAAAGAGGGCGAGGAGCTGGGCAACTTCGAGCCCGGGACCGACATCGCCGCCAGGGCGACCGTCCTCGCCGAGGGCTGCTGGGGCCACCTCACCGACGCCGCCGTGCGCGAGTTCGGCCTCGACGAGGGACGCGAGCCACAGGTCTGGGAGCTGGGCGTCAAAGAGGTCTGGAAGGTGGCCAAGCCGCTGGACCGCGTGATCCACACGCTGGCCGGTTGGCCGCTGAAGATATCCGCGCGCTACCACCAAATCGGCGGCTCCTGGATCTACCCGATGAAGGACGAGAAGACCGGCGAGGACCTGGTCTCGATCGGCTTCGTCCTCGACCTCGACTACGCCGACGCGACCAGCTCCGCCCACGACTTCCTACAGCAGTTCAAGACGCACCCGATGGTGCGCGAGATCCTCGAGGGCGGCGAGCGCGTCGGCTGGGGGGCGAAGGCGATCCCGGCGGGTGGCTACTGGGCGATGCCGAAGCTCTCGATGCCCGGTGCCGCGATCGTCGGCGACGGTGCCGGCATGGTCAACCTGGCGGCGCTGAAGGGCGTCCACTACGCGATCGTGGCGGGGATGCTCGCCGCGGAGCAGATCTACGCCGCGCTGAAGGCCGGCAGCGACGACTTCTCGGGATACGAGCAGGCGGTCGAGGAATCGATCATCCGCAAGGACCTCCACGAGCAGCGCAACACCCGCCAGCCCTTCCAGAAGGGCCTGCTCAAAGGCGGGCCCTTGGTCAACATGATGATCGCCACCAAGGGCCGCTTTCCCGGCGGCCGCTGGAAGCTGCACCGCAACGACGCCCAGCCGATGTTCGTCGGCGAGACCAGGGACGGCTACCCCCAGCCCGACGGCAAGCTCACCTTCGACAAGCTCTCCAGCGTCTTCATCACCGGCAACGCCACCCGCGACGACGCCCCCAACCACATCCGCGTCCAGAAGCGAGTCCCCCGTGAGATCGCCGAGACCTGGAAGTGGATGTGCCCCGCCGGCGTCTACGAGATCCCCGACGACGCCCCCGAGACCGGCGACGTCGACGTGATCGTCAACTACACCAACTGCGTCCAGTGCGGCGCGATCACCGCCAAGGGCGGCCGCCTGACGACGCCAGAGGGCGGCGACGGGCCGCTGTACCAGAACACCTGAGGTCGAAAGGCTCATAGCCGAAAGCGGCTATGTTGCCGCGGGTGATCGCGAGTACCTGGACGACCCTGAAGGCCACCGTAGGCGCGCTCGTTCTCGAGTTCCGCGATCGCGACATGGGCCTGCTGGGCGTTGCCGCCGCCGGCACCTCGTTCGCGACTTGGTGCTTCACGATCGCCCTCGGCGTCTACGGCTTCGAGGCGCACGGGGCGGCGGGCGTCGGCATCGTCGCCCTGATCCGCTTCCTGCCGGCGGCGATCGTCTCGCCGCTCGTCGGCCTCCTGATCGACCGCTTTCCGCGGCGCACGGTGATGCTCGGCAGCGCCGCCGCTACCGCGGTCGTCCTCCTCCTCGCCGCCGCGGCCGCCGCTCTCGATGCTCCGACCGCGGTCGTCTTCGCCTTCCCCGCGCTCTTCGCCGTCGCCGCCTGCGGCTACGGGCCCGCGCACATCGCGCTGACGCCGACCCTCGTCGAGACGCCGCAGCAGCACTCGGCCAGCAACGTCTCCCACAGCGTGATGGAGAACGGCGGCGCCCTTCTCGCCGCCCTCGTTGCCGGCCTCTTGCTCCACCCGACCTCGCCGGCGTTCGTGATCGGGGTTGCGGCCGGCGCCGCCCTCCTCGTCTGCCTTCTCGTGCGCGGAGTCCGCAGCGACCGCCGGCCTGACTACGTCGGCGAGAAGGACGAGGTGTCGAACGCCTTCCGCGACGTCACCCTCGGCGCGCGAACCCTTGCCGCGGATCCGGCGCTGCGACTCTCCTCGGCGACGCTGGTGCTGCTCTTCCTCTTCGAGGGGTTCGCCGACGTGATGGTCGTGGTGATGGCGCTGGAGCTGCTCCACCTCGAGGAGGGGAGCGTTGGCTTCCTCAACGCGACCTGGGGGATCGGGGCGGTCCTCGGCGCGGTGGCGCTGGGAATGCTTTTCGACCGCGGCAGGCTGGTGCTGGCGATAGCGGGCGGCAGCCTCCTGGTGGGCCTGGCCACGATGCTGCCCGGGATCGCTCCCCACGCGACCACCGCGTATGTCGGCTGGCTGGCGATCGGGATCGGCTTCGTCTTCGTCGAGGTCGCGGCCAAGACGCTGATGCAGCGCCTTGGCTCCGACGAGACGCTCGGCCGGGTGATCGGCTCGCTCGAGGCGGGTCGCCAGGCGGCGATGGCGGTCGGCTCGATCGGCGCCGTCCTCCTCGTCGCGCTGCTGCACGTCCGCGGTGCGCTGATCGCCCTCGGCGCGCTGCTGCCGGTCTTCGTAATCCTCTGGTGGACTCGCCTGCGCGCCTACGAGGTCGGCGCCCCCGTGGCCGAGGAGCATTACAGGCTGCTGCGCGGCAACCCGATCTTCGCGCCGCTGCCGCTGGCGACGCTGGAGCGGCTCAGCCACGACCTCGCGCCACTGGAGCTGCCGGCCGGCAAGGACGTGATCGTCCAGGGCGAGATCGGCGACCGCTTCTTCCTGATCGAGGACGGTCAGGTCGAGGTCTTCGAAGACGGGGTCTTCCGTCGCAACGAGGGGCCGGGCGAATCGTTCGGGGAGATCGCGCTGCTCCACGACGTCCCGCGCACGGCGACGGTGCGGACGACCGTGGACACACACCTTCTCGCCCTGGACCGCGACCAGTTCCTGCTCGCCGTGACCGGGCACCGGCGCAGCCACCAGCTGGCGACGGCGGTGGCCGGCGAGCGCTGGCCTGGGGAGAGGCCCACCACGGCGGTCTCTGAGTGACGGCCCCGCGCAAGCTGCGGCGGCGCCGCGAACTGGCGATTCTCCTCGTCGTCGTCGCGTCTGCGGCGATCGCGATCGTCGCCTACGCCACCCACCTGACACGCAGTCTCGAGCTGCAGACCGTCGACGCTCGCTTCTCGGTGCGGGGCACCCAGGAGCGGCCGGACGACGTCGCCGTCGTCGCGATCGACGACCGCACCTTCACCGAACTTGGAGTGCAGTGGCCTTTCCCGCGCTCGCTGCACGGGCGGGTGATCGACCGCCTGCGCGAAGCGGGAGCGAAGGTGATCGCGGTCGACATCCAGTTCACGGAGAAAACGAAGTCGCGGCAGGACATCGCCCTGATCGAAGCGGTGGCCCGGGTCGGCGGCGTGGTGCTTTCGACGACCGAAACGGAAAACGGGAAGAGCCGGATCTTCGGTGGCGAAGAAGTCGTCCGCAGCATCGATGCCCGCGCCGCCAACACGAATCTGGTCACCCAGCCAGGCGGGAAGTTTCGGAAAATGCCGTACGAGATCGACGGCCTCGTCAGCTTCGGCGTCGCCACCGCGGAAGCCACGACCGGCGAGGAGATCGAGCGGTCCGATCTGGAAGGCGACGGCGAAGCCTGGATCGACTACCGGGGCCCGCCGAACACGATCGCCAATTACTCCTACTCGCGAGTGCTGCGCGGGAAGGTGCCGGATTCGGCCTTCCGCGGCAAGACCGTGATCGTGGGGGCGACGGCACCCTCGCTGCAGGACGTGCACGCGACCTCGACCACGAAAGACGAGCTGATGTCGGGGCCGGAAATCCAGGCGAACGCGGCCTGGACCGCCATTCGCGGATTCCCGCTCTCCTCCTCCAGCCTCGTCGTCGACCTGCTGCTGATCCTCCTGCTGGCCGCCGCCCCGGCCGCGGTGACGCTGCGGATGAAGGCCTTGCCCGCCCTCCTCGTCGCGCTCGCCCTCGGCCTTCTCTATGCCGTCGCCGTCCAGCTGGCTTTCGACTCCGGCAGCGTGCTGCCGGCCGTCTACCCGCTGCTTGCCCTGGTCCTCTCTGCTCTCGGCGCCCTGGCCGTCAACTACGTGATCAATGCCTTCGAGCGCCAGCGCGTCCACGACACCTTTGCCCGCTTCGTCCCCGCGGCCGTCGTCAGCGAAGTGCTCTCCCGCACCGACGAGGACCTACGGCTCGGCGGGATGCGGCGCGAGACCACGGTCCTCTTCAGCGACCTGCGCGGCTTCACCAGCTTCTCCGAGGCGCTTCCGCCCGACACGGTGATCGAGGTGCTCAACCGTTACCTGGGGGAGATGAGCGACGCGATCATGGACCATGGAGGCACCCTCGTCGCCTTCATGGGGGACGGGATCATGGCCGTGTTCGGCGCCCCGCTGGAGCAGCCCGACCACGCCGACCGCGCGGTGGCGGCGGCGCGCGAGATGCTCGGAGCGCGCCTGTCGCGCTTCAACGCCTGGATGGAAGAGGCCGGGATGGACCGGGGGTTCGACATGGGCATCGGCCTCAATACCGGCATGGTGATGAGCGGCCAGGTCGGCTCCGAGCGCCGGGTCGAGTACACGGCGATCGGCGACACCACCAACACCGCCGCCCGCCTCGAGAGCATGACCAAAGGAACCGGTCACCAGATCTTCATCGCCGACTCCACCCGGCAAGCGCTGCGGCGGGAGGTGCCCGACCTGGAGCTTGTCGGCGAGCACGAGGTGAGAGGTCGTGCGCACGCGGTCACCGTCTGGACGCTGCCGACGAGGCGCGAGCGCCAATCAGGCGACGACCAGCAGCGCGGTGCCGAAGAGAAAGACCGCGTGGAAGGACTGGTCGACGGCGACGCGCAGCCCTGAGGACGTTTGCGAGAGGCCCTTGACCCTGGCCATGTAGGCGTCGAGCAGGCGCCCGTCGTCCTGAATCCAGTGCGGGATGGCGATGACGGCGCCCATGGCCACCGCCCAGGTCACGTCGCGTTCGAGTCCGATCCAGACCAGAGCGGGGAGGAATGCCGCGGTGTATGTGGCGACATGGGCCAGCAGCGCCCGCCGGCGGACCGGATCGGCGCCGAGACCGCCCTGCTTGTGGCGGGCCTGCCAGTCCGTCTGGAGCAGGAAGTCGCCCACCAGGTGGGAGGCGATGAGAACCGCGAAGGCTTCTACCCAGGTCAAGGGCGCGAAAAAACGGTCGGGAGCATGTGCCGGGGCAGCCTAAGCGACGCGACGGTTACGAAAATTCGTTGCCTTTTTCGGGTTTGGCTCAAGCTTTGTTGTTTCGCGGCCGAATAGGTAAGGTCCTCCATCCAATGCGAGGGAAGACGGTCAAGGGGACGCTGCTCGTGGTGCTCGCTTTCTTCGTGCTGCCTACCGGCGGGTCGGCGTCGGTGACCAACACGCGGATTACCTCCGGGCCAACCGGCACGATCGACACCCGGTCGGTCACCTTCACCTTCGACTCCCCGCTGGACGGGGGCTTCCAGTGCCGCCTCGACTCGACCGACCCGGGCGACTGGATCCCATGCACTTCGCCGCAGTCCTACACATCCCTCGCCGACGGTCCCCATAGATTCGAAGTCCGGGCCCTCAATCGCCCTGGGCACCCCGATCCGACGCCCTCCGTTGCGAGCTTCACCGTCGAGACCGAGCCCCCCGAGACGACGCTTGCAGAGGCCCCAAGCGGCACGATCGACGCGAGCTCCGCGAGCTTCGCCTTCACCTCTTCGGAGCCGGGCACATTCGAGTGCCGCCTCGACTCGACCGACCCGGGCGACTGGCTCCCATGCACTTCGCCGCAGTCCTACCCGTCTCTGGCCGAGGGTCTCCACACCTTCGAAGTCCGCGCCGTGAACGAGGTAGGCGACGCCGATCCGACCCCCGCCAGCGCGAGCTTCACCGTCGACACCACGCCGCCCGAAGCGACGATCTCGGCGGTTCCGAGCGTCACGATCGACACCGGCCCGCCTCGGCCGGTTGCCGGCGAGAGCGTCAACCTCGAGCTCGTGGAGGGCACGGTCGAGCTGCAGTGCCCTGGCGAAGACGAGTACTCCAGACTGACCTCCTTCAAACAGGTGCCTCTCGGCTGCCTGATCAACACCCGCCACGGAGTCGTCGACCTGACCGCGTCGAAAGGGTCTTCCGGGGAGCTGCAGGAGGCGCACTTCTGGGGCGGCGTGTTCGTCGTCAGTCAGGAGCACGGCGATGACAAAGCGGTCGAGCTGAAGCTCGCCGGCCGGCGGATGTGCGAGCGACGGGGCTCGACGCGCAAGCGCACCGCGACCGTCAGCCGCGCCCGCCGGGGCAGCGGCGGTCGCAAGGTGTGGGGCAGCGGCAAGGGGAACTACGAGACGAACGGCAGTTACGGCTCGGCGACGGTGAGGGGAACTACCTGGCTCGTCGTCGATCGCTGCGACGCGTCGACCCTGTTCAAGGTTGCCGAAGGCATCGTGTCGGTCCGCGACTTCGTCAAGGAGAAATCGTTCACGCTCACCGCCGGGCAGCAGTACATCGCCAAGGCGGCTCTCCCTCGGCTCAAACCGAACCTGTGGCCCTGACTCGCGGCCTCTGCGTCGCTTGCACGTGCGCGGCGATGCTGGCCTTGGCCTCGGCGCCGCTCGCGACGGCCGCGGACAAGCTGCCGATCTCCGTTGCCCGAGAGAGGGCGGCGGCGTTCGCCGAGAACACGTGCTCCCACGACAAGCACTGCGCTAGCTCCGGCGTCAAAGCCTGCCGCAGGCAGAGCGACCGCGTCGTGATCTGCCGGATCTTCGACCACCGCAAGACCGAAGAGCAGGGCAGCTTCGTCTGCACGAGGCCAATTCGCCTGGCGTTGAACCCCCGAACCAATCGCGTGCCGGTGACCGGCGTCGGCGAATGGGCCTGCTGACGTTTTAAGGCTCACGGCGTCGACCGCCTTCCCGAGGCGGTGAGCAGCCCGAGTGCCTGGCGAGCGCGGCGGACGGTGGGCTCGTCGAGGCGTCCGACCCTCTCGTAGAGCCGAAGCCGTTCCTCGGCTTCCTTCAACCATCTCAGCTCGTTGTGGCTCAGCTCGCCGGCGAGCGCACTCGGGTCGGCGACGAAGCTCAAGAGCAGAACCAGGTCCTCTCGCTGATCGTCCGGGCGACTGTGGACACGGAGCGCTCTTGCCTTGAGCAGGATGGCGCCAAGGAGGGACGGGCGTAGAACTCGAAAGGGCGGGCCGCCGTCGATCGAGACTTCAACCGACTCGGAACGGTGGAGGGCCTGAGTGCCGCCGGGAATCTGGACGGTCACCTGCTTGCCGAGCGTGTGCGGCGACGTCTTTAGGCCATCGGTGCCGAGGACATCGATCCTCTGCCCGTCGATCTCGAAGCGCTGGCCGAGCTTTGGGTCGGTCGAGGGTGGCTCGACGAGCTCTCCGCCGAGCTCGTCGATCGTTTGGCCGAGGTGCTCGGTGACGCTCGGCCTGGCCCGCGCATCGCCGAGCAGGTCGATGTCGCCGGTGGGGCGGGGGCTGGCGGCGTGCTCATAGGCGTGCAGCTGGACCATCAGGCCTCCAACCAGGCACCAGCCCCGCTGCGGTTCGAGGTGACTGGCCAGCTTCGCGACGGCCTCCCAGAGCTTCTTCGCGCTCTCGTCTCCGGGATGGATCTCGATGGGCGAGACGGTCACGTCGCTTGCTTCAGCAGTCGTTCGATGCGGTCGATCTCCTTCTTGCCGGCTCTGATCGAACGGGCATCGGCTTCTTCGGAGAGATCGATTGCGACGGCGGCGAGAGGGACAAGTCGTCCCGAGAGATGCCAGGCAGGGTCGGGCACGACGCGCAGAAGGACGTTGCCCTCCATGCCTGCAGCTGGCTCGAGGGTGTGTTCCCGTTCAATGGACGCCAGGTCTCCTGCTCGCACGTAGCCATCGATCTCAGCTCCTGCGACAAGGTCGAGGCCATGGGCAGCCGCGGCGCTGATTCCCGACTTCGCCAGGTCGGGGCGGCTCCCGAGACGCTTGAGCTCACCGGGATGGGCGAAGAACCGCCTCGCCTCCGCTCGCTGCATCAGGCGAGGCTTTAGCTCCTTGAGCCCTCGCGCCTTGAGGTTTTGACGCACACGCCAGAGCGCCTGCGGTCCCAGCCATGGAGCCTCATCTCCGGAGGAGATGAATAGGGCACCCCATGCATTCGAGGGCGATAGGGGTCGGCCGGCGGGGCGAGGGCTGCGACGGCGATCGGCCACCGCAGCGCTATCGACAAGCCACCGTCCGCCAACTTTGACGCCCGCAAGCTCCCCAGAAGCAACCAGTGATCGTGCCCGTGAGGGATTCACGTGCAGTTCTCTCGCAGCTTCTGGAATGGATAGCAGTTGCATCTTCTCTTAAACCTATCGGTATCGATAGCAATAACTAAAACCTAGCGATAACGCTAGCTATAAGGATAGCCAGCTAAGACCCGAATTCTCAACTCAAGAAATAGCCCGGAAGAAAACTCGCGAATGAGCTGGCAAATGAACTGCCAAGGAAGCTCGCGAAGGAACTGCTAAGAAAAGGCTGGGGCGAGCATGAACGAGAACGTTGGGTGCACGCACCCATCCGAGGAGGCAGAAAGTGCCGATTTCTAGGAGGAAGAAATGCCGGAGGAGGGACTCGAACCCCCGACACGCGGATTATGATTCCGCTGCTCTAACCAGCTGAGCTACTCCGGCGGGGATGGTGGATCGTAGCGATGGAGGGGCGGCGCTCGCCGGGGCGGCATTAGGCTTAGCCTTGGGACATGACGCAGGAGCTGGACAGGGCGGTTAGGACGGTTCTGCGGGACTGCCTGCGGATCGAACCTGGCGAAGAGGTGCTGGTGATCTGCAATCCCGTCACCGAGGACATCGGCGCCTTGATGCGGATTGAGGCCGAGGGCGACGGGGCGTTTGCCACCCTGGCGGTGATCTCCGAGCTCGACTCCAACGGGGCCGAGCCGCCGACGCCCGTCGCGGCGGCGATGGTGGCCGCCGAGGTCGTGCTGGCGCCGACGATCCAGTCGCTCTCCCACACCAACGCGCGCCGCGCCGCGACTCAGGCGGGCGTGCGGATCGCGACCCTACCGGGGGTGACCGAGGACATGCTCTCGCGGCTGATGAACGCCGACATGCGCACCCTGCGCCGGCGGGGCGCGGCGATCGCCGCGGCGTTGCGCAGCGGCGAGGAGGCGCGGATCACCTGCCAGCACGGCAGCGACCTGCGGCTCGGGCTGAAGGACCGGATCCCAATCGCCGACGCCGGGGTGCTCAACGCTCCGGGCGCCTTTGGCAACCTGCCTTGCGGGGAGGCCTTCGTCGCCCCCACCACGGCCGAGGGGACGCTGGTCGTCGACGGCTCGATCGCCGGCGTGGGCAAGGTCGAGACGCCGGTCGAGCTGACCATCCGCGACGGGCACCTGACCGACGCGACCGGCCCGGAGGGCGCGACCCTGCTCGAAATGCTGACCATGCACGGCGAGGACGGCACCAACGTCGCCGAGCTGGGCATCGGCACCAACGAAGAGGCCACCCTGACGGGCAACATCCTCGAGGACGAGAAGATCCTCGGCACCGCCCACGTCGCCTTCGGCGCCTCCGCCGCGATCGGCGGCACCGTCCAGGTCCCCGTCCACCTCGACTGCGTGATCGTCGAGCCGACCGTGGAAGTGGACGGCAAGGAGATCGTCCGCGGCGGCCAGCTGCTGATCTGACCCGGTGACGCCCACGTTCCTCGCCGTCCCGAACGTCTCCGAGGGGCGGGACTCCGGTCGCATCGCCGGCCTGCAGAACGCCTTTGCGCGCGGGGTGACCCTGCTCGACAGCCACTCCGACGCCGATCACCACCGCACCGTGCTCACTTTGGCGGCGGACCCGGCGCCGCTTCGCGACGCGCTCCTCGCCGGCGCCGCGCAGGCGATCGAGACCGTCGACATGAGCGGCTACGACGGGCTGCACCCGGCGGTCGGCGCGCTCGACGTCTGCCCGGTCGTCTTGCTGGACCCCGCCGACCGCGATGCCGCCCGCGCCGAGGCGGTCGAGCTCGCGGCGCAGATCGGCGGCCTCGGCGTTCCGGTCTTCCTCTACGGCGACCTGGCCCGCCGCCCCGAGCATGCCGAGCGCGCCTACTTCCGCAACGGCGGGCTCGCCGAGCTCTGGCTGCGAATGGAGGGTGGCGAGCTTCGCCCCGACCACGGGCCCGCCTTTCCCCACCGGACTGCGGGCGTGACTTTGGTGACCGCGCGGCCGCCTCTGGCCGCCTTCAACGTCGAGCTCGACAGCGGCGACCCCGAGCTTGCCGGCTCGGTCGCCGCCGGCCTGCGCGAGTCCGGAGGCGGCCTGCCGGGCGTGCGAGCGCTCGGGCTGGTTCTCTCCAGCGGCCGGGCGCAGGTCTCGACCAACGTCCACGACCCCTTTGCGGTGCCGCTGGCCGAGGTGGTCGAGCGTGTCCGGGCGCTGGCCGCCCCGCTCGGCGCGCGCCCGGTCGAAGCCGAGGTCGTCGGGCTGGTCCCGGCGGCGGCTCTCGCCGGCTATCCCTCCGACGTGCCGATCCGCGACTTCGATCCCGCCATGCAGACGATCGAGGCGCGCCTGCGGCCCGCCGCGTAAGTCCTCCGGACGCTAGATTCAGCCCATGGCACAGACCAGGAAGAAGCGCCGTCGCAAGCACCGCGGCACCCAGGGAGGCCGTGTCGACGCCAACCGCCGGCCGTCGCGCCCGCGCAGCCGCGCCGAGGCGAAAGCCCGCGCCCGCACCGGCACCAAGAAGAAGGGCGCACCGCGCGGCGACCAACCGCCGACCTGGCGCAGCGCGATCACTCGTGGTCTGGTGGCGGCCGTCATCTTCACCGTTCTGCTCGTGTTGATCTTCAAACGCTCGTTCGGCTCCGCGCTCGGCCTCGGTGCCTTCATGCTCGCGTTCTACATCCCCGCGGGCTACTACATGGACATGCTGATGTGGCGACGCCGGGAGCGGGCGCGGATACGCGCTGCCGAACGGCCGTGAACCTCGACATCCGCCAGCTCACGGTTGGCGCGATTGCCGAGAACTGCTTCATCGTCCGCCGCGAAGGCTCCGGCAAAGGGCTGGTCATCGATCCGGGCGAGGAGCCCGACCGGATCCTGGCCGAGATCGACGACATCGGGGTGAAGGTCGAGGCGATCCTGATAACCCACTGCCACTTCGACCACATCGGCGCCGTCGCGCCGGTGGCGAGGATGACCGGCGCCCCGGTCTACTGCCCGAAGATCGAGGTCCCGGTGCTCGCCGACATCATGTCCTTCGTGCCGATGGACGGCTTCGGCCCCTACGAGAGCTATGACGCCGACGTGGCGGTGGAGGGTGGGGAGAGCCTCGAGCTGGCCGGGCTCACCCTCGACGTCATCTTCACCCCGGGCCACAGCCCGGGCCACGTCACCTACTCGGTGCGCGACCACGACACGATCTTCTCGGGCGACGTGCTCTTCCAAGGCTCGGTCGGGCGGGTCGACCTGCCGGGGGGCAACGGGCCGGCCCTGATGCGGTCGATCCGCACCCTGGCCGAGTCCCTCCCTCCGGAGACCGGCGTATACCCGGGCCATATGGGCGTGACGACCCTGGGGGCCGAGCAGGCGACGAACCCCTTTCTCGCGGAACTCTCGGGGTAGCGCGCGTGCCCGCTTGCGAAAGGTAGGGTCGCGGCATCGTGGCGGGACTTGAGAGCTCATTCAGAAACCCCCCGCGCACGCCTGGCGGCGGCGGACGCGGCGCGGTGCGGCGTCCTCAGTCGGCCGAATGGCGCTGCCATTCGCGCCTCCCTGCGTCCTTGCCCCGCTTGGTCCGGCGCTCGCCAGCCGCACACGCGGAGTTTCTGAATGAGCTCTAAGTACAAGGCGCCTCGCGGGACGTTCGATGTCCTGCCGGCGCATGCCCGCACGCGGGGGAGGATCGCGGAGACCGCCGCGGCGATCTTCGCCCGCGCCGGCTACGAACCGATCGCCACGCCCAGCTTCGAGGACACGGAGCTATTCGAGCGGGGGGTCGGCCACTCCACCGACATCGTCCGCAAGGAGATGTTCACCTTCGAGGACAAGGGGGGACGCAGCCTCACCCTGCGCCCCGAGGGGACCGCGCCGATCTGCCGCGCCTACGTCGAGCACGGGATGCACAAGCTCGCGCAGCCCGTGAAGCTCTCCTATACGGGCCCGTTCTTCCGTCACGAGCGCCCCCAGGCCGGGCGCTATAGGCAGTTCCACCAGCTCGGGATCGAGGCGATCGGCAGCGATGCGCCGCTCGCCGACGCGGAGGCGATCGGGCTGTTCGCCGAACTCGTCGCTGAGCTCGGCATCCCCGGGGTCGAGCTGCGGCTGGGGAGCCTGGGCTCGCTGGGCGCCCGCCAGACCTATCTGGAGGAGCTGAAGGCGTACCTTCGTGCCCACGAGGAAGAGCTGTCCAAGGAGGTGCGCGAGCGGATCGACGTCAACCCTCTGCGCGCCTTCGACTCCGACGACGAGGGCACCCGCGCGGCGATGGCGTCGGCGCCGAAGCTAGTCGAGCGCCTCGAGGGCGAGGACGCCGAGCACTTCGGGGAGGTGCGCGCCCTGCTCGACGCG
The DNA here is from genome assembly GCA_036525295.1 of Solirubrobacterales bacterium. Classification (GTDB taxonomy): domain Bacteria; phylum Actinomycetota; class Thermoleophilia; order Solirubrobacterales; family 70-9; genus VRUE01. Next base: position 35,343 of record DATDAQ010000081.1, on the reverse strand, counting down.
GCGGGCGTCGAGTACACGATCGACCCGACCCTGGTGCGAGGACTCGACTACTACACGCGGACGATCTTCTCGTTCGTCTGCGACCGCCTCGGCGCCCAGTCGGAGATCGGCGGCGGCGGTCGCTACGACGGCCTGGTCGAGCAGCTGGGGGGACCGTCGACGCCGGCGATCGGGTGGGCCGCGGGAATCGAGCGGATCCTCCTGGCCCTGGAGGAAGAGGTGGCAACGGAGGGGCGCGACGTGTTCGTCGTGACCGGAAGCCAGGGAATCGGCAAGGCCCAGAATGCCCTCGCCATCACCCTGGTCAACGAGCTTCGCAGAGCCGGCCTCTCCGCCGAGTTCGACCTCGCCGGGCGCGGGCTCAAGGGGCAGCTCAAGCACGCCGACCGGATCGGTGCCCGCCGCGTGCTGATCCTCGAAGCCGAGGGAGTCGCCCAGCTACGCGACATGGAGAGCGGCGAGCAGCGCCCGGTCGACACTGCCCACCTGGTCGCTGAGATCGCCGGGGACCGAGCATGAGCGATTTCCCCGCGCTGAAGCCGAACGGATACCGCGACACCTGGTGCGGCCAGGTGCTCGGCGACCGGGTCGGCTCCGAGGTCCGGGTCGCCGGCTGGGTCCACCGCCGCCGCGACCACGGCGGCCTGGTCTTCATCGACCTGCGCGACCGCACCGGCATCGTCCAGCTCGTCTTTAACCCCGACGAGGCCGGGGGCGCCTTCGAGCTCGGGCACGAGCTGCGTGCGGAGCATGTGCTCTCGGCGGCCGGCACCGTCGTCCAGCGCTCTGCAGAGACCGTCAACGCCGATCTGCCGACGGGAGAGGTCGAGCTGAAGGTGAGCGCGGCGGAGCTGCTCGCCGACGCCGAGACGCCGCCCTTCCAGATCGAGGGGTTCGCCGGGGAGGCGGGCGAGGACGCCCGCTTGCGCCACCGCTACCTCGACCTGCGCCGCGAGCAGATGCGCGAGGCGCTCGAACTGCGCCACCGGGTTACCGCGGCGATGCGCGAGTTCCTCGACGGCGAGGGCTTCCTCGACATCGAGACGCCGGTCCTGACCCGCTCGACCCCCGAGGGGGCTCGCGACTTCCTCGTCCCCAGCCGCCTCCAGCAGGGCGCCTTCTACGCGCTGCCGCAGTCGCCACAGCTCTTCAAGCAGCTCTTGATGGTGGCCGGCTTCGAGCGCTACTACCAGGTGGCGCGCTGCTTTCGCGACGAGGCGACCCGCGCCGACCGCCAGGCCGAGTTCACGCAGCTCGACGTCGAGATGTCCTTCGTCGACGTGGACGACCTGATCGAGGTCAACGAGCGGTTGCTCGCGCACGTCTTCGAGCGGGTCGGGGGCCCGCGGGTCCAGCTGCCGATGGAGCGGATGCCCTACGACGAGGCGATGGACCGCTTCGGCACCGACCGCCCCGACCTGCGCTTCGGCCTCGAGCTGATCGACCTCGGCGAGGCGCTGCGCGAGACCGAGTTCAAGGTTTTCCGCTCGGTGCTGGAAGGCGGTGGCGCGGTGCGGGGGCTCAACGCAGGCCGCCGCGAGATGCCCCGCTCCGAGCTCGACGGACTTATCTCGCGCGCCCAGGAGCTTGGGGCGAAGGGCCTGGTCTGGGCATTTCGCGAGGGTGAGGGATGGCGCTCGCCGACCGCGAAGTTCCTCTCCGAGGAGGAGCTGCGCGTGCTCAACGACCGGCTCGGCGCCGAGGAGGGCGACCTGTTGCTGCTGGTGGCCGACGAGCGGCCGGTCACCGACGCCGTCCTCGGCCAGATGCGGATCGACCTGGCCGAGCGCTTCGACCTGATCCCGGAGGGAGAGGACCGCCTGGTCTGGATCGTCGACTGGCCGCTGATGGAGTGGAACGCGGGGGAGCGACGCTGGGACGCGCTGCACCACCCGTTCACGGCCCCCGCCGGCGAGTTCGACCCCGACGACCCGGGTGCGGCCCGCGCCCTCGCCTACGACGTCGTCTGGAATGGGCAGGAGCTGGGTGGCGGCTCTATTCGCATCAACCGCGCCGACACCCAGCAGGCTGTCTTCGCGGCCCTGGGGATCGACGCCGAGCAGGCCGAGGCGCGCTTCGGCTTCCTGCTCGAGGCGCTGCGCTTCGGCGCCCCGCCGCACGGCGGCATCGCCTACGGCGTCGACCGCATCGTGCAGCGCCTCTGCGGGGCTGAGACGATTCGCGACGTGATCGCCTTCCCCAAGACCGCCTCGGGGTTCGACCTGCTGACCGGCGCCCCCGCGCCCGTCGACGAGATGCAGCTGAAGGAGCTGGGGGTCTCGCTGTGCGAGCGCAAGCTCGCCGGGCACTAGACCGATGGGCTTCTTCGGCCGGATCCGGGCGGTGTTCAAGCCGGGGGCCGGCCCGGGCGCGACGCCGGTCCACGTCGACGACCCCCGCTTCGACAACTGGGAGGTGGTTCGCGATTTCGTCGACGTGCGGACGGCACGGGCCTGGCGCCAGGCTCTGGAAGAGGGGGGCATCGAGGCGGTCCTCACCGCCGACTGGCCGCTCGATCGCTTCGGTCGCGGCGACATCGCACTCCGGGTTCAGCCCGAGGACTGGAGCGAGGCGGAGATGCTGCTCTCCAACCTGGACCTGGATGACTACCTGGACGATTGACCCTCGCTCAGGTGCCCGGCCGGTGGTACGGTTGATCCGAGGTTCGAGCCCGTACGTGAGCCGTCTCACCGTTTGACCCAACACAAACGGCGCGGGAGCTGATCTCTCTTGACCCTGTGGGGTCTGGAGGAGGCGCCCACCCTTTACTTCAAGGGATCAAAGCCAGAGGCGGTACCGGCGGGCTGGAGCCTCTTTTTTTGCGCGTTTCGTGACACTCTGCGCACCACCCGCGCGTCTCGACCGGGCACGATCGGCGCCATGCCGGACGAGACGCCGATCTCCCATGTCATGCCTGGAAAATTGGCGCTTCGTTCGGTCGACGATCGGATGGGAGAGCTCGCCGAGGGGCAGCACGGAGTCGTCAGCCGGCGGCAACTCTTGCGGCTTGGGGTTGGGAGAGGGGCGATCGAGGACCGCATCGCCCGTGGGCATCTTCGTCGGGTTCAGTGGGGCGTCTACGCGGTGGGGCATCGCTCAAGGAGTCGCGAGAGCCGCTGGATGGCAGCGGTCCTTGCCGCCGGACCAGATGCCGTGTTGAGCCGTCGCTCTGCGGGCTCGCTGTGGCGGATCCTGCCGCCGAGGCCGATCCTGCCCGAAGTGACGCGGGCGACCCGGTGCCAGGTCCGGCCGGGTCTGGTTTTGCATTGCGGGGTGCTGAGGCCTGACGAAGTCAGATGCGTGGACGGGATACCAGTCACGTCGCCGCCACGTACCGTGTTCGACGTTGCGGCGTCCTCGACGCTGGGAGAGCTGGAGAGGGCGTTGAACGAGATGGAAGCGCATGGGATTACGGATGAGTTGTCGATTCCCGACCTCCTGGAGCGCTACCCCCGCAAACGAGGCGCAGCGAAATTGCGGGTGCTTCTTGATGATGAGGCGGCCGTGCGAGGCGTCCCCCGCAAGGTGCTGGAGGAGCGGTTCGCGTCCCTGCTCGACGGCACTGACCTGCCGCGACCCCGGCGAAACGCCGACGTGGCGGCAGGCGGACGACTCTTTGAAGCCGACTGCCTCTGGGCCGAACAGCGGCTCGTCGTCGAGCTCGATGGGCGTGCGACGCACGGCACCCGACGTGCATTCGAGAGGGACCGGGAAAGGGATCGCCTCCTGCAGGCCGACGGTTGGCGGGTAGTGCGAATTACGTGGCGACAGTTGCGAGACGATGCACCCGCGGTTCTTGCCGACCTGCGCAGGCTGCTGCGCGTTCGTCCATAGCCTCCTACCCTGTGGATGATGGATCGCGAGCTATTCGAGGCTTACCTGCAGGATTCGAGCCGGAACGGACCGGCTCCTGACGGCGCCTTCACCGGTGCCGCCGGTGGGGCCGCTTGCGGGGATCTGTCCCGTCTATCTCTCGTCATCGAGAGCGGCACGATCGCGAGGGCGACCTTCGACGCTGAGGGGTGCGGGGCCACCCGGGCCGCCACCGCTGCTGTGGCTGAGATGGTCGACGGGGCGCCGGTGCTGGACGCGGCGCGGGTCGGGACCGACGAGGTGGACGAGGCGATCGGGGGGTTGACGCCGGCCAAGCGGCACGCGGCGCAGCTGGCTGCGGATGCCCTGCACCGGGCGCTGGCCCAGGCCGCGGCATCGACGGAGGTCTTGGGCGAGTCCGAGGGCGATCGGGTGCTCGTCGCGATGTCGGGTGGGGTCGACAGCGCGGTCGCGGCGTTGCTGGAACGCGAGCGCGGGGCGGAGGTGGTGGGAGTCACGCTGAAGCTCTGGGCCGACCCGCAGACCGATGGGGCGAAGGCGTGCTGCTCCCCGGAGGCCGTGCTCGGCGCCCGCTCACTCGCTCACTCGCTCGGGATGTCGCACCTGACGCTGGACCTGGAGGAGGAGTTCCGTCGCCGCGTCGTCGCCGGGTTCGTCTCGGGCTACGCGGACGGCAGGACGCCTAATCCGTGCATCGCCTGCAACGGCGAGGTGCGGATCGCGGCGATGGTCGACCTCGCCGAGCGGGTCGGCGCGACCCACCTCGTCACCGGCCACTACGCCCGCATCGTCGACGATGGCGACGGGCCGTTGCTCGCGGCTGCAACCGATGCCAACAAGGACCAGAGCTACATGCTGGCGGCGCTCCCGCCGGGGCTGCTGCGCCAGGTCCGGTTCCCGCTCACCGAGCTGACCAAGCCCGAGGTTCGCGAGATCGCGGCCCGCCACGACCTTGCCGTCGCCCGCAAGCCCGAGAGCCAGGACCTCTGCTTCCTCTCTGGGCAGGGCAAGGCCGATTTCCTGCGCCGTCACGGCGGCCTGCGCGAGCGCGAGGGGGATCTGGTCGACCGCTCGGGCCGCAAGGTCGGCCGCCATCGCGGCCACCACCACTTCACCGTCGGCCAGCGCCGCGGCATCGGCGGCGGGGCCGAGGAGCCGATGTACGTGCTCGCCACCGACGCCGTCGCCAACACGGTCACGGTCGGCCCACGCCGGGAGCTGATGGCGGAGACCGTGCGGGTCCGCGAAGCGGTTCTGCACCGCGACGGGGCCCGAATCGACGCGGTGCGCCTGCGCTACCGAGCGACCCCCGTCCCCGCCGCGGTATCGGCGACGGGGACGGGTCGGCATCCCAGGCTCGACATCCGGCTGGGGGAGGGGTTCGCCGGAGTCTCACCCGGCCAGACAGCGGTGCTGCTGGCCGGCGAGACGATCGTCGGGCACGGCACGATCTGTACCTAGACCTGGGCCTGTTCTTCCTGCTCTTCCTCGTGTTCGTCGTGTCGTAGCTGGGTGATCGATTTCACGCAGCGGCTGAACTCGGTTCCCTTCTCGCCTTTGACGTGCTTCTTGCTTTTTCCCTTGCAGACCTGGCCCGGCGTCTGGTGCTCGTTGCGAGCCGCCTGGGCCGCCGTCTTGACGCAGCGGCTGAACTCGGTTCCCTTCTCGCCTTTGACGTGTTTCTTGCTTTCCCCCTGGCAGTACTTGCCGTAGGCCTTTGCCGGGGGCGGCGGAGCGGTTTCGTAGTTCGGCCCGCCCTGGCCTTTGCCGTTGCCGTTGTTGGCGAGGGCCATCGCCGGAATCGTCAACGCCAGGGCGCCGGTTGCGAGTGCGATCTTCATTCGTAGCTTCATCGTGCCTCCTTCGACGTCGGTCGAACGGTTTGTGGTGCGAACCAATCCCTGAACGGAAAGTAGGGCTACTTGTCAGGGGGTAGCGCCGGCACTGGACTTATTGCCGATGGGCGCTGTCGATCCTTCCGCCGGGCCGCCGGTTGCGGGATCTTCCGCTGACGGCGTAGAAGGCCCTTGCGGTTTCTCACCCCCAGGTTGTCCCTGTGTGTTGCCCTCCCCGGTGCTACCCGACTCTTTTTGCGGCTTACTGGGCGCGCTGTGAGCATGCGAGGCGCCGCCGTGAGAGCGAGCCTTCGCGTTCCGAGAGCGGCTGTGGCCCTTCGCACGGGACCCCCGCTCGGCTCGGTGCTCCGCTGCGGTCTGCTGTCCGTGCGCAGCGGCCGGCGGCAGGCCGGCCGGTGGGCCCTGGCCTCTGCCGGCCTCCCCGGCGGTCGATTCGGTGGAGCTCGGCTGCGTCCCTTGCCGCCCTCGCACGCTCACGGTTTGCTCGCCGCCTGCGCGTACACGACTCAACCCCAGCCCCGCGCGCCCGGCCGAGGAGCGTGTCGCCGAGTTGGTTGCGCCGGCTGCGACCCCCGTCTCCTCCGGCGTCGCCTCGCGGATTACCGTGTCGCCGCTCCCGTTGGGAAGCCCGACGTCGACCAGCCCGCTGCGGTTGGCGGCCGAGACGCCCACCGTGGCCGCGACGGCTACGGTTGCCACCGACTTGACGAGGAACGGGGTCGCCGCGACCTTGCCCGCGCCGGCGGCGACCGTTGTCCCCGCAGCCGCGCCCCCTGCGCCGCCGTGTCCGCCGCCCAGAACGGCGTGCAGGATTCCGGCGGAGGCGATGGCTGGCAGCGGCGCTAGGGACGCGAAGTCGTGGCGTCGCTCCTCGATCGCCTGGTTGAAGGCTCGGCAATCCGGGCAGGCCCGCAGATGGGCCTGGATGTCGCGCCGGCGCCGCATCCTTCCATCCGCGTCTGAGAGCCGGCGCGTAACCTCTTCGCAGGTCATCTCACGCCCCTCCGCGAGCTGCCGCAGACTCAGCCTCGCCTCGTAGATCGTCTGTCGCACGACCGCGGGTGAGGTGTCGAACGCCGCGGCGATCTGCGCGAACTCGAGACCCGCCAGCTCGCGCATCGCCAGCATTGATCGCTGCCTCTCGGGGAGCGCGGCGAGGTCGCTGAGTAGTTGCCGCAGCCGCTCGCGCCGGGCCACCGTCTCGGCTGGTCCGCCATCCGGCGCGGCAAGGTCGTCCGTGAACTCGACCGCCTGGCGGCGCTTGCGCAGGAGCTCGACCGACTCGTTGCGGGCGACCCTGTAGAGCCAGGGCTTGAGTTGGATCTGCCGTTCCTCTCCGGGCAGCGCCCTCAGGGCCTTGACCATCGTGTTCTGGAGGGCGTCGTTCGCGTCCTCGGGGCTGCCCACGATTGAGAGGCAGAAGCGGTAGAGGCTCGGGCTGTAGCGCCGGTAGATCTCGGCGAAGGAGCGCCGGTCGTTCCCAGCCGCGCGTTTTGCCAAGCGCTCGTCCGAGAGCAGTCTCGCCGGCGCTGGCGGGCGAGCGGCGGTGCGATCCGGGCGTCCCTTGCGAGCCATGTACCAATCGTTTCGGCACTCGCGACCATCCAGTCAAGGGGAGAGGGTTCATCGGTCCAGTTCCTGAACGTGAAGATGCGGCGGTTGTCAGCCCACTTCGACGTATGACGGCGATACTGCGCAGGAGCGCCGCGCAGCTTAGGCTCTGCCTCCATGAAGGCGACCGAGATCCGCCAGACCTACCTCTCGTTCTTCGAGGAGCGAGGGCACAAGATCGTGCCCTCGGCCTCGCTCGTCCCCTCCGTGCTCGACCCTTCAGTGCTACTGACCACGGCCGGGATGCAGCCCTTCAAGCCGTACTTCCTCGGCCGCGAGGAGCCGCCGGCCCGCCGCCTCGCCGATGTGCAGAAGTGCTTTCGCACCACCGACATCGAGGAGGTCGGCAATACGGCCCGCCACCTCACCTTCTTCGAGATGCTCGGCAATTGGAGCTTCGGTGACTACTTCAAGGAGGAGTCAATCCCATGGGGCTGGGAGCTCTCGACGCAGGGCTTCGGCATGGATGCCGAGCGGATCTGGGTAACCGTCTTTGGCGGCGACGAGGAGCTCGGGCTGGGCCCCGACGAGGAGGCGATCGGGGTCTGGCGCCGGGTGGGGGTCCCCGATGAGCGGATCGTCCGTCTCGGCCGCGAGGACAACTTCTGGCAGGCCGGCCCGACCGGCCCCTGCGGCCCGTGCTCGGAGCTCTACCTCGACCGCGGCGAGGACTTCGGCGCCCCGGGCGAGCGCCCCGGCGACGACACTGACCGCTTCCTCGAGTTCTGGAACCACGTCTTCATGACCTACGACCTCGGCTCCGACGGGTCGCTGGCCGAGCTGCCGATGCGCAACATCGACACCGGCATGGGCCTGGACCGGATGGCGGCGGTCCTCCAGGATGTCCCCTCGGTCTTCGAGACCGATCTGATCCGCCCGTTGCTCGATCTCGCCGAGGAGATGTCGGGCCGCTCCTACGGAGAGGACGCGGCCGTGACCCGGGCGATGCGGATCGTCGCCGACCACTCGCGCGGCGCCTCCTTCCTGATCGCCGACGGCGTCGTGCCCTCCAACGAGGACCGTGGCTACATCCTGCGCCGGATCATGCGCCGGGCGATCCAGCAGGGCCGCACCCTTGGCCTCGAGGCGCCCTGGCTGGGCCGCTTCGCCGAGCGCACGATCGAGGTCATGGGCGAGGCCTACCCGGAGCTGACGGCCGAGCGCGAGACGATCGCGCGCTGGGTCGGCGACGAGGAGGAGAGCTTCGGCCGCACCCTCGAGCGCGGCAGCGAGCTGCTCGACCGGCTGGTGGTCGAGGCGAAGGAGTCCGAGACGTCGTGGATCGACGCGGCGGACGCCTTCAAGCTCCACGACACCTACGGCTTCCCCTACGACCTGACCAAGGAGCTGCTGGCCGAGCAGGGACTCTCGGTCGACGACGGCGGCTTCGAGGAGCTGATGGAGGAGCAGCGCCAGCGCGCCCGCGTCGGTGCCGCCACGGCGCACGGCTCCGAGGACCGCCACGAGCGGGTGATCGCCTTTGCGGGCGAGGCGGCGCACACCCGCTTCGTCGGCTACGAGACGCTGCGGGCGACGACCGGACTGGCCGCGGTCGAGAGCGACGACGGACGTGCCCTGGTCAAGCTCGAGGAGAGCCCCTTCTATGCCGAGGGCGGCGGCCAGGTCGCCGATTCCGGCGTGCTGCGCTGGGAGGGTGGCGAGGCCCGGGTCGTCGACGTCTACCGGGTTGGGGAGGACCAGGCGCTGGAGGTGGAGACGGCCGACGAGATCGACCCGGCGGTCGCTGTGGAAGCGGAGGTCGACCGCGGGACCCGCCACGCGACGATGCGCAACCACACCGCCACGCACCTGCTCCACGCTGCGCTGCGCGAGCGGCTCGGCACCCATGTGCGCCAGGCCGGTTCCGCGGTCCGGCCCGACAAGCTGCGCTTCGACTTCACCCACGGCCAGGCGCTCGGCGGCGAGGAGCTTCGCGCGGTCGAGGACCTGGTCAACGAGTGGATCAAGGCGAGCCAGCCGGTGCGCTGGCTGGAGATGGAGCGCGCCGAGGCCGAGCGCCTGGGCGCGATGGCGCTCTTCGGCGAGAAGTACAGCGAGTGGGTGCGGGTGGTCGAGGTCGAGGGCGTCTCGCGCGAGCTCTGCGGCGGCACCCACGTCGCCAACACCGCCGAAGTCGGCATCTTCAAGATCTCCTCGGAGGGCTCCAGCGCCGCCAACGTGCGCCGGATCGAGGCGCTCACCGGCCCCGCGGCGATCGACTGGTTCCGCGAGCGCGAGGATCGCCTGCGCGAGGTGGGCGACCTGCTCGGCGCTCCACAGGACCCGCTCACAGGCGCCCGCCGCGCCGCCGAGCGCCTGCGCGACGCCGGCGCGGGGGCGCAGGAGGCCCGGAAGCAGGCCCTCGGCGAGGAGGCGGAGCGGCTGGTCGCCGAGGCGGTCGACGTGGGCACCGTCAAGGCGGTCGTCTCAGACGTGCCGCTGGCGGACCAGAAGCAGATGCTCGAGCTCGCCAACCGGGTCCAGTCGAAACTGGGCGGCGACTCGGCGATCGTCCTCGGCGGGGTCGAGGGCGACAAGGTCGCCCTGGTCGTCCTCGTCTCCAAGGGCGCTGTCGAGCGGGGGCTCTCCGCGTCCGGGATCGTTCGCGAGGCGGCCGCGGTCGTCGGCGGTGGGGGTGGGGGTCGCGACGACATGGCGCAGGCCGGCGGCAAGGACCCCGCCAGACTCGACGAGGCGCTGGAGACCGCGCGCCAGGCGATCGAGCGAGAGGCCGGGTAGCCGCAGGTGCGCGTGCTCGCGCTGGACCACGGCACCGCCCGAATCGGCTGTGCGATCTCCGACCCGAGCGGGACCCTGGCGACGCCGATGGCGGTGATCGAGCCGCCCGAGGCGCGCGCGGTCGCCGAGCTCGTCGCCGAGCACGGGGTCGAGCTCGTCGTCGTCGGGTTGCCGCTGCACCTGAGCGGTGAGGAAGGCAGCCAGGCGGCCCTGGCCCGGACCTTCTGCGGGGAACTCGAGGCGATCCTCGACGTTCCGGTCGAGACCTACGACGAGCGGCTGACGACCCGGATGGCCGAGGCGAGCAGGCGCGAAGGCGCGACGGCGGCGCCAGACTCGATCGCCGCCGCCCACCTACTCCAGGCCTACCTAGCCGGTCGCGCGGCGATCGAGGGGGGCGACGATGAGCGATGAGCGCGCAGCCGCCGAACGCGAGCAGCGGCGTCGTGAGCGCGAAGCCCGCCGCACCGAGCGCGACAGCGAAGCGCCTGCCGCGGTCGATCCGCCCAGGTCCCCGAAGCCGCCCAAGCCTCCGAGGCCGCCCAAGGCAAAGAAGGAGAGGTCACCCGGCTCATCCGGCCGCCGCCTCGGCATCGCTGTAGGGGTCGCTGCGATCGTCCTCGGCGTGGTCGCGATCGCGGCGTTCGCCTACCGCCACTTCAACCACGATGCGCCGCCGCCGGTCGTGATCCGGACGATCACGGTGACGATCCCCGAGGGCTACACGCGAAGCCAGACCGCCGAGATCGCCAGGAGCGAAGGGCTGCGCGGCAGCTACGAACGGGCAAGCATCCGCTCTCCGTATCTGAACCCCGCCAGGTACGGCGGCAAGGAAGCCGAGAGCCTCGAGGGCTTCCTCTTCCCGGACACCTTCGAGCTGGAAAGGCACGCCGAGGCCAGGACGCTGGTCCAGCTGCAGCTCGAAGACTTCAAGCGGCGGATCAAGGGGGTCGACATGAGTTACGCGCGCTCCAAGAACCTCACCACGTACGACGTGGTGACGATCGCCTCCCTGGTCGAGGAGGAGGCGCAGCTCGCCAGCGAGCGCCCGCTGGTCGCGGCTGTGATCTACAACCGCCTGCGCGAAGGGATGCCGCTCGGCATCGACGCGACCGTCCGCTTCGCCACCGGCAACTACACCGAGCCGCTGACCGAATCCGAGCTCGCCGTCGAATCGCCCTACAACACGCGGCTCAATGCGGGCCTGCCACCGGGGCCGATCGGCAGCCCCGGCCTGGCCTCGATCGAAGCCGCGGCGCGGCCGGCCAAGGTCGACTACCTCTTCTACGTGGTCGAACCGGGCAGTTGCGGCAAGCACGCATTCTCCTCGAGCGAAGTCGAGTTCCAGCGCGACGTCGAAAGCTACAACTCGGCCCGCGAAGCGGCCGGCGGCAACTCGCCGGACAGCTGCGGGGAATAGCGGTCGTGCCGCGACTCGCCGTCCTCGGGCACCCCGTCGGCCACTCGCGCTCGCCGGCGATGCAAAACGCGGCGCTCGCCGAGCTGGGGCTGGGAGGAGAGTGGAGCTACGAGGCGATCGACGTCGCTCCGGATGCGCTCGAAGCGCGGGTGCAGGCGATGCCGGGCGAAGGGTTCGTGGGGGCGAACGTCACCGTGCCCCACAAGGGGGCCGCACTTGCCCTCGCCGACGAGCTCTCCGAGGCGGCCCGTGAGATCGGTGCCGCCAATACGTTGGTCTTCACGGAGGGCGAGATCCGCGCCGAGAACACCGACGCCGAGGGGCTGCTGCGCGCGCTGCCGGGTTCGCCGGCCGGCAAGCGGGCGCTCGTGCTCGGCGCCGGCGGCGCGGCTCGCGCCGTCGTCTGGGCCCTGTTGCGCGAGGGCGCCCAAGTGGCTGTCTGGAACCGCACCGGGCTGCGCTCGCGCAATCTCTGCGAGGAACTGGGGGGCGATCCCGTCGCCGAGCCGGACCAGGGCGCGTTCGACCTGATCGTCAACTCGACCGCGGTCGGCCTGGGCGGCGAGGACCCGTTCGCAGAGCTGCCCCTCGACCCGGATGGGTTCAGCGCCGGTCAGGACGTCGTCGACATGGTCTACGGCACCGAGCCGACCGCGCTCCTGCGTGCCGCCCAGGCATCCGGCGCCACCACCGTCGACGGCCTGGAGATCCTCGTCCAGCAGGGCGCCCTCTCCTTCGAGATCTGGACCGGCCGCAAGCCCCCTCTCGACACTATGCGCGCCGCCATTCGAGGCTGACTTCGCCTTTATGGTCGATATAGCGCCCAAAAAGACGAAGTCAGTCGCCGGGGCTCCCTGGGCGTCGCGCCGATAGCCTTGACGGCCTGATGAGCGGGTTTCGATTCACGACTGCGGGCGAGTCGCACGGGCCGGGGCTCGTCGCGATCGTCGAGGGGGTGCCGGCCGGCCTCGAGCTCGACCGCGAGACGCTCGACCGTGACATGGCACGGCGCCAGCTCGGCCACGGCCGCGGTGGGCGGATGAAGATCGAGACCGACACCGTCGAGGTCCGCTCCGGCTTGCGCCACGGCCGCACGCTCGGCAGCCCGATCGCCGTCCTCGTCGCCAATCGCGACTACGCCAACTGGGAGGAGCGGATGAGCCCCTGGCCGGTCGAGGCCGAGGTCGACGAGGTCCACCTGCCCCGGCCGGGGCACGCCGACCTGGTCGGTGCCCAGAAGTACGGCCACGACGACATCCGCAACGTGCTCGAGCGCGCCAGCGCCCGCGAGACCGCCGCCCGCGTGGCAGCCGGCTCGATCGCCCGCGGGTTCCTCGCGGCTCTCGGCGTCAGCGTCCACAGCCACGTCACCCAGATCGCCTCCGTGACCGCCCCCGAGCAGGCAGACCTCGGCCCCGGGGATTTCGCTGCCGTCGACGAGGACCCGGTGCGATGCCTCGACCCCGATGCCAGCGCGGCGATGGTCGAGGAGATCAACCGCCTGCGCAAGGCCAACGAGAGCCTCGGCGGCACCTTCGAGGTGCGCGCCTTCGGCCTCGTCCCAGGTCTCGGCTCTCATATCTCATGGGAAGACCGCCTCGACGGCCGCCTCGCCGGCGCCGTCGCCTCGATCCAGTCGGTCAAGGGGGTCTCGATCGGGGAAGCGTGGGACGTCGCCGGCCGCCCCGGCTCCGAGGCCCACGACGAGATCTTCTGGTCGCAGGAGCGCGGCTACTTTCGCGAGACCAACCACGCGGGCGGCCTCGAGGGCGGGATGACCAACGGTCTGCCACTCTCCGTGCGCGCCGCGATCAAGCCGATCTCGACCCTGACCAAGCCGCTGCGCTCGGTCGACACCGAGACCAAGGAGCCGGCCCAGGCGCTGCGCGAGCGCACCGACTCGACCGTGGTGCCGGCGGCCGCGGTCGTCGCCGAGGCGATGGTCTGCCTCGCCCTGGCCCGTGCCTACCGCGAGAAGTTCGGTGGCGACCACATCGACGACGTGCTCGCCGCGGTCGAGGCCTACAAGCAGCGCATCGATTTCCGAGGATGAGGTCGCGATTTTCCATGTCATGCATGGGAAAATGGCGTTTCGTTCGGTGATGCGGCCTGCTCTCGTCTTCATCGGCTTTATGGGGGCGGGGAAGTCGACGGCGCTCTCCGCGGCTCGCGAGGCGGGCCTGGAGACGGTCGAGATCGACGCGCTGATGGAAGAAGCGCTCGGCAAGCCGATCCGGGAGGCCTTCGAGGAGGACGGAGAGGCCGCCTTCCGCGCGCGCGAGGCCGAGGTGGTCGGATCGCTTCTGGAGGAGGCCGACGGCGGAGCGATCGCGCTCGGCGGGGGCAGCGTCCTCTCCGAGCGGGTGCGAGAGGCGCTCGACCGCCACACGGTCGTTTGGCTCCAGGTCGGCGCCGATCAGGCTTGGGAGCGGATCGCCCGTAGCGACCGGCCGCTGGCGACGAGCGCCGATGACGTCGCGCGCCTGCTGGAGGAGCGGTTGCCGCACTATGAGGCGCTCGCCGATGCGATCGTGCCGCCGGGTGACCGCGACGTGGTCGCGCGTGCGATGCCGTCGCTGTTGGCGCTTACCGGCATGCCCTCCGGGACGAAGATGCTCTGGGCGGCAAGCGCCTCGGGCGAGTACCCGGTGTTCGTCGGGCCTGGACTGCTGGGGGGGGATTGGTGGCCGTTGGAAGGACGGCGCTTCTGCGTGGCGGATAAGGCGGTCGAAATTCTCTATGCCGATCGAATCGAGCCCCTGGCCGCCCGAGTCCCGGTCGAGCCGGGAGAGGCGTCCAAGACGATGGCCATGGCAGAGGACGTGCTGGAGCGCCTTGCCCGGGTGCTGATGACACGGGAAGACCATGTCATCGCCCTCGGCGGCGGAGTCGTGGGCGACCTTGCCGGCTTCTGCGCCCACGTCTACCAGCGCGGGGTGCCGGTCGTCCAGGTTCCGACCACGCTAGTCGCCCAGGTCGACTCTGCCTACGGTGGCAAGACCGGCGTCGACCTGCCTGAGGGCAAGAACTACGTCGGCGCCTACCACCTGCCGGCGTCGGTGATCGCTGACACTTCGACCCTGACCAGCCTGCCTCGGGAGGAGCTGGCTGCCGGCTTCGTCGAGGCGCTGAAGACCGGGTTGCTGGCGGGTGGGGAGCTCTGGGAGCGAGTGCGCTCCATTGATTCGATCGAGCCTGGTGATCTCGGTGACGTGATTTTCGATTGTGCCCGCTACAAGTGCGGAATCGTCGCCGCGGACGAGAGAGATTCAGGTATTCGCGAGCGCCTCAACCTCGGTCACACCGTTGGCCATGCGATCGAGGCGGTGACCCGTTACGAGCGCTACCGCCACGGCGAGGCAATCGGCCTGGGGCTGCTGGCTGCGTTGCGCCTCTCGGAGGCCGGCGCGTTGCGCGACGAGGTGGAGGAAATACTGCGTCGGCACGGTCTCCCGGTGGACCTCGGAGAGGCTCCGGTCTGGGGAGCGACCGACGTAGTTGCCGCGCTTCAGCGGGACAAGAAGCGCACCGCTGCGGGGGTTGGCTTCGTGCTCTTGAGCGAGCCGGGCGAGCCCCGCACGGGAGAGTTGGTCGATCCGGCTAAGGTCCGCGCAGCCGTGGAGGAGCTGATCCGATGACCACCGCCCACAACCGCGTCGCCGTTCTGCACGGCGTCAACTTCGACATCCTCGAGCGCCGCGACCCCGGGGTCTACGGCGGCCTCTCGCTCGCGGAGTTGGAGCGCAAGGTCGGCGGCTGGGCCCGCGAGCTGGGCCTTGAAGCGATCTTCTTCCAGACCAACTCCGAGGGTGAGTTCGTCGAGTACCTGCACCGGATACCGGAGCTGGCCGACGCCACGCTCGTCAATGCCGGCGCCTGGTCGCACTACAGCCGGGCAATCGCCGATGCGCTGGATGTTGCCCGCCTGCCCGCGGTCGAGGTTCACCTCTCCGACGTCGAGGCCCGCGACGAGTGGCGCAAGCTCTCGGTCTTCGACGGGCTGGTGCTGGCGAAGATCTCCGGCAAGGGCCCCGACGGCTACCGCGACGCGCTCGAGCTGCTCGCGACCGAGCTCGGCGCGGGCGCCCCTTGACCGGATCCCGGGGAGACCGTCTCGCGGCACTCGTCGCCGAGCGTGAGCTCGACCGCCTGCTCGTCACCGACCTGGTCAACGTCCGCTACCTGACCGGCTTCGGCGGCACCAACGGGGCCTGCGTCTGCGGTGGCGAGGCGCGCCTCTTCTTCACCGACTTCCGCTACACCGAGCGCGCGGAGGCCGAGATCGAGGGCTGGGAGGTGATCACGGTCAAGGACGACTGGCTCGGCGGGATCGCCGCCCACCTGGCTGGGCGGACCGGCTTCGAGGACCAGCAGATGGCCGTTCGCGCGCTGTACAAGCTCGAGGAAAAACTGCCCGATGGCGTCGCTCTGGAGGGGGCGGGGGGGACGGTCGAGAAGCTGCGCCGGGTCAAGGACGAGGCCGAGCTGGCTGCGATCGCCGCCGCCTCCGAGCTTGCCGACAAGGTCTGGCGCCGGGCGTTGGAGGATGGGCTGACGGGACGCACCGAGCTGGACGTCGCCCGCGCCGCCGAAGCACGGATGCGCGAGCACGGGGCCGAGCCCTCCTTCCCCGTGATCGTTGCCGCAGGGCCGAACGGCGCCCTGCCGCATGCCGAGCCGGGCGAGCGCGAGATCGGCCGTGGCGAGCTGGTCGTCTTCGACATGGGTGCGAAGCTCGATGGCTACTGCTCCGACGGCACCCGCACCTTCGCGACAGGCGAGCCCGACGGGCGCGGCCGGGAGGTGTACGAGGTCGTGCGCGAGGCGCAGGAGGCGGCCCTCGCCGCCGTTCGCGCCGGGGCATCCGCCGAGGCCCTCGACGCCGTCGCCCGCGAGCGGATCGCAGCCGCCGGGCACGGCGAGCGGTTCGGCCACGGCCTCGGCCACGGGGTCGGCCTCGAGGTGCACGAGGAGCCACGCGTCTCGCCACGCTCGGAGGACGTGCTCCAGGCCGGCGAGGTGGTGACGGTCGAGCCCGGGATCTACCTGCCTGGCGAGCTCGGTGTGCGTATCGAGGACCTGGTCGTCGTCACCTCGGACGGCCACCGCAATCTCAGCGGCCTGCCAAAGGAGCTGCAGCTCGTCGAGTAGCGCAGCGCAGACAAGACGTTTAGGCGAGACTCGCTGCCAGTTTCAAGTAGTAGCGTCGAGAAGCCGATGTCACCGCGTGATCGCAAGCGCCAAGATCGCGAGTGCCCTGCGTGCTCCCGCCGACACGGACCTCTTGCGGCAGTCGGATTCGCTGGCGGAAATCCGCGACAACGCCCGTCGCGAGCGCTTGCTCGACATGCAGGTACGGCTGCGCCCTTACAGGACCGGCTGCTTCGCGATCCTCGCCCTGGCGCTGGTCTCGGTCTCCTCGGAGATCGGCTGGTGGTGGGTTATCCCGCTCACGGCTGGCCTCGCAGGGTTCACGATCGCCGACCACTTCATGCAGAACAGCAGTCACCCCGGTCTCTGGGCTGCCACGGCCTGGGGAATCCTGCCGCTGTTCCTCGCCGACGCGGTCGTCACGACCGGCGGCGCCGACAGCCCGGTCCTAATGTGGTTCGCGCTGCCCGCGGTAACGCTTGGAGCGCGATTCTCTCCACGCGGGGTGGCCCTCGGCACCGCGTACATCTTGGCCCTGCTGCTCGTCGGCACCTTTGGACTGGACCAGGCGACGGCTTCAGAGCACCACAAAGAGGTGATCGCGGCTGCGGCGTTGATACTCAGCACGGTGATCCTCTCCGGCGCCCTGGTCGAGTCCGACCGCGCCCACCGGCGCAGCTCGACCCTCGATCCGCTGACCGGTCTTTTTAACCGCAATGCGCTGGAGCAGCGCCTTTCCGAGCTCGACGGCCAGCCAAGCAGCGAGGGGGAGGGACTCTCACACGCTCTGCTGCTCTGCGATCTCGATCACTTCAAGCGGGTCAACGATCAGCTCGGACACGCCGCCGGCGACAAGGTCCTGCAGGACGTCGCCTACACGATGCGCTCTGTTCTGCGCGCCGGCGACTCGATCTACAGGATCGGCGGCGAGGAGATCCTCGTCGTCCTGCCCGGCGCCAGCAAGAAGGACGCGGCCGCGGTTGCCGAGCGCCTGCGCAAGGCGGTGCGCGCACGGCGCCCGGTCGGGGTGGGAGTGACGATCAGCATCGGCGCCGCGGTCTCCAAGTCCGACGTGGTCAACACAGACGACCTGGTCGCAAGGGCCGACGCCGCTCTTTACTCGGCGAAGGCCAATGGCCGCGACATGGTCTTCATGTCGAACTGACGGCTCCAGGGGTCGCCATACGGCGTCCTCGGTCGCTCACGTGCAGAGCACGCTTCGCTCCCTGCGTCCTTGTCTGGCGACCCCTGTGGCCGCAGCTTCAGCGGCTGAGGTCGATGCTGTCGTCGATTCGCGCGGCGAAGGCCGCGATCAGCTCTACGGTCGCCTCAACGTCGTCCAGGTCGACCATCTCGACCGGGGAGTGCATGTAGCGCAGCGGGATCTCGACGAGGCCCGTGGGGATGCCCGAGCGGGCAAACTGGACGGCGTCGGCGTCGGTGCCGGTCGAGTTGCCGGAGGCGCCGAGCGTGTGCTCGATCCCGGCCTCCTCGGCAGTCTCGACCAGCAGCTCGAAGACTTTGGGGGAGAGGGTGGAGCCGCGGAAGATCACCGGCCCGGAGCCGAGCGTGTGGGTGCCCAGCTCCTTCTCGTCGATGCCGGGCGCGTCGGTGGCGTGGGTGACGTCGATGACCACGGCCAGGTCCGGCTCCACGGCAAAGGCCGAGGTGCGGGCGCCGAAGAGGCCGATCTCCTCCTGAACGGCGGCGATCGCCGCGAAGCTGCCGCTCAGCGAGTCGCGCTCGTGGCAGCGGCGCAGCGCCTCCAGCGCGACGTAGGCGCCGAGCCGGTTGTCCATCGAGCGGGAGATCGTGCGAGAGCCGGCGAGGCGCTGGGGCTCGCTGGCGATCACCACCGGGTCGCCGACACGGACCAGCTCGGCGGCCTCCTCGCGATCGGCAGCGCCGACGTCGATGTGCAGGCCCTTCAACTCGACCACCTTCTTGCGCGCTTCGGCGTCGAGAAGGTGCAGCGGCTTGCGTCCGACGACCCCGAGCACGGGTCCGCTCTTTCCCTGGATCTCGACCCGCTGACCGACCAGGATCTGCGGGTCCCAGCCTCCGATCGGCGCGAACCAGAGGAAGCCCTTCTCGTCGATGTGGCGGACGACCAGGCCGATCTCATCGATGTGGCCGACCACGGCCAGGAGAGGCGAGCCCTCGCCGATACGGGCGACGGAGGAGCCGATGCCGTCGGTCGAGAGCGAGGCGAAAGAGGCCTCGTCGCGCCAGACGGCGGCCGCGGGTGTCTCGTAGCCAGAGGGCGCGGGGACGCGGAGGAGCTTGTCGAGGAGTTCCGGAGTCGCGCTCACGGCGCGGCAGTATGTCGATTCGAACGGTCGCCCGCATTAAGTGAATTGGAATAGCGTTGGCGCCGTGAACGCGGACGGCACCGTCGCCCTGATCACCGGCGCTTCGAGCGGCATCGGCGAGGCCGCCGCGCGGCGGCTGGCCCGCGAGCCCGGCATCGAGCTGATCCTCGTCGCACGGCGCGAGGAGCGCCTGCGTGCTCTCGCCGAGTCTCTGCCCTGCAAGGCCACCTACGTCGCCGTGGACCTGACCGACGTTGACGCCCCCGAGTGCGTCCGCGCCCACGTCTCCGAGCACGGCGGCCGGCTGACGCTGCTGGTCAACAACGCCGGCGGCTCCTGGCGCGGGACCTTCGGCGAGGGCGGCCACGCCAACGTCCAGCGACACATGGAGCTCAACTTCGACGCGGTCATCCGCCTCACCGAGGCCCTGCTGCCGGCGTTGCGCGCCTCGGCGCCCAGCTCGATCGTCAACATCGCCAGCACCGCCGGCCGGGTGGCCCGCGCCGGCACCGGCTCCTACTCGGCCAGCAAGTTCGCCCTGATCGGCTGGTCCGACGCGCTCTACGCCGAGGAGCGGTCCGGCGGGGTCCACGTCGGCCTCGTCCTTCCCGGCTTCATCGCCACCGAGGGCTTCCCGGCGACCGAGTTGCGCGAGAAAGCGCTGACCCGGTGGATCGTCTCCAAGCCCGAGCGCGTCGCCGAGGCGATCGTCGATACGGGCCTGCGAGGAAAGGCCGAGCGCTACGTGCCCCGCGGCTACGCCCTTGCGGCGGTGTTCCGGATCCTCACACCCGGCCTCGTGCGCCAGGTCCTCGCGGGCGGTTCAGCGGCGAGGCTGACGACCACCACCGCGGCGGAAGCCGAGGAGCCCCGCCCGTAGGGAGGATGCCCGGTACGCACTCCGCTCAGGTGAAGCGGGAGGGCGTGATCCGGCAGTAGCGGAATTCGAAGGCGAAGCTGACGTTGTTGGCTGCGTTGGCGCTGCGTTCGAGCCGGATCCGTTCGTGCGCGGCGCGGATCTTGTCCTCGGCCTTCAGCGCCTTGCCGACGTTGCGCAGGTTCGTCTGCACGATTCTCAGCTGGTCGAGCCACCTCAGCAGCCGGGCGTCGTCTTCGGGCGGGCGGGGCACCGCGGAGAGCTTGTCGACGGTCGATCCGAACGCAGCCGAGGCATGGATGAACTGCGCGCCGGCCTCCTTCAGCTTGCCGTTCCGCGCCTTGGCCTGGACGTTCTTGAGAATCCGCTTGTTGGCGACCGTGTTCGCTTCGCAGATCGGCTCGACCTGCGAGACGTATTCGGCCCGGCTTGGCCCCGTTTCCTCCGCGCCGGCGCCCGCGACGAGCAGCAGCGTCGCGGCAGTGGCCAGCAAGAAGATCCGAGCAGACACCCTCATTCCCTGGTCGTCAGCTTACGGTCTTCCAGCGACGACTAGGATTCGCCGCCGTGATCTCCACCAACGAATTCAAGAACGGCTCGCACATCGAGATCGACGGCACGATCTTCCGCATCGTCGAGTTCCAGCACGTCAAGCCCGGCAAGGGCGGGGCCTTCGTGCGGACCAAGCTGCGCAAGATCGAGGACGGCTCGGTGCAGGACAAGACCTTCCGCGCCGGGGAGAAGTTCCGGCCGGTGCGCACCGAATCGCGCAAGATGCAGTACCTCTACGACTCCGGCGACGCGGCCGTCTTCATGGACAGCCGCGACTTCGAGCAGATCGAGATCCCGCGCGAGATGGCAGGCGACTCGATGCAGTGGGTGCTGCCCAACGCCGAGGTCGACGTGCTCTTCATCGACGAGCGGCCCAGCGACGTGCAGGTGGCGAGCGCGATCGAGATGAAGGTGACCCAGACCGAGCCGGGCGTGAAGGGCGACACCGCTTCGGGCGGCGGCAGCAAGCCGGCCACCCTGGAGTCCGGCGTTACCGTCCAGGTCCCCCTCTTCATCGAGGAGGGGGAGACGATCCGCGTCGACACCCGCAGCGGCGAGTACGTCTCTCGGGCCTAACCCGCCTGCCCGACCGGCGGAAGCGCGAGAATGGAGAACTCATGCGTAGGTCCGACCAGCGCCGCGACGCCGTCTTCGCCTGCTACCAGCGCGACGTCACCGGGCGCCCGCTGGAGGAGTTGGTGGCCGAGTCGCGGCCGTTCACGCGCGAGCTGGCGGCCGGGGTCGAGGCGCACCGCGACGAGCTCGACGCGGCGATCGCCGCTCACGCCAAGGGCTGGGAGCTGGAGCGGATCGCGCCGCTGGAGCGCAACGTGATGCGGGTGGCGCTGTACGAGATCGAGCACTCCGGCGACGTGCCGACCGAGGTGGCGATCGACGAGGCGGTCGAGATCGCCAAGGAGTACTGCGGCGTCGATGCGCCGGGCTTCGTCAACGGCGTGCTCGGCGCGATCGCCCGGGAGCGAGAGGGCGTTCGGTGAGCCGGTTGCGCGAGATCTCCGAGCGGCTCGGCGCGATCGCCCGCGAGCTGGAGGCCGGCGAGGCCGGCGACGGCCGTGCCGCGGAGCTGGCCAACGAGGCGGCCGAGCTCTCGGCCGAGGCAGTCGAGGAGGCGAACCGGCGCATCCGCGAGGGCGAGGCCGCCGAGCCCAGCTCGTGAGCTACCCGGAAGACCTTCGGGCTCTGGTCGATGCCGAGCTGGAGCGGCTGCGCTTCGCCCGGACCGCCCCGACCGCCGGCCTGGAGGAGGCGATGCGGTACTCGCTGCTGGCCGGGGGCAAGCGCGTGCGTCCCGTCCTGGCGCTGGCCGCGGCTCGGGCGCTCGGCGTCGAGCCCGAGCGCTTCCTACCGGTTGCCTGCGCGGTCGAGCTGATCCACACCTATTCGCTGATCCACGACGACCTGCCGGCGATGGACGACGACGAGCTGCGGCGCGGCTTACCGACCTCCCACGTCAGGTACGGCGAGGACGTGGCGATCCTCGCCGGCGACGGGCTCTTCGCCGAGGCGGTGCGGCTCTTCTGCGAGCAGCCGGGCGAGCCGGCGCGGGTGCTCGCGGCGCTGCGGGAGCTGAGCGCGGCAACGGGGGTCGACGGGATGGTCGGCGGCCAGTACGTCGACGTGGCCGGTGGGCGGCGCGACGCCGAGGAGCTGCGGGCGCTGCACGCGCTGAAGACCGGCAGCCTGATCGCGGCGAGCGTCGGCGTCGTGCTCGTCCTCGAGGGGCTGGGCGAACCTGAGACAATGCCGTTTCGCCGGTTCGCCAGCGAGCTGGGCGTCCTCTTCCAGATCGTCGACGACATCCTCGACGTGACCGGGAGCGACGAGCGGCTCGGCAAGCCGCGCGGAAGCGACGAGCGACATGGCAAACTCACGTACGTCAGCCACTTCGGCCTCGAGCGGGCGCGCCAGCTTGCGGCCGAGTCCCACGCGAAGGCGGTCGACTCCCTTGCCGAGGCCGCCGGCGATACGTCCGACCTGCGGCGGGTAGCCGACTACATCTTCACCAGGAACGAATGAGCGACAACGGAAACTCAGCAGACCGCCAGGCTGACGGGCCGCGCCTGCTCGACGGCATCGACGGACCAGCCGACCTGCATGGCCTCGACGACGCCCAGCTGCAGCAGGTGGCGCAGGAGATGCGCGGCTACATCATCGACACGATCGGGGAGATCGGCGGCCATTTCGGCGCCAACCTCGGCACCTGCGAGCTGGCGGTGGCGCTGCACAGCCTGCTCGACTCGCCGCGCGACAAGGTGCTCTGGGACGTCGGCCACCAGGCCTACCCGCACAAGATCCTCACCGGCCGCCGCGAGGGGCTGCCGACGATCCGCCAGTACGGCGGCCTCGCCCCGTTCTGCTCGGTCTTCGAGTCCGAGCACGACATCATGGGCGCCGGCCACGCCTCGACCTCGATCGGCTACGCGGTCGGGCTGAAAGAGGCGATGCGCAAGGGCATCGGCGAGGACGGGAAGGTGGCCGCCGTGATCGGCGACGGTGCGCTGACCGGAGGTGTCGCCTACGAGGCGCTGCACGCGGCCGGCGGCCTGCAGACGCCGGTGGTGATCGTGCTCAACGACAACGGCATGTCGATCTCGCCGAACGTTGGGGCGCTCTCGCGCTACTTCAACCGGGTCCGGCTCAACCCCCGTCTCTACCACGCCCGCGAGGGGGTCGAGGACCGGCTCACCAAGCTGCCGCTCGGCCTCGGCAGGCGGATCGAACGGCTCGGACCGGAGATCAAGTCGGCGATCAAGGCCTACTGGGCGCCGGGTCTCTTCTTCGAGGAGCTCGACCTCGCCTACATGGGCGTGATCGACGGCCACGACGTGCACGCCCTGCGCGAGGCCCTGCGCGAGGCCTTCGACGCCGAACGGCCGGTGATCGTCCACATCCACACGGTCAAGGGCAAGGGCTTCTCCCCGGCCGAGGAGGGCGGCCTCGAGGGCATGGAGAAATGGCACGCTGCCAAGCCGAAGAGCATCGTCAACGGCGCCCCCGCCGACCAAAAGCCCGCCGACGGGACGAATTCCGGAACGATGGTCGGGAATTCGGCCCATCGGCGGCCGGTTGGGGTGCAGGAATCGGACTCGCCGGAGGGGATCGCACCGGAGCGGCTCGAGGTCCCGCCGGCGCCGAGCGCCCCGCTCCAGTACACCCAGGTCTTCGGCGACGCGATCGTCGCCGAGGCGCAGCGCGACAAGCGGGTGATCGGGATCACCGCGGCGATGGCAGGGGGGACCGGGTTGCAGAAGCTCGCCGACGAGGTGCCTGGGCAGTACTACGACGTCGGCATCGCCGAGCAGAACGCCGTCCTGCTCGCCTCGGGCCTGGCGATCCAGGGCGCGAAGCCGGTCTGCGCGATCTACTCGACCTTCCTCCAGCGTGCCTACGACCAGATCATCCACGACGTCTGCCTGCAGGAGCTCGACGTCACCTTCGCCATGGACCGGGCCGGCCTGGTGGGCGACGACGGGCCGACCCACCACGGCGCTTTCGACGTCTCCTACTTCCGCCCGATCCCCAACGTCGTCGTGATGGCGCCGCGCGACGAGGCGATGCTGGTCCACATGCTGCGCACGGCGGTCACCCACGATGGGCCCGCTGCGCTGCGCTACCCGCGTGGTGCGGCCGAGGGTGTGGAGCTGCCGGCGGAGCCGCAGGAGATCCCGATCGGCACCGGCGAGCTGCTGGCGAGCGGCGAGCGGGTCGCCCTGCTCGGCTTCGGCTATGGCGTCGCAGTCGCCCTCGATGCGGCCAGGATCCTCTCCGGGCATGGGCTCGAAGCAACCGTGGCCGACGCCCGCTTCGCCAAGCCGCTCGACGGCGACCTGGCCGAGCGGCTTGCGCGCGAGCACGACCTGGTCGTGACGATCGAGGAGAACGTCCTGCCGGGAGGCTTCGGCTCGGCGGTCCTGGAGCACCTCGAGGATGCCTTCGCAGACCGCCCCGGCGACCGCGCCCACGTCATGCGGGTCGGTCTCCCTGACCGCTACGTCACCCACGGCAAGCCTGCCCTGCTGCGCCAGGAGGCCGGCCTCACCGGCGAGGCGGTGGCCCAGCGCGTCCTAGCCTCGCTGCGCTCCGGTGAGCCCGCCCTGAGCTGATCCGCCCGGACCCGGGCAGGGCTTGCGTCAAAACGCTCTATCGGTTAGCCTTCCCGAGTCTCTTCTGGGGTTACTTGAGGGAGGAGAGACATCTCTATGTATGTGGCTCCGCACGTCAGGGAGCGTCGTGGATCCACTACTTTGACCGCGCCGGTGCCGAGAGCATCGCGTCGCGGTGCGCGATATCAGCCGTCTTCGGCGGCGGCGGCGCCCCTGGGCCGGCTCAGGCGGATCGCGAAGCCGGCGAGGATGTAGGCGATCGCCATGGCGAGGAGAACGAACTTGCAGGAGGCGAATATCGTCGCCAGAAGGGGAAACGCCGCACCGGCGCCGTCGAGCGTCAGCAGCAGGCAGACGTTCTCGATCGTGTCGAAGACAGCGACCAGGGCGCCGAACGAGACCACGACCCGGCCGATTGCGCCGAGCCGTTGCCAACCCCTTTGTATGGCGAGGTCTCGGGTCGCCGCAAGGGCCAGAGTGAGGAAGGCCCCGTAGGCGAGCAGGAAGCCGAAGTCGATCCACAGCGATTCCCGGGCGGCGTCCTGGCCCTCCTCACCCCATTCGGCGAGGATCTCGTCGGCACGGTCCTGACCGCCCGTCAGCTCGAAGGGAACCATGCCCGGGCCACCGGTGTCCTTCATCCGGTTCTCGGCCGGCGACATCGCCAGGAGCAGGAGCAGGGTCGCGATTCCCGTCACGATCAGTCCTCGCTTGCGAGTCACGCGGGCATTATCGCGCCGCCTCGGTGGGATCGGGCTCGCCGAGCATTGCGATACTGCCGGCTTGACTGGCGGAGTCGAAATACGTCGATGTCGGCATGAGGATGCGCCGGCGGTCCTCGAGCTTTGGACTCAGTCGCGGAGCGAACACGCGTCCACGGCCGATCGCCTAGAAGACGTCGAGCGGCTGATCGGAGATTCCCCGGCCGCCCTTCTGGTGGCGGAGCGTGACGGCGAGATCGTCGGCGCCCTGATCGCCGGCTGGGACGGGTGGCGAGGGAACATGTACCGGCTCGCCGTTCGCGAGGAGCATCGGCGGCAAGGCATCGGAATCGCCCTGACACGGGCCGGCGAGGAGTATCTGCGGGATTGCGGCGTCCGCCGGATAACCGCCCTAGTTGCCTTCGAGGACGACGCAGCCGGGGCGTTCTGGGAGTCCGCCGGTTACCCCCAGGACCGAGAGATCGGCCGCCGGGTCCGCAATCTGTAGTTCCGTCGGCGAAGCAAGCGACTAATCCGACTCGAAGAACAAAGCCCTTGAGGGCGGGCCTTGACTGTGCGAGGGAGAAGCTCGATGGGCTGCCTTCCTCAACTCCTAAACAGGGTCACCAGGCTGTAGTCGGGCTGGCACGAGTAGAGGAACTGGTAGAGGCCGGGCCCCTCGTAGGGAAACATCATCTCGCCCCTGTACCGGGTGCTCAGCTCGATGCTGAGCCGGAGGCTGAGCGGCGGGATCGTGCGACCGTCGTGCTTGACGCACGATTCCCGCGGATGGCGAAGGTCGGAGAAGCCGTTGGATTCAAACTCGACGACGAACCACGAGGGGTAGACCTCGACCGGACCGACCTTCGCGCTGTAGTAGCGGTCGTAGCGGGAGGTACCGAGCCGCCCGCCGATCACGCGGATTGGTGGGGTCGCCTTGCTCCTGGCAAAGAGGAAGACCGCTGAGTAGTCCTTCCGGCAGGAGTACCGAAACCGATAGTCGCCGGCCGCCCCGTAGGAAAAACTCAGTGTCCCTTCGTAGAACCCCGAGCGGGCGGCAGCTAGTCGCACAGAGCTTGGCGGGATCCTCTGGCGACCCACTTCTACGCACGACGTGTCCGGCTTGCGCAGGTCAGAGGCCCCACGGGCAACGAAACGAACGTCGAAGCCGTTCGGGCTCCGAGTGACCGAGACCAGATCGGCGTTGTAGCCGCCGCCGCTGTAGCGCGAGCGGGCGCTGGGGTGGATCCGTTGCCCTTTCGCGGGCTCTTCCTGCCTCGTCGTGGTGGCCCCGTCCGCTGGCTTGGGCGCCTCTTCCTTGGGGGCCGGAGCTTCTTCCTCTGCAGACATCGGGACTACTTCCTCTCCCGATGGGGACTCGACTTCTTCCGCCGGGCGGTCTCGCTTCTCGGCAACCTTTGGCGACCCCCCGTTGTCCCTGGTCGAAAGGAGGAGGATGCCAAGCAGCGCCAGGCCCGCGATGGCGAGGAGGGCGAGCCCCCCGTGCGGACGGCGGCGCACGCCGTCCCCCGAGCTCTGGGCGTCTGAGCCAGAGCGGTTGGCCGGGGGTGGAAGGGGCCTGAGCACGGTTGGCGCGGTCGTGCGCTCAAGTTGCTCGGTCGGCTCGCCGCCCGCATCGAGGGGCAGCGTGGTCGCGTCCCCGAGACCGACGGAGTAGCGCAGCTCCTCGCTGAACTCCGCGGCGCTCGCGTAGCGGCGTTTGGGATCCGGTTCCAGCGCCCGCATCACCACGGCCTCGAGTGCTGGCTGGACCCCCTCACTGCGGGCCGAGAGGCGTATTGGCGGACCGCTCTGCTGCTGGATTATCAGCTCCGGCAGGGAGCCACCCTCGTAGGGCGGCTGTGAGGCGAGGCACTCATAGAGGACCACGCCCAGCGCGTAGACGTCGGTGGCGGGCGTCGGGGCTTCGCCCCGGGCATGCTCGGGCGCCAGGTATGGAACGCTGCCCTGGATCGATCCGGTGACGGTGATTCGGGTCTCGTCGAGGAGGCGGGCGATCCCGAAGTCGGTCACCTTGACGACCATCTCCGGCCTCTCGAGAACCATCAGATTTCCGGGCTTTATGTCGCGATGGATGACGCGGCGTCCGTGCGCGTAATCTAGGGCGGCACAAACCTGAGCGCCGATCGAGACTGCCGACTCCGGCGACAGCGCTCCCTCGCGGCGGAGCAACTCAAAGACCGAGGACCCCTCGATCAGCTCCATCACGATGTAGTGGCGACCGCGGTCGACGCCGGAGTCGTGGATCGGGACGATGTTGGGGTGACTCAACCTGGAGAGGGCACGAGCCTCGCGACGAAACCGCTTGATCGACCCCGGTTCCTGCGAGAGGTGCTCGGCGAGGACCTTGACCGCCACTTCACCTCCATGCTTGAGATCGGTCGCCGCCCAGACCGTCCCCATCCCTCCCGATCCCAAGCGCCACGCCAGCTCATAGCGTTCCGCGAGAACCTCCCCCTCGCCGATCATCGGTCCCAGCCTAGCCGCATTTCTTTTGGCTTTGCTTGACAAGAACTGGTGCAAACGGGCTCTAGAAGCTCCTACAACAGAAAACGCCCCGCCGGGAAGGCGGAGCGTCTTCTGGGGTCACTACAGGGAGGAGGGAACTGCGACCGCCTGCATTGCAGAGCGGAGCCCCGCTTCCAGAGCCAAGCTTGGTCCGGCTGAATCCGGTTGTAACCGGCTAAACGGTGTCTGACTGTGGCACTAGAAAGGCTCAGCGGATTAGCTGAATCTCCGCCTCAACGTCTGCTTTGACCCATTCTCGGTCTGCTGTCACGGCCGGAACACCAAGGCGTTCCGCCAGCGCCAGGCAGGCTCGGTCTGCCAGCGAAAGTCCTTGGGCCTTTGTTTTCAGTCGCAGGCGAGCGACCGCAATGCAGTCCGCGGCCGTCATGGGCTCAATGGACAGTGCTCGCCTGGACCCCTCGGCCTTGCGGGCTTCGGTTGCTGCCCGCTCGGGATCACGGCCTCGTTCGGCCAGCTTGGTCAGAACCTCTGCCCAGTTGGCGACGGAGATCGCTGCACCGTTCGCGATTGCCTCCGTAGCCGCATCGGCCCCGTCCTCATCGTGAAGGACGGCCATCAACGCCGAGGCGTCGAGGACCGCCGCGACTTCAGCCTCGGGCACGCCTGACGGCCTTGCCTTCGCGGCCTTCAGCCCGCGCTTCCGCGCGCCGATCCGCGATCAGCTCGTCAACCAAGCTCTCGCCCGGGGCCACGTCGGCGAACAAGCCGCGAAGCCGCGAAGCCGCCGCGCGGCGTCGGTCTATCTGAGAATTGGTGAGCTTGGAGGCCTGAGCCATGCTCGAAGGATATCGGCCGCTACGGCGCTCCTTGGCGTGTAGCTAACGTCGCGAGCATGGGTTGTGCCGGATTGACCATTGCAGGAGGGGTGTTGGAGATCGCGGGCTTCACATTGGTCGCCTACGAGCTGGCCCGGATTCAGCGTCGCGAATTCGGCGAGCCGGAGTTTCTTCAGCGCTTGCGTGGACGGCTGCGACGACTTCTGCGTCGTCCCGTAACGCACACCGCGGAGGCCGAAGCCGCCCTTGCGGGAGGAGGAACGTTGCGGGCGGAAGGAATTGCTCGACGGGGCCCAGGGGAAACGCTGGACGATCGTGTAGAGGCGCTCGAAGAGAACCTCGGTCGTCTGGAAAGCGAGATTGACCGGCGGGAGGCACGGCTTGCGCAGGACATTGAGGAGGTGCGTCAGAGCCTCAGCGAGATGCGCGCGGAGCTGGACCGGGAACGCCGCGAGAGGGAAGAAGATCGCAAGACATCCTTGCGAGCCTCGGTGACTCTGCAAGCGTGGGGGACGGCGCTGTTCGTCGTTGGTGCGATTCTCAGCATCCTCGGCAACACGGTCAACTGCTGAATCGGCACTCGGTCCCCGGGAACCTGGTCCGGCTCAGCACGCGGGAACCATGCCCTGTGGCCCGCCGACCTACTCGCGATTGAAGCACCGGGACCCCGCCCGTCAACCCCCTGCGGGGGTCGGGCACTGCGCGCCCTTGACTGCCGATTCCCCGGTGCTATCGCTGCAGGTAGGGCGGCAGGACAGGTTCGTAGAGTCTCGGTATGACGTGCATCTTCTGTGGACGAACGGGCAAGATGTCGAAGGAGCATCTTTGGCCGGAATGGGTCCGGCGCACACTTAAAGACGACGAGATGCGTCGGCGCATACCGCACTCGATTGGACATCACGACGAGCGCCCGCCGAAGGAATGGTCGGCGCCTGCATTCACAGCAACCATCAAGGGGGTCTGCGTTCCCTGCAACACAGGATGGATGGCGCAGATCGAGGGGATCGTCAAGGAGTTTGCCGAGCCTCTGGTCAAGGGCGAACCACGCTTCCTCAGCAAAGAAGCCCAGATGTTCATCTCCGCATGGAGCTACATGAAGATCCTCGTCCTTGAGCGCGTTGATCGGGGTCGAAGAATCCTTCCGAAGGACCGATATCAGCGCGTGTTCAATGCAGCACAAGTCGGCGGAATGACCGTGCCGTCGACAGCGACCGTCTTCATTGCCGCACACGTCGGTGGGCTAGCGGGTCAGTATCAGCACCGTGGCCTCGCACCGCGGGGCCACGGTGCCTCTCGCCCGGACCTGTTCGTCGGAACCTTCACTCTCCGGCACTTGGTGGTGCAGGTGATCGACAACCTGGAAAACGATGGACCGCGCCTGCCAGGGGAACGTGAACCTGAGGTTGACGGTCGAGACCGTTCAATTTGGCCACCGACGAGGCGAAATCTCCGATTGCTTCCGCCTGCGCGGGGTCTCAGATGGCCTTCCTCGGCACCGCTGAGTGATGACGAGTTGACAATCTTCGCCGGTCCATTGCCCGACGACTACGTGGCCTCGGCCGGATTTTGATCCACGGAAGGGGCGTGTACGAAGTCGTGGATCGCGGGTCCACCGCCGCACTGCTTGCCAGGTGGGTTTGAGGCCCGGGTCAACCGTCTCCGGTGCAGCGGTTTGTGATCTGGCCGCGCGTCGAGTCGACGGCAACGATTGACGCCGCCATCCGGGTAGCTAGGGCGAGGGCGTAGACAACTACGCGGTGCTGCGGCCATCGCGGTGCTGCGGCAGTCGTCTGACTGTGGCACGGAGCCTCTCGGCGCTACGTAGCGGAAGCGCGGGGCGGCACGCGGGAGGCCCGTATTTGGCTCTAGCAAGCCCATCCAACAGAAAACGCCCCGCCGGGGAGGCGGAGCGTCTTCTGGGGTTACTACAGGGAGGAGAGATATTTATCTCTATATATGTGGATCTGTGGGAGGTAGGTGGGCCCTTTGATGTGCCGCTGGAACGTCATCGTGGGAGGCGATGACGCATATGGGCGGCGCCAGACCCAACCAAGAAGCTAGTTATTCGTGTTCCTTATCGGTTGTCCTCTGCGAATCCTTGAGCAGCGTACGAACATACGTGCGCTTTGTCTGTGAGTGGGATCACAGATCCATTGTCCAAATCGGTCGACTACCCGACCCCCTGTCATGCAATCAGGTTAAACCAAAGCTTGGCTAAAAACCTGTATCTCGCGTTAAGCAGCGTCTTTGAGCCTGCCCGGCGCTACCGTTCCAGCGGATGAAGAAAGCCCGGATAGACGCGGTTCTGGCCGAGCGGGGCCTATTCCCGTCGCGCACGGCGGCGGCCGTGGCGGTGCGCGCCGGCGAGGTCCGCGTCGGCGCCGACGGGCCGGTCGCGCTGCGCCCCAGCCAGCTGGTCGAGCCGGAGGCGGCGTTCGTCGTCGACTCGGGCCCCCGCTTCGTCTCCCGCGGCGGCATCAAGCTGGAGAACGCCCTTGAGGCGCTGGAGATCGGCGTCGCCGGGCGCGACTGCCTTGACGTGGGGGCCTCGACCGGCGGCTTCACCGACTGCATGCTGCAGCGCGGCGCCGCCCGGGTCGCCGCGGCCGACGTGGCCTACGGGCAGATCGACCAAGGTCTGAGAGAAGACCCGCGCGTTACGGTGATCGAGCGGCTCAACGCCCGCGACATGCTGCCTGTCGACCTGCCCTTCGTCCCCGCGCTGGCGACGGTCGACGTCTCCTTCATCTCCCTGGCGAAGGTGCTGCCCGCAGTCGCCCGTTGCCTGGCGCCAGACGGCGAGGTGCTCGCGATGGTCAAGCCCCAGTTCGAGCTCGGGCGGGAGCGGGTCCGCAAGGGGGTCGTCCGGGACGAGGGAGACCGGCGCGAGGCGATCCTCGGCGTCGCGCTCGCGGCGCGCGAGCTCGGCCTCGCGGTGCGCGACTTCGCCTCTTCGGGCCTGCCCGGCCCGAAGGGCAATCGCGAGACCTTCGTCTGGTGTGGCCGCGGTGGCGGGGAAGTCGGCGACCTCGAGGCGGCTGTCGCCGCGATAGAGGAAGATGAGCGCGGAGCGAGCGAGCGAGATCGCCGGTCATGATGAGCGCGAGTGAGCGAAGAGCGAAATTTGCATCGTGAAGACCGCCGCGCTGATCACCCATTCCCACCCGCCGGCCGCGACCGAAGCCGTCGCGGTGGCCACCGCCGTCGCCCGTGATGCCGGCTGGCGCCTCGTCGCCACCGAGGGGGAGATCTCCAAGCACGATCACGCCGCCGCGGGGGTCGAGCGGGTCGACTCGCTGCCGGCCGACCCCGATCTCTGCCTCGTGCTCGGCGGCGATGGCTCGATCCTCTACGCGCTGCGTCGTTTCGCGCGCACCGGAGTACCGGTCTTCGGCGTCAACTTCGGCACGGTCGGATTCCTCGCCGCGGTCGACCGCGGCGATGCCGAGGAGGGGATTCGCCGCGCGCTTGCCGGGGAGACCGAGGCGATCGAACTGCCGGCGCTGGCAATCGAGGTCGGCGGCGAAGAGCACTTCGCCTTCAACGACGTCAGCTTCAGTCGCCGCCCCCACGACCGGGTCGCCGAGTTGAGCTACCGGATCGCCGGCGAGGAGGTCGGCAACGTGCGCTGTGACGGCCTCGTCGCCGCCACCCCGGCCGGCTCGACCGGCTACAACCTCGCCAACCAGGGCCCGATCCTCGCCTGGGGAGTGAAGGGCTACGTGGTCAGCTACATCTCGCCCCACTCCCTGACCGCGCGCGCTCTGGTCGTCGCCCCGAGCGACGTCCTCAGCGTCGGCAACGCCGCCGGCCGCGAGCCAGTGGACGTAGCCATAGACGGCGCCCACGCCGCCTCCCTCGCACCCGGCGCCGTCCTCGACATCCGCTTCGCTGACACAGTCGGCAAGCTCGCCCAACTCCCCGGCACGAGCTTCTATCACCGAATCAGGGACAAGTTCGGGCATTTGGCCGTCTAAAGGCAGGCCCCAGGTCGAGTAAGCAGTTCTCTAGGCTGCGGCGATGGAGCGAAAGTGGTGGACGCTCGTCCTGATCTCGATCGCGACGTTCATGCTGCTGCTGGACATCACGGTCGTCAACGTCGCCCTGCCCGACATCCAGCGCGACCTGGACGCAAGCCTGTCGAGCCTGCAGTGGGTCGTTGACGCCTACTCGCTGACCCTGGCCGCCTTCCTGCTCACCGCGGGCTCGCTGGGCGACCGCCTCGGCCGCAGACGGGTCTTCTCGATCGGGTTCGCGATCTTCACCTTCGCCTCGTTCCTCTGCGGCATCGCCGGCGACCCGACCCTGCTCAACC
The DNA here is from genome assembly GCA_036525295.1 of Solirubrobacterales bacterium. Taxonomy (GTDB): domain Bacteria; phylum Actinomycetota; class Thermoleophilia; order Solirubrobacterales; family 70-9; genus VRUE01. The sequence continues at coordinate 2,525 of DATDAQ010000081.1, read as the reverse complement.
TGGCGCGCGGCCTGCAGGGAGTCGGCGGCGCGGCGATGTTCGCGACCTCGCTGGCGCTGATCGGCCAGGAGTTCCACGGCAAGGACCGGGCGACCGCGTTCGGCGTCTGGGGGGCGACGGTCGGCGGCGCCGTGGCGATCGGCCCGCTCGTCGGCGGCGTCATCACCGAGCACCTGGGCTGGGAGTGGATCTTCTTCGTCAACGTGCCGATCGGGGCGCTCGCCATCGCCCTGACCGAGCGCAAGCTGGCCAACGTCGCGGCCCAGGACGCGGCGCCGATCGACCTGCCCGGCTTGGCCGCTTTCTCCCTCGGCCTCTTCCTGCTGATCTTCGGCCTGATCCGCGGCAACCCCGAGGGCTGGGGCAGCGCAACGATCGTCGCCTCGCTCGGGGGCGCGGTGCTGTTGCTCCTCGCCTTCATCGCGATCGAGGCGCGCAGCCCGCACCCGATGCTCGACCTCACCCTCTTCCGCAAGCCGGCTTTCAACGGGGTGTCCGCCGTGGCCTTCGGCCTCTCCGCCGGGATGTTTGCGCTGTTCCTCTACCTGACCATCTATATGCAGGGAGTGCTCGGCTACTCGCCGCTGGAGACGGGCCTGCGCTTCCTGCCGCTGACCGTGCTCTCGTTCGTCGCCTCGCCGATCGCCGGGGCGCTCTCGCACCGGATCCCGATCAGAGTGCTGCTCGGGGTAGGGATGACGAGCGTCGGAACCGGCCTGCTGCTGATGCACGGGCTGAGCGTCGACTCGGCGATCGGGGACCTGCTCCCGGGCTTCCTGATCGCCGGGATCGGCATCGGGGTGACCAACCCCGGCATCGGCCAGGCGGCGATCGCCGTGGTTCCGGTCGAAAAGGCCGGCATGGGCTCGGGCATCAACACCACCTTCCGCCAGATCGGCATTGCCACCGGCATCGCCTCGCTCGGCGCGGTGTTCCAGTCGCGCGTCGCCTCGAGGCTCAACGAGTTGCTGCCCAACGCTCCTAATGGGCTCGCCGAAGCCGTCTCCTCCAGTGGTACCCACGCAGCCGCCGGCTTTGCGCCGCCGGGCCAGCAGGCGCGGATCGTCGAGGCCTCGGAAGCGGCCTTCGTCAGCGGCTTCAACGAGATCCTCCTGATCGGCGCGATCCTCTCCTTCGCCGTGGCGGCCGCCGGCTTCCTTCTCGTCCGTTCCAGCGACTTTGTACAGCCCGCCGAGGCCGTGCCGGAGGCCGCCGCCGCATAGAAGCCGGACCCGCCGCGCCACTTGCTACACAAAGGGCGTGCTGCGCGAGCTCAGGATCGAGAATCTCCTCCTCATAGAGAGAGCGGAACTGCGGCTTGGCGAGGGCTTGAATGCCATCACCGGAGAGACGGGAGCCGGGAAGACCGTTCTGGCGCACTCGCTGGATCTGCTGATGGGCGGGAAGGCGCGGGCGCAGATAGTGCGGCCAGAGGCTGAGGAGGCCTGGGTCGAGGGGGTGTTCGACCTGCCCGCCGGGCTACTGGGAGAGCCTGAGTTCGCCGAGATCGCCGAGCGGCTGCCGGATGGGGCCGAAGAGGTCGTGCTGGGACGGCGGGTCTCCGCCGGCGGACGGACGAGCGCCTTCGTCGGTGGGCGGGCGGCCTCGGCTTCGGACCTAAGGCTGTTGGGCGGAAGGCTGCTCGCCTTCTACGGCCAGCACGAGCACCGCAAGCTGACGATCTCCTCGGCGCAGATGGAGGTGCTGGACGGGTTCGCCGGCGCCGAGCACCTGGAGCTGCGCGAGCGCTACGGCGAGGCCCACCGCGAGTGCCTGCGGCTGGAGGCGGAGCTGGCTGAGCTGCGCGAACGCGACGGTTCGCGGGAGCGCGATCTCGACCTCTGCCGCTACGAGCTCTCCGAGATCGAGGAGGTCGCGCCCGATCCGGCCGAGAAAGCCGAGCTCGGGTCCGAGCGTGAGCGGCTGCGCCACGCCGGCGGGCTGCGCGAGGCCGCGGTTGGGGCGCACGCGGCGGCGCTCGGCACCGAAGAGGACGGAGGAGGGGCGGCGGAGCTCCTCGCCCAAGCAGAGGCCCTGCTGCAGGGTGTCGGCGGTGTCGACCCCGACCTCGACGCCCTCTCGGCGCGGCTCAGCTCGCTGGCGATCGAGCTGGGCGACGTGGCCGGCGAGCTGCGCGACTACGTCGAGGGTCTGGAGGCCGATCCGGGTCGCCTGGCCGCGGTCGAGGAGCGCCTCGACGCGCTCGATCGGCTCGAGCGCAAGCACGGCGGCAGCGTCGAGGCCGTCCTCGCGCACGCCGAGCACTGCCGGGCCGAGATCGCCCGCCTGGAGAGCGCCGAGGAGCGCGGCGCGGAGGCGGAGGCGGCGCTGGTTGAGGCGGAGGCGAGCCGCGCCACGCTGGCGGGGAAGCTCGGCAAGGCGCGGGCCAAGGCGGCCGCGCCGCTGGAACGCGAGGCGGCGCAGGAGCTGGAGCGGCTGGCGATGCCCGGCGCGCGGCTGCAGGTCGTGCTGGAGCCGCATCCCGGCGGGTTCGGCTCGCGTGGAGCCGAGTCGGTCGAGTTGCG
>DATDAQ010000080.1:0-4965 GCA_036525295.1 Solirubrobacterales bacterium | reverse complement strand
ACGGGCCGCCCTTTCTCTTTCCGCGCTCAACCCCGCGGATCGATCCCATCGACCGGGGCCGGCGGGATCAAGCCCTCTGCCTCACGGCGCCGCTCGCCTCGCCGCAGGATCCGCTGGCCGAGGATCGCGATGCTGAGGATCGCGGTGGCGCCGAGGCTGAGCTGCACGCTGAGCAGTCCCTGACGCGTCCAGTAGACGTCGCGCAGGTCGAGCAGCAGAGCCGCCTCGTCGAAGGTGAGCCCCATGCCTACGCCGGTAGTCACCGCCAGGCGCTCTTCCAGCGCCTCGTCGTCGGTCAGGAGGGCCGTCGTCCCGGAGGCGAAGGCGATCACGATGCCCGGCACGAAGTGGTGGATGTGGCGACCGCCGACGCTGACGTTGCGGAACGGCCACCACTCGTCGCGGATGCCCCAGGTCGAGAGGCGCACCAGCGCGAACGAGCCGAGGAAGCCGGCCAGCAGGTTGAAGAGGACCGTTTCGCTACGCGGGGCGTCGGCATAGCCGCTGACCGCGACTCCAACCGTGTCGAGGGCGGCGACCGGGGCCGCCTCGACCAGGCCGTCGCCATCGCCCTGATGGGAGCGGCGCTGCAGCATACGGCCGTACTGGCCGGCGAGCACCGCACCGGCGCCCCCGAGGGCAACGGTGGCGAGCGCCACGGTCGCACGCTCCGAGCGGCCCCAGCCGAAGCGGGTCCTCGCCCTGGCGCGACGGCTGATGCGGGTTGGCAGGCGGCGCGAGGTCAACGCCTCGCAAGCCTAACCGCCGGACCGAGCGGCGCTAGCGCTCCTCGGTGACGATCGTCTTCACAGTCGCGACCGCGCCGTCGGCGACCTCGATCTCGACCATGTGGGTGCCGATCTCGCGAATCGGCTGCTCGAGGCGGACGTTGCGGCGGTCGATGCGCAGATCGCGTGCGTCGCGGATCGCCTCCACGATCTCCTTGGCCCCGACCGAGCCGAAGAGCTTGCCGTCCTCGCCCGCCCTCTGGTGAATCGTGAGCACGGTCTTGGAGAGCAGCGAGGCCGCCTGCTCTTCACGCTCGGCGCGTGCCTTTTCGGCCCTTTCAGCCTCCACGCGCCGGCGCTGAGCCTGCTCCAGCGCACCCGGCGTCGCTGGCGCGGCCAGCTTGCGCGGAATCAGGTAGTTGCGCAGGTAGCCGGGGGAGACGTCGACCGGATCGCCGCGATGGCCGAGATCGTCGACGTCCTCGAGCAGGATGGCCTGGGTCATCAGCGCTCTCCGACGTAGGGCAGGAGCGCGATCTCCCGTGCCCGCTTCACTGCCACCGAGAGCTGTCGCTGGTGCTTGCGCGAGAGGCCGGTTACCCGCCTTCCGCGCGTCTTCCCCTTGTCGGAGAGAAAGCGGCGCAGGAGGTTGAGGTCCTTGTAGTCGACCGCCTCGGAGTTGATCCGAGTGTACTTGCGGGGACGCGCGCGGTCCGGCGCGCGCCTTCCCCGGCGGGGCGGTGCTGTTCCTGAATCCATCCTGGCCATTAGGACCGGTGATCCTACAGAACCTCCGTCCGGGGGCGCCGGACGCGGCGCGCTGCGGCGTCCTCAGTCGCTCACGTGCAGAGCACGCTTCGCTCCCTGCGTCCTTGCATCGCTTGGTCCGGCGCCCCCGGACGGACCTAAAATGGGATGTCGTCGTCCCCGCCGCCGCCGGCTGCAGCGCCGGCGAAGTCCGAGGAGTCGGCCGGCACGTCGCTGCTTGGGGTGAAGCCGCCGTTGCCGCCGCCGCCCCCGTCGCGCGAACCGAGGAACTGGACCGATTTGGCGACGATCTGGACCTTCTGCCGTTTGCCGCTGCCGTCTTTGGCCTCCCACTCGCTCCAGTCGAGCCGGCCCTCGACCGCAACCGGGCGGCCCTTGGAGAGGTAGTTGGCGCAGTTCTCGCCCTGCGCTCCCCAGACGACCACGTCGAAGTAGTTCGCCTTGTCCTCCCACTGGCCGGTCTGCCCGTTCTTGCGGCTGCTGTTCACCGCCACTCTCAGCTCGCAGACCGAAGTCCCGCCGCCGGTGCTGCGCAGCTCGGGGTCCTTGGTCAGGTTCCCGGTTATGACCACCACGTTGATGTTCGAAGCCGCCACGGCTCTCAACTCCTCTAATCGCTTGCCTGAACTCCAGTCTAAGAGCGTAGGCGGCGCGTCTCTCCCCCCTTGCCCCGCAATCTCCGCACAAATCCAGGCTGATGGACCGATTCCACGCCGTATAGGCGTATTCGCGGCCCGCCGACGGTTACTCGGCGGGCGCCGCGGACTCGTCGGGAGCGGCGGCTGGGACCTCGACCTCGACCTCGGCGGCTGGCGCCGCGGGCTCGTCGGGAGCGACGTCCTCGTCACCCCGGTGGCTGCTTGGGGCGCCCCGGTCCCGCGACGCCCCGGGTGCGGGTGCGCCGACGGCCGGTGGCACCATCACGGGGGAGCTGGAGTCGACTTTGAAGATGCGGAAGCGGAGCACGCCGTCGGCGATCTTCAGATTGTGGTTGAGGTCGTCGAGCAGCTCCGACGGCCCCTCGAAGCGGAACCAGCGGTAATCAGCCTCGTTGCGCTGCTCGATCTCGTAGGCCATCTTGCGCAGGCCCCACTTGTTCTCGTGCTTCAGCGTCCCGGCAGCCTCGATCCGGCCACGGGCGTCCTGAGCCAGCGCGTCGCGCGCAGGCTCGTCCTGCCCGGGGTCCAGCATGAGGATCAGCTCGTATTCGCGTGGGGAAGCCAAAAGCGGCGAGGGACTATAGCGGTGGGGTCCTGGCGGGGGGAGAACCCCATCCCCTTCAGTCCTTAAAGGAGCTATGAAGCTCCGTATACGGTGGTCGCAGGCCGGGGCAGGCGTGCTTGCCTTTGCTCTCGTGCTTGTGGTCTTCCGGATCGGTCCCGCGTTGCTGAAACCCTCCGACCCACCCAAGCTCCCCCCAGACGTCGGTCTGCCGCGCTTGAAGGCCCGGTTTGGACCGGAGCCTCGTAAGCCCGCGACGCAACTCGGGCGGGTGGCGTCGGGTGGGGGTCCTCTGCGCCGTGCGGAGGCTGCTGAGGGCGGGGCTCCGAAAAGAGGTGCGCTTGGTCCCTTTGCCCGAAGCAGCGCGCAGCACAAGCGGAGGATCCCCACCCGACGACAGGACCCGCCCGCCAAAGACGTGCGCACCCCGCGACAGGACCCGCCCGCCTACGCCGCCGAGCCTTTGCCGGCGTCGCCAGCACCGCCCGAGGTTTCACCGTCACCCCCACCCGCCCCGCCAGACGACGGCTCAACAGAGTTTGCGCCGCATTGACATGAGCACCCCAGCCTCGGGGTAGGGTGACAACGTGGCCGACGGCGACCCGCTGATAATCGTCTCCAACCGGGGCCCGGCCCAGTTTGAGCTCGACGAGCGCGGAGAGCGCACCGTGCGCCGCGGCGGCGGCGGCCTGGTCACGGCCCTGTCCGGCCTCGTCTCCCACCGCGACGCGCTCTGGATCGCCTCGGCGATGACCGACGAGGACGTCGCCGTCTCCGAGGAACGCGGCGGCCCGGTCGAGCTCTCGATCGACGGCATCGAGTACCGCGTGCTGCTGGTTGGGAGCGAGGCCGAGGCCTATGACCGCTTCTACAACGTCATCGCCAACCCGATCCTCTGGTTCATCCAGCACTACCTCTGGGACCTCTCCAACGCGCCGGACGTCCGCCAGGAGGAGCTCGACGCCTGGGACTTCGGCTACCAGGCGGTCAACCAGGACATCGCAACCGCCGTGCTGGGCCAGATCGAGGGCCGCGAGCGGCCACTGGTGATGCTGCACGACTACCACCTGTACACGGCCCCCGCGATGATCCGCGCCGAGCGCCCGGACGCCTTCCTCCACCACTTCGTCCACATCCCCTGGTCCCAGCCCGACAGCTGGCGCATCCTGCCGGGACGGATCCGCGAGGCGCTCTTCCGCGGAATGCTCGCCAACGACATCATCGGCTTCCACACCGGTCATTACTGCATCAACTTCCTGCGCTGTTGCGACGAACTGCTCGAGGCCGACGTCGACTACGACCTCGGGCTCATCCGCCACGCCGGCGGCCAGACCGCCGCCCGCGCCTACCCGCTGTCGATCGACGCCGAGCGCCTGCGCCGAGTCGCCGAGTCGCCGGAGGTCGCTGCCGCCGAGCGCGAGGTGCTGGAACGCCGCCGCAAGCACCTGATCATCCGCGTCAACCGCGCCGACCTCTCCAAGAACGTGCTGCGCGGCTTCACCGCCTTCGACACCTTCCTCACCCAGCACCCCGAGTTCCGCGAACAGGTGACCTTCATCGCCCACCTGCAGCCGTCGCGCCAGGACGTCCCCGAGTACGCCGAGTACCTGGAGCGGATCGAGGCCCTGGTCGCGGTCGTCAACCATCGCCACGGCACCACCGATTGGATGCCGATCGACCTCAAGATCTACGAGAACTTCCACGACGCCGTAGCCCGCTACAAGCACTTCGACCTGCTGATGGTCAACTCGCTCTTCGACGGGATGAACCTGGTCGCCAAGGAGGCGCCGGCCGTCAACACCCGCGACGGCGTGCTGATGCTCTCCGAGAACACCGGCTCCCACGAGGAGCTGGCCGACTGCGTGCTCTCGGTCAACCCCTTCGACATCCAGGAGCAGGCCGACGCGATCTACCGGGCGCTGACGATGGACCCGGAGGAGCGCCGCGTCCGCGCCCAGCGTCTCAAGGAGCTGGTCTTCGCTCGTAACCCGGGCGACTGGGTAGACGAGCAGCTAGCCGACATTGCGGAGTTGCGCGAGCCCGTGCGGTAGGGGTGCCAGGCTCCCCTCAACACGTCACCGAATGACGCCCAGTCTGCGAAGCCGGCGCCAGGGTCCACAAGCTTTAAAAGAGCTTGGGTGGCCGAGACGCCGCTTCGAGTACTTGGGCTCTCAAACCTTGTGTGCTTTCGAAGGATGGTGGGCGCCCCTCCCAAAACACTCAAGCGCGGCTCCTGCCGCGCGTTTTG
>DATDAQ010000079.1:0-9161 GCA_036525295.1 Solirubrobacterales bacterium | reverse complement strand
ACACCACAAGCTTCAAAGGTTCGACGACTCGAGCGTCGTCTCGGCCACCAAGCTCTTTGAAAGCTTTGGGGACCTCAGGCCGCTGGCGACTCGAGCCACTCGCGCATCGTCGTGTGGCGGTGCTGGTGCTCACCGGAGGCGAGCTCTTGGCGGAGGTCGCCGAGGGTGCCGTAGCGCTCGGCGACGACGTTGTGGCGGTGGATCGTCTCCAGGTTCTCCTGGTGGGCCATGACGAAGGCCTCTTCCGGCAGGTCGGGATAGCCCTCGACCACGGAGCGGATCATCTCCCGCACGCAGTCCTCGACGAAACGGGGTTGTTCGTGCGCCTTGGCGACGACGGCGAGCTCGTCCGGGCGCTTCATCAGCTCGTAGATCTCAGAGCTCATCGAGCCCTCGACGATGCGCAGCAGCTCCGGCGCGTCGACCCAGGCCTCGCCGCCCTCGGGGCAGCCGACGTAGAGGGTGCCGACGCCGCGCTGGTTGTGGGTGGCGACCGGCACGGCCTCGATCGCGCGCTCGATCTGCTCGTCATCGAAGCCCGCCTCGGAGAGGCGTTCGCGCCCCAGCTCGGCGACCATCTCCTGGGCGCAGGGACACGCCGTCATCCCCTGGGCCTGCACGCCCGTCAGCGTCCGCGTGCCCAGTTGGGAGGCGACCGCGGTGCCGAAGAGGACGTAGATCTCCTGGGTCGAGTGCCCGCTCGCCGGCGTCGTCACCGTCTCGGGGTAGCGCGCCTCGACGGAGACCTCGGCACGCCGTCCCTGCTGGCGCTCGCGGATCCGCTGGGCGATATGGGCGGCGAGGACCTCGGCGCGGAACGCCTCCCCCAGCACGACCTCGTCGATCGCTTCCCCGACGATCTCCTCGAAGCGGGACATGTGGACCCCCGCCTGCCGTGGCTCGAGGTCGACGAAGCACTCGAAACCGGCGTGGTAGAGGTTCTCCGTCCCATCGGCCTTGACCCGGATCACCTTCTCCACGCCGGTTACGCCGACCCGCGAGAGGCTGACCTGCGTCGCGGGAACCGACGCCTGCACGTCGGGTGCGGCGAGCGAGGGCGTAATCGTCGTGCGGGCGGCCACTGCTTGCTAAGGGTAGGCGACCGGCGCCCCCGAGCGGCGGCCGGCGCAGCGAGCGAACCGTAAATTCTGCCTATACTTCGCTTCGGTCGGAGCGTTGGGGTCGGCCCCCCGGCCAGGGGAGAGGGTTTGGCAGCGGAGGCAGTGAGATCGAACCGTTGGAGACGGTCCCCGAGGGACTGGATCAGGATTCGGGTGGACAGCCGTTTGCGGAGCCGGAAGAGCTACGCGGGCTGATCGCGCTGGGTCGCGAGCGCGGCTACCTCACCTTCGAGCAGATCGCCACCACCCTCGAGGAGGTGGAGGTCACCAAGGAGCAGATCTCCGGCCTGCACGCGCACCTGCTCGAGCAGGGGGTCGAGGTGATCGCCGAGGAGGGCGTCAACGCCTACAAGGAGCAGCGCGCCGAAGCGACCAACGGGGCGGCGAAGAAGAGCGAGCTCGACCTGACCGTCGAGCCCAGCCTCGACTCGCTGCGCCTCTACCTGCGCTCGATTGGACAGGTCGACCTGCTGACGGCGGCGCAGGAGGTGGAACTGGCACAGCGGATCGAGCGCGGCGACATGCTGGCCAAGCGGCAGATGGTCGAGGCCAACCTGCGGCTCGTGGTCTCGATCGCGAAAGGCTATCTGGGCCGCGGCCTCAGCTTCCTCGACCTGATCCAGGAGGGCTCGCTCGGGCTGATCCGGGCGGTGGAGAAGTTCGACTACCGGCGCGGCTACAAGTTCTCGACCTACGCGACCTGGTGGATCCGCCAGGCGGTTACCCGGGCGATCGCCGACAAGGCGCGCACGATCCGCATCCCGGTCCACATGGTGGAGAAGCTGAACCGGGTCGCCCACGTCGAGCGGCAGCTGGTGCAGTCGCTGGGGCGTGAGCCGGAGCCGGAGGAGATCGCCGCCGAGCTGCGCTGGCCGATCGAGGACGTGCGGGACATCCTGCGGGTCTCGCAGGTCCCGGTCTCGCTGGAGAAACCGATCGGCGACGAAGACGAATCGGAGCTCGGCGACTTCGTCGCCGACGAAGAAGTCGCCGAGCCCTTCGAGGAAGCGAGCGAGCAGCTGCAGCGCGAAGGCGTGCGCAAGGCGCTCGACGCGCTTCCCGAGCGCGAGCGCCAGGTAATCGAGCTGCGCTACGGCCTCTCGGGCCTGGAACCGCTGACCCTCGAGGAGGTGGGCCGCACCTTCGGCGTCACCCGCGAGCGGATCCGCCAGATCGAGACCAACACGCTGAAAAAGCTGCGCGGCCTGCCAGAGGCGCAGATGCTGCGCGACGCCGGCTGACGCGCCAAGCGGCTGTCAATCGGCGTCCTCAGTCGCTCATGTGCAGAGCACATTTCGCTCCCTGCGTCCTGGCCTGACAGCCGCTTGGCGCGTCAGGGCTCGCGGGGTTCCAGCACGACTACCGAGGGCGTGCGGTCGAGCTTCTCCTGGTAGTCGTCGAAGCCGGCGTACTGTTCGTTGTGCTCGCGCCAGAGCCGCTCCCGCTCCTCGCCCTCGGCGATGCGCGCGCGGACCGGGTAGCGCCTGCGGCCACGCTCGACTTCGGCCTCGGGGTCGGCCTTCAGGTTGAGCGACCAGGCGGGGATCTTGGCGTTGCCCGCGTTGGTATTGATGACGACCGCGTTCTCGCCGTCGGCCAGGTAGACGACCGGCGCGGTGCGCTGCTCTCCGGACTTGCGGCCGGTGGTGGTCAGCAGCAGGACCGGCGCCCGCCCGACCCTGCCGCCGACGCGTCCGCCGCTGAGGCGGTAGAGGGGAACGTTGAGCTTGCCCGTCCAGCGCAGCCCTCTCACGCCGAGCGAGTTCGAGATACGCGCGATCGTGTGGTCGTTCGGCATGGCGGCAGTATTCCAGAGGTAGAGTGAGGCGATGCCAGAGCCGCACCCCTTCCGCCGAGCCGCCGAAGCCAAGGACGTTGAGCTGATGACCGAGACGCTGCGCGAGGACGTCGAGCTGCACAGCCCGATCCTCTTCCGCGGCTTCGAGGGCCGCGAGGCGGTCGGCCACATCCTCACCCACGTCGCGGCGACGCTCGAGGACCTGACCTACGTCGACGAGCTGCGCGAAGGCAGCGCCGTCGCCCTTCGCTTCAAGGCCCGCGTAGGAGACCGCGAGCTGGAGGGGATCGACTTCCTCGAGCTCGACGAGGACGATCGCGTGGCGGTGCTCACGGTCTTCATGCGCCCGATGTCGGCGCTGACCGCGTTCAACGAGCAGATGATGCAGCGCCTCGGCGTTTCGTAGCCGGAGGCCGTGCCGTCCCCTAGAATCGGCTTCCCATAGCCCCGGGGGAGTGTCCGAGTGGTTAAAGGAGATGCGCTGTAAACGCATTGGCTCTGCCTACGCAGGTTCGAATCCTGCCTCCCCCATATGAGCAGCCTCGAAGGCCGTGTGGTTGCGATCGCCGGGGTCGCCGGTGGCCTCGGGCCGACGGTGGCGGAGCGGCTTGCCGCGGCGGGGGCGACTATCGCCGGCACCGACGTCTCGCGGGAGCGGGTCGACGAGGTCGGCTCGCGGCTCGGCCTGCCGGATGACCGCTGGGACGGCCGTTCCGTCGACCTGCTCGACGAGGGGGCGACCCGGGAGTGGTGCGCGGCGCTCGTCGAGCGCTTCGGCCGGGTCGACGCGCTGGCGCACCTGGTCGGAGGCTGGCGCGGGGGGCAGCCGCTGCACGAGGCGCCGCTCGCCGACTGGGAGCTGCTGCACGACCTGCTGATCCGCACCGTGCAGCACACGACGCGCGCCTTCCACGACGCGCTTCTCGCTAGCGAGCACGGGCGCTTCGTCCTCGTCTCCTCCAAGCAGGCCCAGGCACCCTCCAACACGAGCGCCGCCTACGCGGCCTCGAAGGCCGCCGCCGAGGCCTGGACCCTGGCGCTCGCCGACGGCTTCGAAGGCACCGCCGCGACCGCAAACGTCATCGTCGTCGACGCGATCCTGACGCCGCGGATGCGGGAGGAGAGTCCGGATGAGGACTTCCCCACCTTCACGCCCGCCGAGCACATCGCCGAGGCGATCGGGTTCGTCTGCTCCAGCGCGGCCGGGAAAATGAACGGCCAGCGTCTCGCGCTTACGATGAGGGGATGAGCCAAAGGCCATCCAAGGGCCCTAAGAGCGAGATGACGATCCGCGAGCTTGCCGAGCGGACGGGAATGACCGTTCGCAACATCCGCGCCCACCAGACGCGCGGGCTGCTGCCGCCGCCGGTGGTCCGCGGGCGGACCGGCTACTACAACGACGAGCACGTGGCGCGGATCGCGCTGACGCGCGAAATGCAGGCCGACGGGCTCAACCTGGAGGCGATCCGGCGCGTGCTCGAGACCGGCGACGACGCCGCAACCGAGATCTTCGACTTCACCCGCGCCCTGCGCGCTCCCTTCGAGGACGAGGCGCCCGAGATCGTCGAGGCCGAGGAGCTGGCGGGGGTCTGGGGGGCGGCGGGCGGGCAGCTCGACTCGGACCTGATGCGGCGCGCTGAAAAGCTCGGCATCGTGCGCGCCCTGCCGGATGGGCGCGTCGAGGTGATCAGCCCACGCTTGCAGCGGGCCGCGACGGCCCTTGCCGAGCTCGGCGTCGGTCCCGAGGGGGCGCTGGCGACGGCGGAGAAGCTGCGCCGCCACGCCGATGGCGTTGCCCGCACCTTCGTCGACCTCTTCGTCAAGGAGATCTGGGAGCCGTTCGAGCGCGCCGGTCGGCCCGAGGGCGACTGGCCCAAGGTGCGCGAAGCTCTCGATCGCATGCGCCCACTCGCCTCCGACGCGCTGCTCGCCGTCTTCCAGCTGGCGATGGGCGAGGCGGTCGAGAAGGCCAGCGAGCGCACCCTGCGCATGGCCGCGCGCAAGCGGCCCACCCAGAAACGCAAGCGCACCCGGCGCCAGTAGCCCCGCCGGGACACCCGGGTTTCGCGATCAGCGCGCCACCCTGTGCGCGCTAAAAAACCGGATGTATATAGTGCGCGCGTACTTAGATACGTTTGCGTTTATGAATTCCTCGGACGAATTTCCAGCAGAGTTCTCGGGAGCGGTCGGTCGCCTTCAGGTTGCCGTCCTCGAGGTCTGTCGTCCGCAGGACGAGTGGCCTGCCAAGGTCGCGAAGTCGGTCGCCGCGACGGTCGACTTCGCGGTGTCGGAGCCCTCGGAGATTCGCCTGTTGACGATCGAGGCGCTGATCCAGAGGCCGGACGGAGGCCGGCGCTACGTGCGCACGGTGGAGCACTTCGCGGAGCTGCTGCGATCCGTGACGCCCGAGGACCGGCGCCGCCCGGCGAGCACCGAGATGGCCCTGGTCGGCGGTCTCGCCACCACGATCGCCCACCACCTGCGCTCGGACACGCTGGCGGAGCTGCTCCAGACCGTCCCCGAGCTGGTCGAGTTCACCCTCCTGCCCTACCTCGGACACGAGGAGGCCAAGCGCTGGGCCGAGTGGACGGCGGCCAGCCGCGGCTGAATGCCACCCGTTCAACCGGTTCGCTCGCCATTGGGCCGACTCAGCCGACCGGCAGAGCCAGCTCTTCGGAGGCAACCTGCTGGCCTTCGAAGGGAAGGACCGCGAAGTACATCAGCGAGGGGAGCAACTCCTCCAGATTCTCGACCTCTTCCCGGTTGAGCCTCGAGTAGAGCAGCGCATCGATTCCGCCGACGACTCCGGCGGACGCGATCGCCGACGGTGGGGAGCCCTTGGGAGGGTCGGCGCGTATCTGGGCGTCTAGGCAGGAGGCGAAGTGGTCGAGCAGCTCGTCGCGGCGCAAGAGGGCGGCCGGGCAGGCCGCACGGGCCTCGACGACGAGGGTCGCGGCCGCGTCCGGCTCGTCCGCGGCAAAACGCAACAGCTCCTCCAGCGCCGCCCGCAGACGATCTCGCCAGTTGCCGTCGGCGGAGCTCGTCGTGGCGACGATCCGGGTGCGCAGCCTCCCGCCGGCCGCGTCGAGAGCGGCGAGGAAGCAGGCATCCTTGTTCTCGAAGTGTTCGTAGAACGTCGGCCGCGAGACGCCCGACCGGTCCAGCACGTCCTGGACGTTCATCTCTCGGTAGCCGAGCTCTGCCGTCGCCCGCAGCGCCGCCGCCAGGAGCCGCTCGCGCTGGATCGCGCTGACGAGGTCGGGCGGAAGCGAGCGGATGCCGGACGGGAACTGGCCATCGCCGCCGGCGAGCAGCTCTGCCGCGGCGTTCACCTCGCCTGGGCTCCAGCGGTCGCCGATCGCTGCGAGGAGCATCTCGTGGCTGAGCTGAACACGGCTGGAGGGCATCGAGGAACCTGATCGTTTCTTTTAGGAACTCAAGTGGCGGCCGCAAAGTACCACAGGAGTCCATGCCATGCAAGTCCGTTTGTCGCGGCGCGGGTATCCTTGGTCGATGTCCTCGCAGGCCCGCGCCCGATCCACCCGCCCTGAGATCTCCCGGGAGTTCATCGCCGTCCACAAGCGACGCCGGATCATGGATGCGATCGCCGAGCTGACCGCGGAAAAGGGCTACGACGCGACCAAGATAGGCGACATAGTGCGCAGCGCGGGCGTCGCGCGCAAAACGCTGTACGACAACTTCGAGGGCAAGGAGGAGGTCTTCCTCGCGACCTTCGACGCCGCGGTCGAGGAGGCCGTGCGCCGCATTGACGAGGCCTGCGCCAAGGTGGAGGGCGGCTGGGACGAACGGCTGGAGGCGGGTCTCGCGGCCTTCCTCGGCTACGTCGCCGAGCGCCCGGCGCTGGCCCGCATGTGCATGATCGAGGCGCTCTCCGCCACCCCTGCCGCGAACCGGCGCTACGAGGACGCGGTCAAGCGCTTCGTCGGGATGACCGAACGGACAGTGCCCCGCGACGACCGCCTGCCCGAGACGATCGGCGAGACGCTGGTCGGGGGGGTCGCCTGGATCGTCTACCAGAAGATCCGCCGCAACGAGACCGAGCAGGTGCCGGACCTCCTACCTGAGCTCACCGAGTTCATGGCCGCTCCTTACCTTGGGGCGGCGGAAGCGGCGAAGTAGCGCCCAGCACGCTGTACCGCGCGCTGGCAGACTCCAGCCGCAGTGAGCGTCGAACGACTTCCCCGTGGCCGGCACGGGCTATCGCCCGAGTACGTAGCGCAGAATCAGCGCGAACGGCTGATCGGCGCACTGGTCGAGTGCCTCTACGAGCGCGGCTTCGACGAGACGACGATCTCGATGGTGAGCAAGCGCGCCGGCGTCTCCAAGGGCGACTTCTACAAACAGTTCGAGAGCAAGGACGACTGCTTCATCGTCACCTACGACGCCGCCGTGCGGGCGATCTACGCACGGGTTGTCGGGGCCTGTGGGGAGAGCGAGGACTGGGCGACGCGCGTGCTCGCCGGCCTCGCCGCGCTGCTCGACCACCTCGGGCAGGAGCCCGCACAGGCGCGGCTGGTGCTGGTCGAGGGGTTGCGCGTCGGCAAGGGGGTCTACGACCGCTACCAGGACGCTCTGCTCAGCTACGTCCCCCACCTTCGCGAGGGTGCGCCCGCTCCGGCTGGCGGCGCCGTCCCGCCCGAGGCGACGGATGAGGCCGTCGTCGGCGGCATCGCCTCGCTGCTCTCGCGCCGTGTCCTCGCCGGCGACGCCGAGCGGCTCGGCGATTTCCTCCCGGAGATTGCGGAATTCGCCCTCACCCCCTACCTCGGCACGGCCGAGGCCCGCCGCATAATCTCGGAACGGTGAGCGACGCGGCTTCAGCGGTGGCGGGTGCGATTGGCGGCGGAGCCGCGGGGGCCACGCCGGGTGTGTTCCCCTCGCAGGCTCTGAGCCGGGCGATCGAGGCCGACTGGGTCAGCTCCGGCGACTACCGGATCAGGCCCGAGGCGATCCAGCCGGCCAGCATCGACCTGCGCCTCGGCGACCACGCCTGGGCCCTGCGCTGCTCCTTCCTTCCCGACGTCGACTCGACCGTCGAGGAGAAGATCGAGGGGCTCGCCTTCCAGAAGATCGACCTGCGCGACGGCGCCGTGCTCGAGCGCGACCGTCCCTACCTGGTGCCCCTGATCGAGGAGCTGGCGCTGCCCTCCGACGTGCGGGCGAAGGCCAACCCGAAGAGCTCGACCGGGCGTCTCGACGTCTTCACCCGCGTGCTGACCGACCGCCACCACCGCTTCGACGAGATCCGCGCCGGCTACCGCGGCAAGCTCTACCTCGAGGTGGTGCCGCGCTCCTTCGCGATCCAGGTCAAGACCGGGCTCTCGCTCAACCAGCTGCGGCTGGCGCGCGGCGAGGTGCGGCTGGGCGACGAGGAGATCCGCTCCCTGCAGGAGGAGTTCCCGCTGCTCTACCTCGACTCCCACGCGTTGCGCGAGTCCGAGCTGGCGCTCGCCGACGGGCTCTTCCTCAGCGTCGACCTCTCCGGGCCGAGCGACCGGATCGTCGGCTACCGGGCGAAGAAGAACAGCCTGCCGATCGACCTCTCGCGGATCCGCGCCTACCGCTGGACCGACTTCTGGGACCCGGTCTTCCCCGAGGCGGGCAGCAAGATCGTGCTCGAGCCGGAGATCTTCTATTTGCTGCTCTCCGCCGAGGGCGTCTGCATCCCACCGCAGATCGCCGCCGAGATGATGGCCTACGACCCGACCGCAGGCGAGCTGCGCACCCACTACGCCGGCTTCTTCGACCCCGGCTTCGGCTACGACCCTGCCGGCGACCGCCACGGCAGCCGCGCCGCGCTAGAGGTGCGCGCCCGCGACGTCTCCTTCATGGTCGAGCACCGCCAGCCGGTCTGCAAGCTGGCCCTGGAACGGACGAGCGCGCCCGCCGAGCGCCTCTACGGCGCCGACCTCGGCTCCAACTACCAGGGCCAGGTGACGATGCTCAGCAAGCACTTCGAGGAGCAGGTGGTTGGGGGAGGCCCGGCCCCGCCGGCCGGCTGACCATGGCCGAGCGCACCTGGCAGGTCTACCTCTCCGGCGAGATCCACTCCGATTGGCGCGAGCGGATTGAGGCCGGGGCGGGGGAGGCCGGGCTTCCGGTCGCCTTCTCGGCGCCCGTCACCGACCACGCCGCCTCCGACGACGCCGGCACCGGGACGCTCGGCGAGGAGAGCACGCCCTTCTGGCGCGACCACATGGGTGCCGGCGTCAACGCGATTC
>DATDAQ010000078.1:0-10149 GCA_036525295.1 Solirubrobacterales bacterium | reverse complement strand
ATCGCTGCCGCAGGCAGCGATGCCAACCCCCAGCACCGCAACCGAGAGGAGAACCGCCAACGTCCTTGCTTTCAGTAGCTCGAAGATTCGAGAACGATATAAGAAATCTAGTTCGCTTTGTGGCGCGGGCTCAACCGTCCGGCGAGAAGCGGTAGCCGATGCCGCTGTGGGTGTGGATCAGGCTCTGCCCGGGAAGGGCTTCGCTCAGCTTCGAGCGCAACCGGCTGACGTAGACGTCGACCGAGCGGTCGTCGTTGCGCGGCTCGCGCCCCCAGACCTCGGCGTAGAGCTCCTCGCGGGTGAGAATGCGCTGCGGGTTCGCCGCCAGCGTCGTCAACAGTTGCAGCTCGCGCATGGTGAGGCTGAGGGGCCGTCCGTCGACCAGCGCCGCGTGCTCCTCAGGACGAATCTCCAGCATCCCGAGCAAAGATCGCCACGACCGGCGCGGTCGCGGTTACGCGGGCGTAAAGCTGCTGTGAACTACTTGTGAATCCGAGGCGCCGGTCGGCGCCTCGGTAGATGCGGCGGCCTCCTTGGCAGGCATCGCCGGCTCGGTGCCGCCGATCGGCTCCGGGTCGAAGCGGTAGCCGACGCCGAAGTGGGTGTGGATGTAGCCCCACCCGGGCGAGCGCTTCTCCAGCTTCTGGCGCAGCTTGCGGATGAAGACGTCGACGGAGCGATCGCCATGGGCCATCGCGTAGCCCCAGACGCGCTGGTAGATCGCCTCGCGCTCCAGCACCTGCCCCTTGGCGTCGGCGAGGAGCTGGAGCAACTCGAACTCACGCCGGGTCAGGTCGAGGCTGCCATCGCCGACGAAGGCCTGGAACTGGTCGGCGCGAATCTCCAGCTCGCCGGCGACCAGAGGCCCGGCCTCGACGCCGGTGCGGCTGCGGCGACGGCGACGCGATACCGCTTCGATTCGCGCCATCACCTCCTCGGGGTGGCAGGGCTTGCCGATCCAGTCGTCGACGCCGAGGCGCAGCGCCCGCACCCGCTGGGCCACCGTGGAGCGGCCGGCGCAGACGACCACGCCGAGGTCGGGCAGCATTCCGCAGACCCGTTCCAGGTAGCTCCAGGCTTCGTCGCCCAGCACCGAGAGGTCGATCAGCAGTGCGTTCAGCTTCATCGCCACCAGCTCATCGGGCGGGATCGCGCTGGTCAGGACCCGCTGCTGCCACCCGGCAGCCTCGGTGCGCTTCGAGAGGACGGTGACGAAACCACTGTCCTGGTCAATGACCGCGAGCCGGATGGTCTGCTGTGGGTTCAAGTGGCGGACGTCGTTGCTGACGAAGCTGTGCCCTCGCGCTAAGACGGCAGGATTGTATGCGTCCGCGGCGACGGCCGTGTCGTCAAAACCCCTGCGTTCACAGGATTTTCACAGCTGAATACACGTAATTTGCGGGAAAGAGGGCCAACCCGAGCCAGATCTGTGTTTCTCCGGATGTTCACTCCAAGGAGCCTTTCGCCCGGCAAGCTCTTCCGCACGAGACTCCTCTCTCGTCACCGCGAACGGCCCACTGCCCCGGGCCGTTCGCTATTTCTGAGCCGCTTAGCTGATCGCGCCAGTGGCCGCCAGCGCTAGGACCAGCACGCCCAGGGCGATCCGGTAGACGACGAAGATCTCCAGCGTGTGGGTGCTGAGGTAGCGAAGCAGCCAGGCGATCGCCAGGTAGCCGGAGACGAAGGCGACGAGCGTGGCGATCGCGGTCGCCCCCACCGAGGCACTGCCATCCTCGCCGATCTTGCGCAGCTCGAAGAGGCCGCTCAGGACCACGGCCGGCACCGAGAGCAGGAACGAGTATCGCGCCGCGGCTACCCGGTCGAAACCGCGAAACAGGCCGGCTGAGATGGTCGCCCCTGAGCGCGAGACACCGGGGATGAGGGCCAGCGCCTGGGCCATCCCGACGAACAGCCCGTCGCGACCGTTCATCTCGGCCAGGTCTCGCTGCCGGGTGCCGACCCGCTCGGCGAGAACCATGACGAAGGAGAAGAGGATGAGCGCCGAGCCGATCAGGTAGAGGCTGCGCGCACCGGACTCGATCTGATCGCTGAAGACGAAGCCGAAGATCGAGATCGGGATCGTCCCCAGGACGATGAACCAACCCAACTTCGCGTCTTGGCTGCCCTGGCGAATCGGCACCCGCAATTCGCGCAGCCAGGCAGACGCTATCCGCCAGAGGTCGGCGCGGAAGTAGATCAGAACCGCCGCCATCGTCCCGAGCTGGATCACGGCGGTGAACCCGGCACCGGGGTCGGGCCAGCCGAGCAGCGCCGGCACGATTCGCAGGTGCCCGCTGGAGGAGATCGGCAGGAACTCGGTCAGCCCCTGCACAAGGCCGAGGACAATGGCCTCGAGGGTGCTCATGGCGGCGCATCCTATGCCAGCGCCTCAAACCGCGGCAAAGGCCGTCGGCGCCGCCACGGTGCGCTAGATTCCCGGGGGTGAAGGCTCCCTCGCGCCGAACCGGAATCGCTGCGGCCCTCTGCGCCGCATTGCTCTCGCTGCTGCTGGCGACGCCGGTCGCACTGGCCGAGAACGGCGTCGGCCTCGCCGGCCCGACGACCGACAAGACTGTGACCTTCTTCTGCTTCGGCGTGATCGCCTTCTTCGCGATCCTCGTGATCGTGCTCTCCGTGGTCCAGGGTCGCCTCGAGAAGCGCAAAGAACAACGCCGCTACGACCTCCAGCGTTACGGCTGAGGGTCGCAGCCGCCGTCAGGCGGCGTCCTCGGTCGCTCGCGTGCGGAGCACGCCACGCTCCCTGCGTCCTTGCCTGGCAACGGCTGCGCCTCCTCAGTCAAGTCTGAAACCGCTCAGCAATCGCTTCTCGGTCTCGCCCTCGATCTTGGCGAGGACTTCGACCTTGCCCTCCAGCGGGGTGTCGCGGATCTTCGTTGCCAGCAGGTCGTCGACCTGGAAGATGCCGGCGGAGTTATTCAGCTCGATCTCGATCCGCAGCGGCCGCGTCTCCCCCGCCTCGATCCTGACCTCGTCGATGGCCGCGGCCGAGATCGAGTGGATGCCCTCCTGCCCGGCTTCCAGCGGGATCCGGGTACGGCCCTGTGCCATGTCGAGTGCGTCGGCGACCCTGACAACACCCGCCTCCAGCGTGTAGGGCTCGCCGCGGCGGCGGTGGCCGATGATCGCGTGCAGGATCTCCGAGGCCACGACCGTCCGCTCCGGCTCCCGGTAGGAATCCGCGAGCAGCCGCTCGAGGGCGGCGCTGGCGAGGAAGAGGCTGTAGGCCTCGTGATCGACGCGGTGGATCGACATGCCGACGTCGTGCAGCAGGGCGCCGCCCGCCACGACGACCTCGGCGTCGCGGGGCGACAACCCGTGGTCGGCGACGACCGCCGGCTCCACCCCGGCCTTGACCAGCAGGCGCAGCAGGCGCAGGGCGATGTTGAGCACGATCTGGGTGTGGACCCAGGAGTGGTCCGACATCCCCAGCCGCTCGGCATGGACCTGCGCCATGTACCACCAGGCCCGCACCTGCTCGTCGCCGTTGACGGCCCGAAGGAACTCCTCGAGCTTCCTGTTCCCCCGCGTCGGAGCCCTGACCTTGGCCTCGGCGATCGCCTCGCGAGGTGGCTTACGAGTGGGGCCTTTTGGATCCGGGGTGGGAACGGCCTCACTCACTTGCGTGATCGTAGGGGAGGAACCGGGTGTCACCCGGTTCCTCCCGGTCAGCCGCAGACCGGCCAGGGGCTGGAACCCGAAGCGGCGTAGAGGAGCGCGGCTCGATAGTCCTGCTCCTGCTCTGGGGCTGCCGCTGGGTCGCCGGAGCCGCCGACGGATTCCCAGGTGCTGAAGCTGAACTGGTACTTGCCTCGGTAGGTGCCGTCAGAGGAGACGATCGTGGGGTCGCCGCCGGACTCGCAGGAGGCGATGGCGTCGAGGGTTTCCCGCGAGACGCCTCCCGGGAGAGATGCGTAGAGCTCGCGTCGCTCGCGGCGAGCTTCGGCGCGGCGCTTGGCTTCCATGCGCTTGACGGTGGTGCGGATCGTCTTGTGGAAGCGGGCGACCGGGCGTCGCAGAGGGCCGAGTTCGGCGGGCACCGCTTCGGCCACACCGATCCGTGGCGGTGGGGGATCGTCGCCGGTTGCCGCGAGGGCAGCTGCCGGAAAGGCGATGCAGGCGATCAGGACAGGGATGAAATATGTGCGTTTTGTGAGCAAGCGCGGAACCGTGGCGGTATTTGCGGCGCCGGAACGTGACCGCGCTCACACTGCTCACAAAGTAAGTGCCGTCTGACACGACAACAGGCACGGAATCCCTCCCGTGGACAAAGGATGAATTGCATCTTGCGGTTCGGATCGTCGTGACAGGCGCAATCGAACAGAAGCCGGGATGATGAGGGCGTGGATTCTCCGACCTCGCGCCTGCTGCTCGCCTGCCCCGACCGGCCGGGGCTGATAGCCGCCGTCAGCGGCTTCCTCGCCGAAGCCGGCCTCAACATCGTCGACGCCGACCAGCACTCCAGCGACGAGGGGCGCTTCTTCATGCGAATGGTGTTCGACGCCATCCCCGAGAACGAGCTTGCCGCGGTCCGACAGCGCTTCGAGCACGAGATCGCCACACCCTTCGAGATGGAGCACCGCTTCGCCGAGTCGAGCGAGCGCAAGCGGATTGCGATCATGGTCTCGCGCGAAGACCACTGCCTCTCCGACCTGCTCTGGCGCTGGCGCAGCGGCGAGCTCGGCGCCGACATCGTCGCCGTCGTCTCCAACCACGACGACCACCGCGGGCAGGTCGAGCCGCTGGGGCTCGACTTCCACCACATACCGATCGACCCGGAGGCGCGAGAGCGAGCCGAGGCGCAGGCGCTGGAGCTCTTCGCCGGCATCGACCTGCTCGTCCTCGCCCGCTACATGCAGGTCCTCTCCCGCAAGTTCCTGGAGGGCCTGGGCGCGCCGGCGATCAACATCCACCACAGCTTCCTGCCCGCCTTCGTCGGCGCCGACCCCTACCGCCGGGCCCACGAGCGCGGCGTCAAGCTGATCGGCGCCACCGCCCACTACGTCACCGAGGAGCTCGACGCCGGGCCGATCATCGACCAGGACGTGACCCGGGTCAGCCACCGTGACGAGGTCGACGACCTGAAACGGATCGGCCGCGACATCGAGCGACTCGTGCTCTCCCGGGCGGTCAAGGCACACGTCGACGACCGCGTGCTCCTCGACGGCGCCCGCACCATCGTCTTCTAGCCCCTCAAACGCTGACTTCCCCGTTTTGTAGTCCGCATGTACCCATAGAGGCAAAGTCACCATTTGGCTGTCCAGCCAGCCGATATTTGTTCTATGGTGCGTTGCGATGGAGCAGGCGACACTCCCCCGCGCGCCGGCAGCGCGAACCCGAAGCCAGCTGCCTCCAGGCCCCAAGGGGCCCGCTCTCCTCCAGGGATTGCGTTATGCACGCGATCCCCACGGGTTCCTCGGCCACTTCCAGCGCCGCTACGGCGACATCTTCACCGTTCCCTTCCCGATCATCGGCAAGGTCGTCTGGATCGCCGAGCCTACCCTCGTCAAGGAGGTGTTCACGGGCACCCCCGAGCAGTTTCACGCCGGTGAGGCGAACGCGACGGTGCTGGAGCCCGTCTTGGGGCCCAACTCGGTGCTGACCCTCGACGAGGCTCCGCACATGCGCCAACGCAAGCTCCTGCTGCCACCGTTTCACGGCGAGCGGATCCGCCGCTACGGCGAGTTGATGCGCGCGATCGCCCGGCGCGAGATGGAGAGCTGGCCGGTGGGCGAGACCTTCGCCCTGCGACCGCACACGCAGCGGATCACCCTGGCGGTGATCCTCGAGGCTGTCTTCGGAGTTCACGATGAGCAGCGCCTGGAGCGGGCGGAGCGGCTGATCGGCACCTTCGGCAAGCGCGTCAACATGATTGCCCTCCCGGCCCTGCGCCGCAATCTCGGCCCCTGGAGCCCCTGGGCCCGCTTCCTCCGCGCCCGCGAAAAGTTCGACGAGTTCATCTACGAGGAGATCGAGATCCGCAGGCGCGAGGCCGAGGTCGAAGAGCGAGACGACGTGCTCTCCCTGCTCCTGCAAGCCCGGCACGATGACGGCACGCCGATGGGCGACGAGGAACTTCGCGACGAGCTGGTCACGGTGCTCGGAGCCGGCCACGAGACGACCGCCACCGCCCTCGCTTGGGCGATGGAGCGGCTGCTGCGCACGCCGCGAGTGCTGGCGAAGCTGCGCGAGTCCCTCGCCGCGGGCGATGACGACTACCTCGACGCGACGATCAAGGAGACCCTGCGGATCCGGCCGGTGATCATCGACGCGGCGCGCAAGCTGAACGAGCCGCTGCGGATCGGCGGCTACGACCTCCCGGCCGGAACCTGCGTCTTCCCGGCGGCCGCAGCGCTCCACTATCGCGAGGACCTCTTCCCCGACCCGCACGAGTTCCGGCCCGAGCGCTTCCTCGACGGCAAGCCCAACGGCTACGCCTGGCTGCCGTTCGGCGGCGGCGTGCGTCGCTGCATCGGCGCCGCCTTCGCCGAATACGAGATGCGGGTAGTGCTGCGGGAGTTCCTCGAGCGCGCCGAGCTGAGCGCACCCGACCCCAAACCGGAACGGGCGAGGATCCGCAACATCACCGTTGCCCCCGCTAGGGAAGCACGGGTCAGGCTGGATCGCCCGCTGCGCTGACGGCCCGCTCGGCTTCCTCCCACCGCTCGTAGAGCTCGGCAAGCGCGCGCTTCGCCGCCTCGTGCCGTTCGCTTGCCCGCTCCGCCTTGGCCGGGGTCGACCAGGCGGCCGGGTCGGCCAGCTCCTCCTCGACCGCGGCCAGCTCGGCCTCGGCGGCCTCGATCTTCTCCGCCAGGCGGCTCGCTTTGCGGGCGGCGGTCTTCGAAGCAGCACCGGGCTTGGTCCGCTTGGCGGCCTTGCCCGCCCGCTTCTGGGCCGCGGCGGCGGAGGACTCGGCTTCCGCCCGTTCGTCGCGCGCGCGCTGGTAGGCGGCCCAGCCGCTCGGGTGGCTGTCCAGCCGGCCGTCCTCGCAGACGACGGTGCGGCTGCCGACCGCCTCCAGCAGGGCGCGGTCGTGGGAGACGAGGATCACCGCGCCTTCGAAGGCCGAGAGCGCGTCCTCGAGCGCCTCGCGGCTCTCGACGTCGAGGTGGTTCGTCGGCTCGTCGAGGATCAGTACGTTGGCGCCGGAGGCGACGAGGATCGCCAGCGAGAGCCGCCGCTGCTCACCCCCCGAGATGTCGTCGAGCGCTTTCTCCGCGTCGGCGCCGGAGAAGAGGAAGCCGCCGAGCAGGTCGCGTGCCTTCTGCCCGCTGAGGCCAGTGCCGCGCTGGGCGGCTTCGAGCACCGTTCCTTCCCCCGCCGCGGAATCGGCGTGCTGGGAGAGGTAGCCGACCTTGACGTTGTGGCCGGTCCGCACCGACCCGTCGGCGGGCTCGCGCTTTCCCGCCAGGGTCTCGATCAGGCTGGTCTTGCCGGCGCCGTTGGGACCGACGAGGACGACGTGCTCGCCGCGCTCGAGTTCGAGCTCGGCTCTCTCGAGCAGGGTCCGGCCCGGCACCTCGATCCTGGCGCCGACCAGTTTCAGCACGACCCGGCCCGGCCGCTCGGGGGTGACGAACGAGAACCGCAGGTTGCGGCGATCACGCGCCTCGGCCTTCACCCCATCGCGCTTGATCTTGTCGATCTGCTTCAGCCGCGACTGCGCCTGGCGCGCCTTGGTCGCCTTGTAGCGGAAGCGCTCGACGAAGCGCTCCATCCGCTCGATCTCGGCCTGCTGGCGCTCGATCGCCTTGCCGCGGGCGATCTCGCGCGCCGCCTGCTCCTTGCGCCAGGCGTGCCATGGGCCGGCAAAGAAGCGTCCCTTGCGGGCCTCCAGCTCCAGCACCGAGGTTCCCACCGCCTCGAGGAACCAGCGGTCGTGGGCGACGAGGACGACGGCGGCGTCGAGGTCGACCAGGTAGCGCTCCAGCCACTCCAGCGAGGGGATGTCAAGGTGGTTCGTCGGCTCGTCGAGGAGCAGCAGGTCGGGGCGGGTGGCGAGCGCGCGGGCCAGCGAGGCGCGGGTCAGCTCGCCGCCGGAGAAGGTCGAGAGCCGCCGCTTGGCTGCCTCCTCGCCGAAGCCGAGGCCGCCGAGTACGGCGAGCACGTCGTCGCGCCAGCGATAGCCGCCACCCGCTTCGAGCCGCTGCTGCGCCGCGGCGTAGGCTCGCATGGTCTCCTCGTCGGGCTCGCCCTTTGCCATCGCCTCCTCCAGGCGGGCCAGCTCCGCCTCGGTCTCCTGCATGTCGGCGCGGCCGGAGAAGACGTAGTCGCCGAGCAAGACCTCGGCGTTGCGCGGGGGCCGCTGGTCGTGCAGGGCGACCCGCGCCCCCTTCTGCAGGGCGATGCTGCCGGAGTCGGGCGGCCGCTCGCCGGCGAGGACCCGGAGCAGGGTCGACTTGCCGGCGCCGTTGCGCCCGGAGAGGGTCATCCGCTCGCGCGGCTCGAGCTTGAAGGAGACGTCGGCGAAGAGCAGCTCCCCGCCCGCGTAGACGTCGATGGTCGTTGCGGTCGCGATTGCCATGACAGCCCTGACACTACGCGGCTCGCCCTGGACGGGCGTAACCTGCGCCGGGTGGAACGGGAGCAACTGCGTGAGGTCCAGGCACCGCTGAAGGAGCGCTACCGCGAGGAGCCCGCGGCCGCGATCGTCACCCTGGAGGCCAGCGGGGATCTGGGCGAGGGCGTCTCCTGCTCGGTGCGAACCGGGCGAGCTATCGCCGACGCGGGCCTGCACCCTGCCTCCGGCGGCGACGGATCGCAACTCTGCTCGGGCGACATGCTGCTCGAGGCCCTGGTCGCGTGCGCCGGCGTGACCCTTCGCGCCGTGGCGACGTCGCTGGGAATCGAGGTGAGGTCTGGGACGGTGCGCGCCGAGGGCGAGCTCGATTTCCGCGGCACGCTCGCGGTGGATCGCGACGCCCCAGTGGGCTTCACCGCGATCCGCCTCGCCTTCGAGCTCGACTGCGATGCCAGCGCGAAGGAGCTGGAGACGCTGATGAAGCTGACCGAGCGCTACTGCGTCGTCTTCCAGACCCTCAGCCGGCCGCCCCAGCTCTCGGCCACGCTTGGGACGGCGTCATAGCCCGACCCATGGCAGGGGCGCTGCGACACCTTGGAGATCTGGCAAAGGCGCAACTGACCCGGCGCTCCGCCCAGCGCGAAGACGGCCAGGCGGTCGGCGAGCTCGAGGCTCGCCCGCTGGAGCTGCCGGCGGGGCTGGAGCTCGAATGGCTCGGTGTCTCCGGCTACAGGATGAGCTTCGAGGGGCAGACGCTGTTCATCGATCCCTATCTATCGCGGGTGCCGTTCGGCGACATCCTGCGGCGGCGGCCGACGCTTCCCGACCCGGCCGCGCTCGACCGCTTCGTCCACGCGCCGGGAAAGGTCGCCGGCGTCCTCGTAGGCCACACCCACTTCGACCACGCGGTCGACGCCCCGGCGATCGCCCGCCGCTTCGGCTGCAAGGCCTACGGCTCGGACTCGCTGGTGACGCTGATGGGCCTGCACGGGCTGGCCGAGCAGGCGGTCTCGGTCGAGCCCTACCGCACCTACGAGCTGGGACCTTTCGAGGTCGGCTTCACGCCCAGCGTCCACTCGAAGCTGCTGCTCGGCCTCGCTGTCCCCTATGACGGCGATCTCACCTGCGAGCACCTCGACGCGCTCTCTCCGAGCGCCTACCGCTGCGGCCAGGTCTGGGGCATCTCGATCCGCGTCGCCGGCATCCGCTTCTACCACCAGGGCAGCGCCAACCTGATCGACGAGGCGGTCCGCGAGCGCGGCGTCGACGTCTTCCTGGCCGGAGTCGCCGGGCGCAATTTCACCCGCCGCTACTGGCAGCGGATCCTGCCGCTGCTGGAACCGCGGACGGTCGTCCCCACCCATTACGACAACTTCTTCCGACCGCTCGGCAGCGACCTCGAGTTCGTCACCGCCGCGAAACTCTCCGAGCTGCCCGGGGAGATCGGTGCCGTCGCCTCCGACGTCGAGCTCGCCGCACTTCCCCGGCTCGACGCTACGAACGAGCCGAACGCCGAACCTGCCTAAAAGAACTTCACCGTGAGCTGTTCGACCGTGCCCATCGTTCGCATCGTCCAGGGCCCGACCAGTTTCTCCAGTGCCTTCTGGTCG
>DATDAQ010000077.1:0-32606 GCA_036525295.1 Solirubrobacterales bacterium | reverse complement strand
CGAAGCGGCCTGGGGAGGTACCCCCGAAGGCCCCCAGGCTCCACAGTCAGTCCGGCGACATCCCCGAGGTCGCGCCCTCCGACGTCCAGACGCGAACAATGTCGCGCATCGAGAGGACGCCGACCAGGTCACTGCCGTCGTAGACGACCAGGTGGCGGATCCCGCGGCGCGACATCTCCCCGGCGGCGTGCTCGAGGCTCCAGTCCGGCGAGGCGGCGATCACGGTGTCGCTCATGTGGTCGGCGACGCGCTCGGAGTCGGGGTCCTCACCGCCGCCCAGGGAGAGCAGGATGTCGCGCTCGGTGAGGATGCACGGGACCGGGGTCTCGTCGTCGGCCACCAGCGCCGCGCCGACACCCTTCTCGGCCATCATCGTCGCCGCGTCGCGCAGCGTGTGCGAGGGCCCGACCGTCAGGACCACGTCCGACATGCCTTCCCGTACCTGCATCCGGTGCCTCCCCTCCGTGGGTTCGCGAACTAGTGAGGATCGTCTCAAGCCTACCCCACCCCCACGCCTGTGCAAGGCGGCTTTCACGCGGCTGGGGCATATAGACTCCGGCCCGCTTCGCGCCCTATGCCCAAGCTCTCGACCGCCATCCGCCCCCTGCTCGCCCTCGCCGCCGTCGCGGCCGTGGCGCTGCCGGCTTCAGGCTGCGGCACCAGCGACGCCGACCCCGAAAGGGGCCGCGCCCTCTTCGTTCAGAAGTGCGGCGCCTGCCACACGATGGCGCAGGCCGGGACGAGCGGCACACAGGGGCCCGACCTCGACGACGCCTTCGCCGCGGCTCGCGTCGCCGGCGAGAACGACTCGACGGTGGAAGGCGTGGTCGAAGCGCAGGTCGAGTTCCCCAGGCCGAGCAACGACAACCCGGCGGTCTCGATGCCCGCCGACCTGGTCAGCGGGCAGGACCTCCAGGACGTGGCCGCCTACGTCGCCCTCTACGCCGGCGTTCCCGGCGCCGCCCCGCCCAAGGTCCCCGGCGGGCCCGGTGCCCAGGTGTTCGCCGACAACGGCTGCGGGGGGTGCCACGCGCTGGCCGCGGCAGGCGCCGGCGGCGTCACCGGACCGGACCTCGACGAAGTCCTCCCCGGCCAGACAGCGGCAATGATCGACGAGTCGATCGTCGACCCCAACAAGGTCATCGCCAAGGGCTATCCGGCCAACCTGATGCCGACCAACTTCAGCACGCTGATCAGCCCGAAAGAACTGGAAGAGCTGGTCGAGTACCTGATCGCCTCGACCGCCAAGGGCGGCGGCAAAGGCGGCTGAGCGCCTCCAGCGGCCTCGAGGCGGCCGCTGGCATCATCTCCTGAGGCTTCTCCCATGCGCGACCGCCTCCGCATCTCTCCACAGCTCTACGCGACCGTGGCGCTGGTCGCCCTGGGGGCGCTTGCGCTGATCGTCCTCACCGGCGCCGCGGTGAGGATCACCGGCTCGGGACTTGGCTGCCCGGACTGGCCGAAATGCTACGGCGGCACCGTGCCGCCGCTCGAGACCCACGCGGTGATCGAGTACGGCAACAGGCTGCTGACGGGATTCGTCGGGCTCGCGGTGATCGCCGCCAGTGCCCTCGCCTGGTTCCGCCAGCCCTTCCGCTGGCACCTGGCGCTGTTCGGAGCCCTGCTGCCGCTGGGGGTCATCTGCCAGGCGATCCTCGGCGCCCTCGTCGTCAAGTACCACCTGGCACCTGGACTCGTGATGGGCCACTTCATCCTCTCGATGCTGCTCCTCGACGCCGCCTTCGCGCTCGCCTGGTGCGCCCGCTACGAGCCCGGCGAGCGGCGCGCCTCGACCGACCGGCTCGGCGTCTGGGCGGTCCGCGCGCTGATCCCGCTCGGCCAGCTG
This sequence comes from Solirubrobacterales bacterium, assembly GCA_036525295.1. Lineage (GTDB taxonomy): Bacteria > Actinomycetota > Thermoleophilia > Solirubrobacterales > 70-9 > VRUE01. The sequence goes on along the minus strand of DATDAQ010000077.1, from coordinate 30,760 downwards.
GCGATCCTGGCGGGGACGGTCGCAACCGGCTCCGGGCCCCATGCCGGCGCCCACGAAGGCGAGCTCGTGCACCGCTTCGACTTCGAGGGAGCCGGGACCCTTGAGTGGGTAGTGCAGCGCCACTCGGCGATCGCCGCCGTCTTCGGCCTCGCCGCGATCGCCGTCTGGTTCCTACTGCGCCGCCCAGGGGGCGACAGGAGAGCCGTGAAGCCCCTCAGCGCCGTGATCGGCCTACTCGCCCTCCAGGGGGCCGTAGGGGGCCTGCAATGGGCTCTAGAGCTGCCCCCGGGCATCGTCTGGCTGCACGTTGCCCTCGCCACCGCCACCTGGCTGGCGATGCTTTGGACCGTCGCGACCGCGGGGCGTCTGGAACCGCGATCGAGCGTGTTCGAAGCGACCGGCGAGACACGGAGCCAGCGGGATGCGCCGGCGCTGAGTCAGAGCTGAGTCAGGATCAATCCGAGCTGGGTCGCCAGCAACCCGACCAGAGCCGCGATCATGACCGCCCCGAACTGAATCATCGTCCGCTGCAGCGCGTCGAAGCGCTGATTCAGTTCTCCGAAGCCTTCATCCATGCGTCGGTCGACCTGAGCAAACCGCTGGTCGACCTGGGCAAACCGTTCGTCCATTCGCCGCCCCAGGTCGTCGACCTGATGTTTCAGGTCGTCCATGCGGTCGTCCGTCCAACTCGAGGTCATCGTCTCCATATTGGCAGACTAGAAGACAAAACGTTTCTTCATGTTTGCTGGACATTGCGATCCAGCAACGAAATTGTCACGAAGCTGCACGGTCAGCCACGAGGTCGACCACGACGTGCGCGATCGGCAGGTCGATCTGCTCGCGCGCCCGGTCGACGACGCCGCGCTCGAGCCAGCGGGAGCGGTCCGGGGGGTGCGTGGAGATGACGATCTCGTCGGCGGGGAAGACCCGCAGCGCGTCCTCGATCGCCACGTTGGGGTCGGAATCGCCGATCTCACCCCTCGCCTTCAGCCCCAGCTGCCCGATCGCGATCAGCGAGAGCTCCATCCGCTGCCGCGCCAGCTCGATCGCCCCGTCGACGTCCGAGGCCCAGTGCGAGGCGCGCGACCCGGCCAGCGCCGGGGTGACGACGAGGATCTCGCAGTCCCGGCCGCGACAGCGACCGCGGATCTCCTCCAGCAGCGCCTCTCCCTCGACCGTCTCGTTGGCCACCACGAGCATCCGGTGCTTGCCGTCTTCGCCCCGCGTGACGGCGACGATCCGTGGCAAGGACCCGCGCGAATTGCGATACGCAAACCCAGCACCGAAGCCGATCAGAAGCGCCGTCCAGACGACCCCGACGACCGGCCGCGTCAGGAGGGTGAGGGCGATGACCGACACGGCTCCCGTGCCGATCACGACCACCCAGCGGAACGCGTCCGCCTCTGACCTCAGCGGATTGTGCATACCTACAGTTTTACCGCGCCGCGAGAGGATGTAAACCGATGGGACCGGAGGCGCGTCGCCGGTAGCCCGACTCATCGCCAGTGGTCGCCGCCGCGCATGCTCTATTCGAATCTGGCCGTGACTTCCTTCGCCGACTCCATCGTGACGATGCAGAGCTCGCCCGAAATTTCATCGCAGCCCGTCCACTCGACCAGCTCCGACCCCTTGCCCGGTGCGGCCATCAACGTGATGGCGGCTGTCTGCAAGTAGCGCGCTGAGGCCTGCGGGCAATTCAGGCCACAATTGACACCGGTGGGCACGGTCTTAACCGTGCCCGTGCCGCCGCCTGACTTGTCGACGGTCAGGATGCGGGCCGGGATCGCCTCGAACTCGGCAGTGACTTCCCTGGCCTCTGAGAGCGTCACTTCACAGGTAATCGATTCGGAGCAGGCGCCGCCCCATCCGGCAAAAGTGGAGCCTTTGGCGGGTGTCTGCTTGAGGACGACCTTGGCGCCCGGTTTGAATGTGGCGACGCTGGACGAACAGCTTGCGTCGCAATTGACCCCGCTCGGGTAGCTCGTCACCTTGCCGGTGCCGGTGCCCCCCACCGCCTTCGTGAACGTCAGCGAGATGCCCGCCATCGGGGCGCCGGCGAATTCGGCCCCAACCGTCTTCGCTTCGGTCATCGTCAATTTGCAGGTGGACCAGCCGCCAGAGCAGGACCCCATCCACTGGGAAAAGGTCGATCTATAGGGGGTCTCGGTCAGCCCGACCTCGCTGCCAAGGTAGAAGCCCGAGGTCTGGGAAGAACAGGCGGCCGCGCAGTTGATCGAGACCGGTGCGCTCTTCACCGTGCCAGTCCCGGGGGCCTTGTCGAGCGTCAAGCTGACTTTCGGGGTAGGCGCGAACTCCGCGGTCACCGATTTGGCCGCCGAAAGCGTCACTTTGCAGGTTGGAGAGAGACCCGAGCAGTCCCCGCCCCATCCGGCGAAGGCCGAGCCTTTATAGGGAGCCGCCGTCAGGGTGACTTCTTTGGCCGGGGGACCGGCAGAGAACTCAGCCTCAGCCGACACGCAAGCCGCCAGGCAAGTGATCCCACCCGGGGAACTCTTGACCGAACCCAGGCCGGCGCCTTCCTTCTGCACCGAAAGCGTCTTGACTTCGGTGAATTTAGCGCTGACTGTCTCCGCCGCGTCAACCGTGACTTTGCATTCGCGGCCGTTGACGACATCGCAGCCTTTCCAGCTGCTGAAGGCTGAGCCCGCTTCAGCGCTGGCGATGAGCGTCACTTCTTTGCCTGCTTCGAATCCAGCCGTGCAGGCGCTGCCGCAATCTATCCCCGCGGGGTTTGATTTGACGGTGCCCGAGCCCGTCCCCGTCTTGGAGACGGTGAGATCGAGGTTTTTTGGTTTCGATTCGAGGTCGAAGGTCGCGGTGACCCCAACTGGCGGCGGGGGCGGAGGCGGGAACACAGCTATGCGAATGAATGCGAGTGGGATTGTGCAGATGCCGGTACCCGAGCAGCCGCTTTCTGGCCAGGCGGTGAAGCCGCCTGACCAACCGGTGAATTTGGAGCCTTCATTGGCTTTGGCAGTGAGCGTCACCACTGAGCCCACTGAGAATTTTCCCGAGCAAAAGACACCGCAGTTGATTCCCGCCGGGGAACTGGTCACCGTTCCGGATCCCGTGCCGTTCCTTGTGACATTGACTGTGGCGAGGTCTTCAAAGCAAGACATCGGCTCCCATTCGCACAGGTCGATCACCTGGCTCGTCACGTTGACGGACGGCTGGTCTTCGCCATGACTAGCTGCGCCTGAAGTTTGTCCACTCGCAGAAGCGGCAAAACCGAGCGCTGAGGCACATAGGGTCAGGACAACCACCCAACCGGGCACAAAACCGAAGCTTCTACCGGGGATCTCGCCCCTATCCCGCCCCACGTCAAGACCCTATAGGTACGTCTATATACCTGTCAAGGTACGCGTAGCAATCAAGCCAGGGCACATCCATGCCGCCCCAGAAAGACTGTGAACTAGAGGATGTAAACCGAGACGTAGACGACGATCCACATCACGTCCACGAAGTGCCAGTAGATGCCGGGGACCTCGACGCCGAGGTGGTCCTTGGCCGCGGGGCCGAAGTGACCGCGGAAGGCGCGGATCGTGGCGAAGCTGAGCAGGCAGAGCCCGACGAAGACGTGGGCGCCGTGCAGGCCGGTGAGGCTGTAGAAGATCGAGCCGAAACCGAGGTCGCGGGCGCTGAAGCCGAGGTGCACGTACTCGTTGACCTGGATGAAGAGGAAGGTCATGCCGAGCAGCCAGGTCAGCACTAGACCGAGCTTGAGGCCGGTGCGGTTGCCGCGGCGGATCGACTCCAGCGCGTAGTGGATCGTGAAGCTGGAGGAGACCAGGATCGCGGTGTTGATCCCGGCAACGGCGACCGGCAGCTCATAGGGGTGGGGCGGCCAGGTCGGCGGGTCGACGACAACCCGGAGGAAGAAGTAGGAGGCGAAGAAGGCACCGAAGAGCATCACCTCGGAGACGATGAAGAGGAGGATCCCAAGCGTCTGGCGGTCGATCCGCGAGCTCTCGTTGGCCTCGGGCGGCCCGTGGTGCTCTTCGTGTGCGTGGCCCAGTGCGACCGTTGCGCTCTCCATCAGGCCTCCCCTCCCTCGGCGACCGCAGCGGCGACGGCGGCCGCGGGGCGGCCGACCTCGAGATGCTCGACGGACTTGTCGGTGATCTCGCGCACCTTGCCGATCAGGTCGTCCTCGAGCCAGCGCGAGCTCTCGCCGGCGAAGGTCGAGATCAGCACCTCGTCGATGCTGTAGTGCTCGATCGCGTTCTTCACGGCATGGAAGGGGTCGGGGCTCATCGGCTGACCGGTGGCGTCGACGTCTGCGCTGTAAAGCGCGGCCAGCGTCGAGGCGAGGTCGCGGACGATCTGCGGCTCGGTCACGTCATCTGCCCGCGGGCAGATGATCGTGTAGCGGTGCGGGTGGCCGGCGGCACGCTCCTTGAGCCGGCTGACCAGGTCCGGTGCGGCCACGGTCTGGGTCGCCACGACGAGCGTGTGGCTCTTCTCCCAGCTGACCGAGTCGTCCGAGATACGCACAGGGATGTGGGTGACCTCGACCTCCGGTTCGAAGCGGTCCGTCGCCCAGGCGACGAGGTCCTTGCGGGTGAAGCCGAAGCGCGTCTCCGAGGCGCAGGAGAGCAGCACCTCGCCGGGTTCATGGGCGCGGATGGCGTCGTCGAGCGCCAGCGAAGGCTCCGGATCCATCACCTCGCCGACCGACTCGACCCCGTACTCGGAGAGGATCGACATCGTCACCTCGACCCGGGCCCGCGCGGCGTCGCGCAGTTCGCCCGAATCGATCAGCTGGCCGATCGCGGGCTGGTTCTGAGGCGCGGCGACGGCCACGAACGGGACCCGGTCAGCCCTCTCGCTCACGGCCTTCAGCAGCTTGCGCCCGCCCGCCACCTCGTTGAGGAAGACGAGCAGGGGACGTGCCTCGGGGCTCTCGCTCATGTGGAGCCCACCACCGTCGGCTGCGTCTCTGCTGGGGCCTCGACGCTCTCGCCGGCCATGATCGCGTGCCGCGCGCCGGGCACGCCGTACTCGTACGGACCGCCGACCACGCGCGGGATCTCAGGGAAGTTGAAGACCGGCGGCGGCGAGGAGACCTGCCACTCGATCGAGTTGGCCCGCCACGGGTTGGCCTCGGCGCGCGGGCCGAAGCGCCAGCTGACGACCATGTTGTAGAGGAAGACGAGCTGGCAGAAGCCGAGCAGGAAGGCGCCGCAGCTGATCAGGATGTTCCACTCCCCGAATTGGGTCGCGTAGTCGGCGACGCGCCGCGGCATCCCGTCCATCCCGACCCAGTGCATCGGGATGAAGGTGACCCAGGTGCCGACCAGCGTGCCCCAGAAGTGGACCCGGCCGAGCTTCTCGTCGTACATCCGCCCGGTGATCTTCGGGAACCAGTGGTAGATGCCGGCGAAGATCGTGAAGACCGAGCCGCCGAAGAGCACGAAGTGGATGTGGGCGACGATGAAGTAGGTGTCGGAGACGTGGATATCGATCGGCACCATGCCCAGCATCACGCCGCTGATGCCGCCGATCGTAAAGGTGACGATGAAGGCGAGCGCGAACAGCATCGCCGTCGAGTAGGTGTGGATCTTGCCGAAGTAGAGCGTGCCCAGCCAGGAGAAGATCTTGATACCCGTCGGCACCGCGATCAGCAGCGTCGTGATCATCATCGGCACCCGCAGCCAGCTGAACATGCCGGCGACGAACATGTGGTGGGCCCAGACCGAGTAGCTCAGCACGACGATTCCGATCAGCGCCAGCGCCATCAGGCGGTAGCCGAAGATCGGCTTGCGGGCGTGGGTCGAGATGACCTCGCTGATGATCCCGAAGCCGGGCAGCATCATGATGTAGACGGCCGGGTGCGAGTAAAACCAGAAGATGTGCTGATAGCTGACCACGTCGCCGCCGCCGGCGAACTCGAAGAACTGGGTGCCGATGGCGCGGTCGAAGAGGACCATGAACTGGACGCCGGCGATGAACGGGGTCGCGGCGACGACCAGCAGCGAGGTCGAGAGGTTCGCCCAGACCAGCAGCGGCATGCGCCAGAAGGTCATTCCGGGCGCACGCATCGTGATGATTGTCACAAGGAAGTTGAGAGCGGTGGCAATCGAGGAGGCGCCGGCGAACTGGACGCCGAGGTTGAAGAACGACTGCCCGAGCGGCGCCCCGGTCGAGAGCGGCGCGTACCCGGTCCAGCCGGTGTCGAAGGCGCCGCCGGGCGCCAGGAAGCTGCCGATGAAGAGCAGCCCGGCCAGCGGCAGCATCCAGAAGCTGAGCGCGTTGAGGCGCGGGAAGGCCATATCCGGGGCGCCGATCATCAGCGGCAGGACGTAGTTGGCGATCCCGGCGAAGACCGGGATCACGAAGAGGAAGATCATCAGCACCGCGTGGGTGGAGAAGAGGCTGTTGTAGGTGGCGGCGTCGACGATCTGGGTGCCCGGCTGCGCCAGCTCGGCCCGGATCAGCATCGCCATCAGGCCGCCCACGAAGAAGAAGAAGAAGGTGGTGACGATGTACTGGATGCCGATCACCTTGTGATCGGTGTTGAAGCGGAAGTAGTCCCTCCAGCTCTTGGCACCGTGTTGGGAGTGGTCCTCGGGGATCGTCGGCATCCCCACCGCCCAGCGCAGCCAGTAGTCGAAGCAGCCGAAGCCCGCCAGGAAGCCGAGCGGGCCGGTGACCAGCGGCACGACGATGTGCGGGTAGCCGGTCTGCTCGGTCTGGTAGACGGGGAGGCCAGAGGCCTTGCGCAGGGCGACGACCAAGGCGAAGCCGAAAGCCGCGCCCAGAATCGCTCCGAGCGCGCCACGAATCCATCCCGGTTGCTTGATCGCAGCTACCACTGGAAGGCCTCCATTATGCCCCGCCGGCGCCCAGGGGCACCGGGTTGGTCTCGGTGTCCTGGACGACGGACTCCATCAGCGCCGCGGGCACCGTTTCTTTCAGCCCGGCTACCCATTTGCGGAAGTCGGCCGAGGTTTCGACCACCACCGTCGCCCGCATCGCGGCGTGGCCGAAGCCGCAGAGCTCGGTGCAGATCAGCTGGTAGGTGCCGAGCTTGTCGGGCGTAACGATCGCAGTCGTCGTGATCCCGGGCACGTTGTCCTTCTTCATCCGCCACTCCGGCACCCAGAAGGAGTGGATCACGTCCTGGGCGTGCATCTTGAAGTGGACCTGGCGGTCAAGCGGGACGTGCAGCTCGCCCTCCGACCAGGCGCCGCCCTTGCCCGGGTACCCGAAGCTCCAGGCGAACTGCTGGGAGAAGACCTGGACGGTGAGCGGGGGCTTCTCGGATTCCTCTTCGATCTCGTTGAGGACCGACCAGCTGTAGCCGGCGCCGAAGAGCACGATGATCGTCGGGATCACGGTCCAGGCCACCTCGAGGCGCGTGTTGCCGTGGATCGGCTCGCCGTCGGATTCGTCCCCCGGCTTGGCTTTGAATTTCCACAGCGCGTAGAACAGCATCACCATCACCAGCGAGAAGACGAAGGCCGAGAGGACGATCATCACGCTGAGCAGCTGGTCGATCTTCGGCGCCGCGGTGGATGCCCCCTGGCCGTTCCAGTTGATCGGCACCATCACGGCCGAGATGACCACGGTCATCGCAACCGTGGCGGCGAGCATCTTCGCTATCGGCAGGCGGCCCATCATCGGCGGGGGCGCATTCTATGCATCCGGCAGACGGTCAAGGTCGCCCCGTGAAGCGGCGATGACGCCGCGAGCGACGCCCTCCCAGCTCCAAAGCCGACCGGCGGTCTCGACAAGCGCCTCGCGAGCCGCGACGCGCTCCTCCTCGGGCACCCCCAGCCACCCGTTGAGCCGCTCCGCGATCGCCTCCACGGCCCCCGCCTCGACCGGGAAAGACGTCAGCCGCCCCACCTCCGCAGGAAGAGCCGCCATCAGCTGCCGCGAGACCTCCAGCATCCCCGAGTGCCCCGCAGACACCGGCAGCACCCCGCAAGCGGCGGCCTCAGCAGCCACCATCCCAAACGCCTCGGGAAACGTGCTCGGCATAACGAGAGCTTCTGCATCGGGAAGCAGCTCCGAAACCTCATCGTGCTCGAGCCGCCCGATGAACTCGACCGACCCGGCGCTCGCTTTCGCTGCCTCGATGTAACTGGCCGGCGGCTTCCGCAGGAACGCAGACAGGATCGGCAACGGCCCCTCCTCCCCACCCTCCAGGCCCCAGCCGGCCGCCGCGATCTCACCAGCTCCACCGAGGTCCCCTCCCTCGAGAGCAGCAAGCAGCTGCCGCAACCCGTCCTCGTAAGCGCCGAACCCTGCGATTTCGAGCACTGCATTTGGATGCTCGGCCCGAACCAACGGCCACGCAGCCAGGAGCAAATCCACCCCCTTGGAAACGATCAGCTTCCCGACGAAGACGACCCTCCGCGGGTGGCGCGGACTCGGGGGGGCCGAGAACGGAGGCGAAGCCCCCGCCCGCAGGCCCCCCCGAGGCCGTGACGGGCCCCGCGGCCGAAACCTCTCCGTGTCAACCCCCGGCGGCCCCAACCGAGTCTTCTCTTCCAGCCCCGGCACATCCGGCAGCGCCGCCCAAAGCGACTCCGCCGTATGCCGCGACCCGACGAGCACGCCTCTTGCGGCTTCCATGCCCTCCCGCGCATACGGCAGGAACCGCGGATGCGGTTTGACCGTGTACTCCAGCGCCGAGCCGTGAATCTTGGCGGCGAAGGGACAGACGTCCGCGCGGGCGAGGATCGCCGGGCCCATCACGAGGTGGTTGGCCAGCGCTACGTCAATGTCGCCGGCCTGAGCGGCCACTTCGCGCACCGCGGCGACGTTGGTCTCGACGTAGCGCTCGAGCTCCTCCTCGGTCAGCTCCGGGAACGTCTTCACCTCGAAGCCCTCGTAGGGATCCCTGACGTAGACGGGGAGCAAGCCGTGGATGTCGGGGTTGTGGATCTCGACCCCCTCGATCGTCGTCTCGCGGTCCTGGCAGAGCAGGTGGACCTCATGGCCCAACCTGGCCAAGGCGCGGGCGAGATTGGCGTTGTAGATGTTGCTGCCGGTGCCGCGCAGCATGTAGCCGTGGAAGAGGAGGACACGCATCGGGACCGCGCAAGCTATTAGTCTTCGCCGTCGTGAACTCGAAGCAGCTCTTCCGGATGCGCGCGCCGGCCTCGGGCCGCGAGGCCCTGGCCCACGCCGAACCCGGCCAGATCTACCTCGACCGCGACACCGGCGAGGAGATGGAGCCGGTGGCGATGGTGCTGCCGCTCGCCCCCTCCGCCTCGTCTCTGCCCCGCACGCCGGAAAACCTCCGAGCCTGCCGCCGATGCGACCAGCTGATCGGCCTCGACGTCAGCGACTGTCAGTACTGCGGCCTCCGCCAAGAAGCACTCTAGAAGCCGCCCGTGCACCAGCGGTGAACTTCTGCGGTCGGAAGACGATCCAAACGCCGACCGCAAACAGGGCAAGCGCCACCAAGTGCGCGAGCGTGCTGTCGGAGCCCATCAACAGATAGATCAGCGCGCCGATCGCCAGCAAGACGTAAGAAGGCATCAGCTCGGGTAGGACAAAACGTTTCATAGACTGGAGACTACCTGAGCGACAACCGACGTCACGTAAAACAGCACGCCAATCCAAAACCCCCACACGCTGAACCGTCCGATCGCCCTCTCTCGACGTGCCCGGGGCGCGGATGCGTAAATCACTCCTCCCAGCCACCGCACCGGCTCCGGCAAGCGCGACGGGGAACCCGAAGCCGATGCGGTCCGGCCAGGGGTCTTCGACCTGTGGGAAGGCCGAACCGACGAGCAACACGAACCAAATGGCGAGCACACCCTGAGCGTGCCCGCTCCCGGCGCACGCGTGGCGCGCAGAGCGTCAGGAAAGCGTCACGGTTGCTTGACCAGCGTCGCCGTGTAGAGCAGGCGGGCGTTGGAGTAGTAGCAGCCGTAGGTCTTGGTTTTGCCCACTCCCTGCTGGGGGTGGCCGCCCTGGATGTCCTCCTTGGAAGCGCAGTGGCCGGTTAGGCGGCTGCCGCGCCAGGTGTCTTCGGCGGAGACGTTGAAGGCGAACATCGGCGCCCAGGTGGGGATGGTGAGGGCGATGACCTGGCCGCGGAGCACCGTCAGCGGGTGCTCGAGGGCGAAGATCGGGGTGCTGCCGAAGTGGGGGTTGAGCCGCTCCAGCGGACTCTGGCGGACGAGCTTGTACTGGGGAGGCTTGGAGTCTTCGACCGGGCGCAGGACGCCGATCCGCGCCTGCGAGGGCTCGCCGAGGAATTCGTCGAAGAAGCCGACCTCGTCGGTGGTCGTTTTCGAGTCCGTGCGCGAGGGCTTCGCCAGCGTGATCGACCAGGCCACCAGCTTGCCGTCGAACGGAGCCTCGTAGGGCCGCGCGACTCCGCCGGCGTTGACCTGGAAGCCGGTCACGTGGCCCTCCACCCTGCAGGGGACGACCTCGACGTTGTTGACGATTTTCCCCGGACACGAGGGGGGTGGCGTTTCCGTGGTCTTGCCGAGGACGACGACACGTAGCGGCGCGGACTCGGCGGCTCCCGGCCAGGCGACCACGATCAGCGCAGCGAGCAGCGCGGCGAGCGCGAATGCCACTGGGGCACGGGAGCCCGGTCCGTTTTTGGCTGCTAGTCGCACGATCTCATGCTGCAAACCCGGTGTTGCGATCAGGGTTGCGGCCACGATTCTGCCCACCGGGGCGGAGGGATGCGCCGCTGAGGGGCCGCTTGCACGATCCCGGCCATCCCGCCTCTGTAGGGTTGCCAGCCGGAATGGAGGCCGCGGATCGAGCAGAGCAGTTCATACCCGCCGGCCTCGCATCCCTGCAGATCGAAGCCGACGAGGTCGACCTCGCGGTGATGAGCGCCGCGCACCAGATGTTCTGGCCCGCGATCCGCGCCCTGCTCTCGCTCGAGCTCGGCGACCTCGAGCCCGAGCGCAATCCCGACCTCTCGCGGGCCCCGGAACAGACATGAGCGCTCTCGACCTCTCCCTGCGCGGGCAGGCCGCCGCGATCGCTGCGGGCGAAGCCGACGCCGCCGAGCTGCTCGACGCGACCCTGACGAGGATCGAGGAGCGCAACCCGGCGATCAACGCCGTCGTCGCGACCTTCCCGGAGGAGTCGCGGGCGATGCTGGCCGAGGCGCCCGACGGGCCGCTGCACGGCGTCCCGGTCGTGATCAAGGACGAGTGGCCGCTGCCCTGGCGGGCACAGCGCTTCGGCGCCGCGGAACTGCTCGCCCCGACCGCCCCGGGCGAGTCCGGCCCCTACCGCGCCCTGCGCGACGCCGGCGCCGTCGTCGTCGGCGTCGGCAACATGCACGAGCTCGGCGCGGGGAGCACCGGCAACGTCTCCGTCTACGGCGCCGCCCGCAACCCCTGGGACACCGAGCGCTGCCCCGGGGGATCCTCAAGCGGGCCCGCCGCGGCGACCTCGGCGGGACTCGTCTCCGGCGCCGTCGGCGCCGACGGGCTCGGCTCCGTTCGCTTCCCCGCCGCCTACTGCGGCCTGACCGGGCTGAAGCCGACCTTCGGCCGCTCGGCGATGGCCGGCCACCACATGGAGGCGGTGACGACGCTGATCGTCTCCGGCCCGCTCTGCGCGGACGCCGCCGACTGCCGCCTGCTCGGGTCGACGCTCTTCGGCGAGGAGCTTGCTGCCGGCGAGGCGGCGGGCCTACGGATCGGCGTCGTCCGCGACACGGTCTCCGAGGACGTAACGCCTGAGGTCGGCGAGGCCTGCGGGGCGGCGATCGAGGCTCTGCGCGCCGAGACCGGCGGCGAAGTCCGCGAGATCGAGCTGGCCGACCTCGACGCGGCGACGCTGGCCGGAATCCTGATCATCAACGCGGAGAGCCTCGGCGGAGTCTCACCCGAGCGGCTCAACGACCTCGACCCCGGCATCAGCCCGATCAACCGCGGCTTCCTCAAGTACCGGATGCTGCTACCGGCGGCGGCGATCGCACAGGCGGGGCGTGTGCGGACGCTGATGCGGCGGCGCCTAGCTGCCCTGTTCGAGGAAGTCGACGTGATCGCCTGGCCGACGATTCCCGCGGTCGCTCCGCCCCTGGAGACGCCGCTCGTCGAGCTGCCCTCGGGCACGCAGACGGCAGACCAGGCGAATGTGCGCGGCGCTGCCCTCGCCAACCTGACCGGCATCCCGGCGATCAGCGTGCCGGTTGGCCTCGGTTCGGAGGGCCTTCCGATCGCGCTTCAGTTGCAGGGAGCCTGGGGGGCTGACGAGCTGCTGCTCGACGCGGCCGAGGCGCTGGAGCGGGCCAACGGCCGCCGCTGGGTCGACGCCCGGCCGCCGCTGGCGCAGGCCGAGCCCGCGGGAACCTGATGCGGGCGATCGTCGTCGAGGGACTCGAACGGGCCTTCGACGAGGTGAAGGCGGTCCAGGGCGTCGACCTCGAGGTCGGCGAGGGCGAGATCTACGGCTTCCTCGGCCCCAACGGGGCCGGCAAGACGACGACGGTGCGGATGCTGACCACGCTGCTGCTGCCGACCGGCGGCCGGGCGACCGTGGCGGGTCACGACGTGGTCGGCGAGCCGCGCGCCGTGCGCGCCTCGATCGGCGTCGCCCTCCAGGAGGCGGCACTCGACCCGCTGATGACCGGGCGCGAGCTGATCCGCCTGCAAGCGACCCTGCAGGGCCTGCCCACCGCCGAGGGCAGGCGGCGTGCCGACGACCTACTCGAGCGGGTCGACCTGGTCGCCGCGGCCGACCGCCGCGTCGGCTCCTACTCGGGCGGGATGAAGCGGCGCCTCGACCTGGCCGCGGCGCTGGTGCACGAGCCCCGCGTGCTCTTCCTCGACGAGCCGACCACCGGCCTGGACCCGGTCAGCCGCAAGACGATCTGGGAGGAGGTGCGGGAGCTGAACGACGAAGGGACGACCGTCTTCCTTACCACCCAGTACCTGGAGGAGGCCGACCAGCTCGCCGACAACGTCGGCATCATCGACAACGGCCGGATCGTCGCCGAAGGCACGCCGGACTCGCTCAAGAAGGAGATCGGCCACCCCCATATCCAGTTGCAGATCGCCGAGGGCTCGATCGCCGAGGCCGAGGAGGTCTGCGCGCGGATCGGCAAGCTGCTGCCTCCGACCGACGCCAGGGCGGTGCTGGTCGAGGTCGCCAACGGCGCGGCGGACATCCCCCGCACGGTGCGGGCGCTCGACGAAGCGGGAGTCGGAGTCGAGGCGCTGGAGCTGGTCCGACCCACCCTCGACGACGTCTTCGTCGCCAAGACCGGCTACCACCTGGAGAAGGAGAACGAGGCCGAGCAGGACGCGGTCGAGGCGTGAGCGGGATGGCGGCCAATCTGCGCGTCGTACGGGCCCTGGGGATGCGCTCGATCCGCCAGACCTTCCGCCGTCCGCAGCTGATGGCGCCGATCGTCGTCTTCCCCACCCTGCTGCTGGCGGTCCAGACCGGCGGCGCAGGCTCGGCCGTCGACCTGCCCGGCTTCCCACCCGTACAGGGCTTCCTCCAGTTCATGCTCGCCGGGGCGATGATGCAATCGCTGATGCTGGCCGGCAACAGCGGCGGGATCGCCTTCGCGGTCGACATCGAGATGGGCTTCACCGACCGCCTCTTCGCCGCCCCCATCCCCCGCTTCACGATCGTGCTCGGCCGGCTGGCGGGAACGGCAGCGCTGGGCTTCTTCTCCGCCCTCTGGTTCCTCGCGATCGGGCTCCTCTTCGGGGCCGAGATCCACAGCGGCGTCGCCGGGGCGCTGATCGCGGTCGTGCTGGTCACCGCGACGGCGATGGCGGTCGGCGGTATCGGCGCCGCGATCGCGCTGCGAAGCGGCAGCGCCAGCGTCGTCCAGGGCCTCTTCCCCCTGGTCCTCGTCGTCCTCTTCCTCTCCTCCGCCTTCTTCCCCCTCGACCTGATGATCCAGCCGGCGAAGGCGATCGCCGAATACAACCCGTTCAGCTTCATCGCGGAAGGGGTTCGCAACCCGATCATCGCCGACGTCGACGCCACCGACCTGATCTACGCGCTGCTGTCGATCGCCGGAATCGTCGTGCTGGGCCTCGTGCTCAGCGCCCGCGCCCTCCGACACAGGTTGAAAGTGGGTTAGATGGTTGATCCCACGACCCCGCACGCCTGGATGACGCGCATGGCGCTGCGCACCTCTGCGTCCTCGGGTTTGCCTTTGGCCCCGCCAAAGGCTGCACCCTGCGTCCTTGACCTGCTTGGCCACGCGCGCCCCCAGTCACACGCGGCCGCGGGATCAACCATCTGATGGACCGCGCCGCCGCACTGCCGGAATGGCGAGCGAACCTGGCGACGATCGCGGCGCTGATGGCGCGCTCGAGGAACGAGCTGCTGCGCGTGCCCGGGGCGGCGATCCCGGGGGTGCTGGCGCCAACGATCTTCTTCCTCGGCCTCAACGGCGTCTTCGGCGCGCTCACGCAGCTGAACGGATTCGAAGTGGGGGCATACGAGAGCTTTGTCGTCCCGGTCAGCATGCTCCAGGGCGCCGGCTTCACCGGGGCCGCGGCGGGAGTCAACCTTGCCCGCGACATGGAGCAGGGCTGGGTCGACCGGCTGCTTGTCTCCCCCGCCCCGCGCTGGGTCCTGCTCGCCGGCACCGTCCTCTCCGCCAGTACCCGGGCGCTGATCCCGGCCACCTTCGTCTTCGCGATCGCCCTGCCCCTCGGTGCCGGCTGGCCGGGCATCGACGGCCTGGCGGTCACCTACCTGATGGTGGCGGCGATGGCCGCCGTGGCGGCCTGCTGGGGCTCGGCCCTGGCGCTGCGCTTCAAGAGCCAGTCGGCGGCGCCGCTGATGCAGGCGGGGATGATGGCGCTGGTCTTCACCACCACCGCCTACGCGCCGCTGGCGCTGCTGCAGCCGTGGCTGCGCACCGTCGCCGAAGTCAACCCGGTCACGGAAGTGATCGAAGCCGCGAGGCAGGGGTTCGTCGGCGCCGTCACCTGGCCGGGCACCTGGCCCGGCATCGTCGCCCTGTTCGGCCTCCTCCTCGTCCTAGGCGCCTGGGCGCTGCGCGAAATGCGCCGCACCGCCCGGTGCCGTTCCCCCGCCGACGGGACGAAATCCGGACCATGGGTCCGGATTTCGTCCCGTCGGCGGTTGATATTGCGGAGGGGGTACTGCGGGCTAACTGGGTGGAGGGGGAGCGCCGAGGCACCCCATTCGCCTACACACGGCCTAGCCCTAGCCGCTATCCGTGGCAGTGGTACTGGGACTCGTGCTTCGCGGCGATCGCCCGGCGGCGCTTCGAGCCGGAGCGCTCGCGAACCGAGCTGGAGACGCTGCTCGCCGCCCAGCGGGACGACGGCTTCATCGGCCACACGGTCTTCTGGGAGGGGTCGGTAGCGCTCTCCCGGCTGCCCTTCTACAACGTCGCCTCGCGCCGCTCGTTCCAGACCGGGACGATCCAGCCGCCGCTGCTTGCCTGGGCCTGGCAGATCGCCGTCGGCGACCCCTGTGAGGAGCCGCGGATCGTGGCCCAGGCCGACTGGCTCGCCGCCAACCGCGATCTCGAGGGGGACGGCCTGCTCTGGATCATCCAGCCCGACGAGTCGGGGCTCGACGCCTCGCCGAAGTTCGACCCCGTATGGGGGTGCCGCGCGTGCTCACGGATCGGCTTCCCGCTGCTCGTCCACCGCAACCGGCGGCTGGGCTTCGACGCCCGTCGAGTCCGCGACAGAGGCGGGCCGGTCCTCTGCGAGACCCTGGTCAACACGCTCTGGTCGCTCTCCCTACAGGCGCTGGGCCGCCCCTCGGCGACACCGGCCCTGGTCGAGCGGCTATGGGACGAGGACCGCGGGCTCTTCCTCGACGAGGCGCAGCCGGGCGGTGCCCGGCCCGGCGCCGTCACCTGGGCCTCCCTGGCCCCGCTGGCACTCCCCGACCTGCCCGAGGGAATCGGCCGCCGCCTGGTCGAAGAGCATCTGCTCGACGAGAACCGGTTCCTGACCCCGGTCGCGCCGCCCTCTGTCTCCGCCGCAGAGCCGAGCTACGAGCCCGGCGGCAGCCGCGGCCCGGTGCGGCGCTACTGGCGCGGCCCGACCTGGGTCAACTCGACCTGGCTCCTCTGGCTCGGGCTGCGCCGCCTCGGCTACGAGGAGGCCGCGGCGCGGATCGCGGACGGAGTGATCGGCGCGGTCGAGCGCGAAGGCCTGCGCGAGTACTACGACCCCCGCACCGGCGCCGGCCTCGGCGCCGAAGACTTCGCCTGGTCGGCGCTGGTCGCCGAGCTGGCCAACCCGCATGAGGGAGAATTACCGCCGTGAGCCCAAGAACGGGTTCTAAGCCCCTGGTCAGCGTCGTCATCCCCGCCTTCGAAGCCGAGCGCTACGTCGGCGAGGCGCTCGAGGGCGTTCGCGCCCAGACCTACTCACCGGTGGAGACGATCGTCGTCGACGACGGCTCGGTCGATCGCACCGCCGAGGTGGCCGCCGGCTTCGACGAGGTCACCGTGATCGCCCAGGAGAATCGCGGCCCCTCGGCGGCACGCAACCGCGGCTTCGCGGCGGCGAGCGGCGAGCTGATCGCCTTCCACGACAGCGACGACGCGATGACGCCGGACAAGCTCGCCGTCCAGGTCGGCCATTTGCTCGACCACCCGAGCGTCGGCTGTGCGCTGGCCGGGCAGGAGCTGATGGTCGAGCAGGGTGCCGATCTGCCCTTCTGGGCCGAGGGGTCCAAGGTGCCCACCGTGATGCCTGCCACGCCGGCGAAGGCGGAGGACGAGCCGGACGTCCACACGATGACGATGGTCCTATGGCGCGAGGTCTTCGAACGGGTGGGCGGCTTCGACGAGACGATGCGAACCGCCGAGGACATCGACTGGCTGCTGCGCGCTCGCGAGGCGGGAGTCGAGATCGCCCGCCTGCGAGCCGTGCTGCTGCGCCGTCGCGTTCATCCCGGCAGCCTCACCCAGGACGCCACCGCCAGTCGCGAGGGGCACTTTCGGGCGCTCAAGGCGCGGATCGAGCGGCATCGCGCCCGCGCCGCCGGCTGAACGCCCGGCCGGCGTGCAGCGGCAACTGCCAGGCGCTCTCGAGGCCCCAGAAGCGGCGCGCGAAGGAGACGAAGCCGGCGGGCCTCGGCGCGCCGGTATCGAGGCTGCGCAGGCGCCGGTAGCGATCCCAGGCCATGCGCAGCGTGCGCAGCGGGCTGTCCGGACGGCCGGCGGCCCGAAACGCGGCCCGCTCGTGGCGCGAGACCGGGGCGGCCGAGAGGCGATCGCTCAACCACCTGGGAACGGGCAGGTCGAACTCGTCGCGCAGGTAGGCAAGCGCGGCGAGGGTGGCGACGGTCAACTGGCGGCGCTCCGCCTCCTCCCCGACCCGGTCCCAGTCGAGCCCCTCCCCCGCAGCGCGGACGGTCATTACGGCATCGGCGATCCAGCGGAAGGGCGGCAGCGGGCTCCAGGGGGTGCCGTGGACGCAGGCGAGCAACAGCTGGTCGGCGGGGCAGGGGGCGCGCGTCGCGACCCCTGCCAGCTCCATCGACACGGCAGCCCTCCAGAGCTCGTCGTCGCGCGCCGGTTGCCAGAGCAAAAACCAGTGCAAGTCCACGTTGCCGCCGCCGGGACCGGCGAAGCCCAGCGAGTGGTGGACCTCGGTCCAGGCCAGCGGGTCGTCGTGTTCGGCTTGCCACCCGGCGGCAGTGAGGACCTCGATCGCCTCGCGCGTGCGGGCGATCGGCACGAGCACGTCGGCGTCGTCCATCGGCCGCGCGCCGACGTCGCCGTAGGAGAGCAGCGCCAGCGAAGCACCCTTGGTCACCAGGGTCTCGATGCCGGCCGCCTCGAGCGCGCCGATCGCCGCCGCCGCGCGCCGGAAGAGCAACTGGTTCTGGCTCCAGGCGCGCCGGTAGAGGCCCTTGAGGCGGCCGGCCACCTCGGTGTCGAAGGCGTCGGGACCGAGGTTGCGGTAGACCAGCGGCAGCAGCCGCATCGAGCCGCCGTCGACGTCGTCGAACTCGACCGCGGCGCGCCAGCGCTCCCAGGCGGCCGCGGCAGCCCGTGGCTCGTCGAGCGCGGCGTGCAGGACGAGTAGCTGCTCGGCGGTCGGCCTGTTGCCGAGGACGGCGCTCACCGGGCAGTGTCCCGGCGCCGGTCGAGGGACCGCTTGAGCAGCCGCGCGAACTCGACCCGCTCTCCCTTGCCGCTGATCGAGTGGTTGTCGCCGTGCACGCGGCGCATGGTGACGATCTCGGGCAGCATCGCCTGCGCTAGGCCGAGCTCACGGGCGCGCAGGAGGAAGGTGAGCCCGTCGGCCACCTTGACCTCCTCCGGCCAGGGCCCGATCGCCTCGCAGGCAGCCCGCCTGGCCAGCATGGCGCCCATGTAGAAGCCCGGCTGGGGAGCCTCCGGGATGCGCAGCCTCGCGACCAGCTCCTCGCCGAGTCCAGGGCTGGCGAACTGCTGCACGTGGCCGAAGACGAGGCTCAGCTCGGGCTCGGCGGCGAAGGCGGACAGCTGCAGTGCGGTCTTCTCGGGCCGCCAGAGGTCGTCGGCGTCGAGGAAGGCGACGAAGTCCCCGCGAAGGGCGCGCATCGCTGCGTTGCGGGCGGCCGAAACACCCCGCCTGGGCTCGTAGATGACCTCGACCCGCGGGGCGTAACTGCGGGCGATCTCGGCGCTGCGGTCGGTCGAGCCGTTGTCGACGACGACCACCTGGTCGCAGGGGCGCTCCTGGGCGAGGACGCTCTCGATCGCCTCCGCCAGGTAGGCCTCACCGTTGTGCACGGGGATCGCCGCGGTGACCGTCGGCTCAGCCAAGCTCGCCCACCAGCCGGTCGACCGCCGCGGCGTTCTCAGCCGGGTCGGGACTGAGCCCCAGCGCGTAGCTCGGCACCGCGCGCACCAGCTCCCCGAGGGCGGCCAGCGCCGCGGCCCCGTGAAAGCCGGACTGGACGATCGTGCTCGGCGCCACGGCCCGCAGCCCCTCCGCCGCGGATATCGGCCTCAGCGTCGCCTCTGTCTCCCCGTGGAGGGCAGGGGCGACGATGGCGACGATCTGGAGGTCGCGGCGCATGCTGCCGGGGGCGAGGGTGCGGATGTCGACCAGGGCCTTGGCAGAGCCCTCCAGGGTGGGCTCGAAGCCAGCCGGGTCGATCGCCTCGGCGCCCAAACCGAGCCGGCCGGAGCTGTCCTCGGTCAGCTTCGCGGTCGACTGCATCGCGTGCGCCAGCGGCGGATCGTTCTCCAACAGGACGTAGTCGTCCGCGACGATCTCCATGCCGGCCAGCGCGCAGGAGAGCGCCAGGGTCGACTTGCCGGAGCCGCCGCGGCCGACGAGCAGCACGCCGCGACCCTTCCGGCCGACGGCGCCCGCATGGGTCAGCCAGCGGCCGTGCGGAGTCATCAGCAGCTGCAGCGCGTCGCGCAACGGCGCCGCTCGCTCGATCGGTGAGATGCGAGCCGCGTCGGGGAGGTAGAAGGCGGCCTGCCCGCGGCCGGGCTCGGCGGCGGTGACGGCGCCGGTGCCCGCGGCGGCGAGCACGCCGGCGCGGGCGGAGCGCAGGCGCGCAACCGGGTTGGTGCCGGGCGCCGCGTCGACAGGGTCCCAGGCCGGCAGGGGAGCCTCGACGCCGGTCGAGGCGCCGTCGAAGACGGAGATCGAGAGCGCGGCGGGCGCGCCGCCGGAGGTGACGAGGTGCGCAAAGGGCGCCAACAGCGCCTCGCGCATCGCCTCCCCGGCGAAGCGCAGGCTGAGGCGCAAACCGCCGATCTCCAACTCCTGAGCGAGGAGCCGCCCGTCCGCGGCCTGCTCGAAGCGCGCCTGCAGCTCGTCCAGATACTCGCCGGCGAGGTCGCGCTGCGCCGTGGCTGCTGGCGCCTCGCCCACGGCAGGCTAGGCCGCCGGCCGTGGCCAGCCGACCGGGTCGACCTCGTGAATCGGGTCGAGCAGGAAGTAGTCCTTCATGTCCGTGTAGCGCTCCAGCTTCGGCGTCTCGAACGCGGCCTTCTCGGCGGGAGCATCGAGCGCTGGGCCGTTCCCGGGCCCCTCGCCGGGCACGGCGAGCTCGCTCTCCAACAGCTCCTCGACCAGACTCGCGACCGCACTGCGAATCGTCTCGGGATCACCCACGTGGGTGACCGTAAGCGCCACGCAGATCTCCGACTCGCTGGCGCCGCCCAGCAACAGGGTCCAGATCGCCGGACCGCTGCCGGAGAGGCTGTAGTAGCTGCCGCCGGTGAGATCGATCGCGATCAGCTCACCGTCAACCGTTTCGTGGACGACGTTCTCGCTGTTTATTCGCAGGCGCTGCTCGCTCAAGGCGAAGAGCTTATTTGTAGCGGTAGGTGATGCGGCCGCGGTCGAGGTCGTAGGGCGAGAGCTCGATCTTCACCCGGTCTCCCGGGAGAATGCGGATGTAGTGGCGGCGCATCTTGCCGGAGATGTGACCGAGGACATCGTGGTCATTGTCGAGTTTGACCCGGAACATCGTATTGGGGAGGGCCTCGGTGATCTCGCCCTCCATCTCGATCTTCTCCTCTTTGCCCATGCGGACGAGAGGGTAGCGGACTGTCTGCGAGGCAGGCTCAGCCGCGCAGCTGGCGGGCGTGCTCGACCGCTTCGTGCCTGGTCGAGATCTCGCCCGCGTACTGGGCCGCCTCGAGCTCGGCCAGCAGCTCTCCCAACTCCGGGCCCTCCTCAAGCCCCAGCTCCACGGCCAGCTCATCGCCGCGCAGCAGCGGCCGCGGTGGCCCGTCGCGGCGCCAGTCGAGCGCCGCCGCCAGCATCTGCCTGGCCAGGGCCAGATGAGCCTCGATCGCCTCCTCAGTCGCGAAAGGGCCCGATCCCCGGGCCGAGAGCCGGTCGGCGATCGTCAGCAGCGTCACGTCGGCACCGACGGGCTCCGTCGCACGCAGGTACTCGTGGACGCGCCGGGGCGGCAGCGGGGCCTCGTGGACGAGGAACCCGAGGCGCAGGTGGTGCAGCGTCAGGCCCTGGAGGTGACGAGTCAGGCCCCGGCTCGCGCGTAGGCGCCGGCACAGGCCCCCGACGACCGCGACGCCGTCGCGGTCGTGGCCGACGAAGGTGACGAAGCCGTCCCTCTCTGAGCGCGTGGCCGGCTTGCCGATGTCGTGCACGAGCGCGCCGAAGCGCAGCGCCGTGCCGCGACTCATCTCGTCGGCGAGCGGCTCGGCGAGGAGCGCCGTCAACTCCTCCGCCCGCTCGCCCCCGAAGCGCCCCAGGTCCGCCTCGACCGCGAGCGCCTGCTCGAGCACAGCCATCGTGTGGCCGTGGACGTCGAGGTGGTGATTGGGGCCCTGTTCGACCCCGCGGAGCGCCTCCAGCTCCGGCAGGACGACCGGAGCGAGGCCGAGCTCGTCGAGCAGCGCCATCCCGCGCAGCGGGTCCGGCCCGCCGACGAGCTGGCGCAGCTCAGCGAGCTGGCGCTCTCCGGCAGGCTCGGCCGCGTGCGAGGCTTCCGACCGGGCAAGCGAGGTCGTGCCGGGGTCGACCTCCAGGCCAAGCGCCGCCGCGAGCCTGGCGGCGCGCAGGAGGCGCAACGGGTCGGAAGCGAAGCTGCCCTCGCCCACCACGCGCAGCAGCTGGTTCTCCAGATCCGACAGGCCCCCGAAGGGGTCGACCGGCTCGCCGCCGCTCAGTGGCAAGGCGACCGCGCCGATCGTGAAGTCGCGCTCGGCGAGATCGGCCTCGATCGTCTCGCCGCGCAGCGCCGTCAGATCGACCTGCCAGGAGCCGTCCGCCGCGACAGCCCGCCAGGTCGCGTACTCGGCCGAGAGCTCGAAGGAGTGCCCTCCCCCCTCGCGCGCGATCGCCTTCGCGGCCGCCGCCGGATCGCCGGCGACGGCGAGATCGAGGTCGTCGACCTCGCGGCCCAGCGCCGCGTCGCGGACCGCCCCGCCCGCGATCCAGACTCCCTCCGCTCCGCCGAGCGCGCGCCGGGCGAGGACGACGAGCGGGGCCGATGCGAGCTGCCCCGCGACGCTCATGCGCGAGCCCGGGGAACCCTGGCCGAGATCCCGCAGGTGACCTCGTAGTTGATCGTGCCGAGGCGGGCCGCGACCTCCTCGGCGCGTATCGAGGCCCCGCCCTGGGAGCCGATCAGCACCGCCTCCTCGCCCGGCTCGACGTCGGTCTCCGGGCCGAGCTCGACCGTGACGTTGTCCATCGAGATGGTGCCGACGAGCGGATGGCGCCGGCCGCCGATCAGCACCTCGCCGTTGTTGGAGAGGCCGCGGCGCACTCCGTCGCCGTAGCCGAGCGGCAGCACCCCCAACCAGGTGTCCTCCGATGCCCGCCAGGTCCGACCGTAGCCGGCGCTGTCGCCCGCGGCGAAGCGCTTGACGTCCGCCACGTAGGAGTGCAGCGACATCGCCGGCACCAGGCCTCGCTCGGCCGGGTCGCCCTGGAACGGGTCGAGACCGTAGACGGCGACGCCGCAGCGCGCCATGTCGAAGTGCGAGCGCCGGTCGCGGAAGACCGCGGCGCTGTTGGCGGCGTGGGCGGCGACGCCGGGAAGCTCGGCCTTGACGGCCGCCGCGACCTCGGCAAAGCGCTCGAGCTGCTGATCGAAGAAGCTGGAGTCGGGTTCGTCGGCGGTGGCGAAGTGCGTCCAGACTCCCGCCACCTCGAGCTGTGGATCCTCGGCGCAGGCGCGGATCAGCGCCAGCACCTCGGCGGGGTCGGCGCTGCCGAGCCGGCCCATGCCGCTGTCGTACTTGACGTGGACGCGGACCGGCCGGCCCTGAGCCCGCCCGCGGGCGCTGACGAGCTCGCGGAAGCCCTCGCGCCAGACCGCGACCTCCGATCCCGCCGCCAGCGCGTCCTCGAGATCCTCGGCACTCAGCGCCCCCATCGTCAGCAGCGGCACCTGCGGGAAGCGCCGGCCGATCTGCGCCGCCTCGGCCCCGGTGGCCACGGCCAGCCTGCTCGCCCCGCCGGCAAGCGCCGCGGACGCGCAGGCGTCGGCACCGTGCCCGTAACCGTCGGCCTTGACCACGGCGCAGAGCTCGGTGCCCTCGCCCAGCTCCGCCTTCAGGCGCGCGCAGTTGCGCTCGACGGCGCCTAGGTCGATCCGGGCGAGGGCCCGCGTCATGGCCCTAGATGGTCGATTCCACGGCCGCGTGCGACTGGGGGCGCGCGTGGCCAAGCAGGTCAAGGACGCAGGGTGCCGCCTTTGGCGGTGCCAAAGGCAAACCCGAGGACGCAGAGATGCGCAGCGCCATGCGCGTCATCCAGGTGTGCGGGGTCGTGGAATCGACCATCTATCGGTCGGAGACGAGCGCGGAGAGCGCGTCGGCCCGCGTCACCAGCCCGGCGAGACGCCCCTCGCCGTCGACCACGGGCAGGTGGTTGTGGTGCTTCTCGGCGATCGTCCTGGCGACCGTCTCGGCGTCGTCATCGGTGCCGGCGACGATGGGGTCGGGCGTCATCAGCTCGGAGACCTTCGTCGCGAAGGCCTTGTTGAGACGCTCCTCGAAGCCCTTCATCGAGCCGATGAAGACGACGCCCCCCATGATGTTGAGATAGTGCGGCAGGTGAAGGTCCGCCTTCTCGTCGCCGAGGATCAGGTCGGACTCGCTGACGATGCCGACGACCTTGCGTTCCGCGTCGACCACCGGAATCGCTCCCATATCGGTCTTGGCCAGAAGCTCGATCGCCGCCCGCGCGTCGGCGTCGGGTGAGACGGTCGGCACGTCGGCATCCATGATCTCGGCGGCGGTCTTCACAGCGCGAGGTTATTGAACGGATCGGAATGGCGCCTGGGGACGCGCGCGGCCAAGCAGGTCAAGGACGCGGGGAGGCCGAATAGCAGCGCTATTTGGCCGACCGAGGACGCAGAGATGCGCAGTGCCACGTGCGTTATCCAGGTGTCATTCCGACGGGGATCGAATCGATCACGTCTGTCGCGATCACCGACTCGGTGGCGCCGATGCGGGCGGCCGCGTCGCGACCGGCCCGGGCGTGGGCGAGCACGGCCGCGCAGGCCGCGGCGAACGGCTCGAGGCCGCGAGCGAGGAGAGCGGCGACGATCCCGGAGAGCACGTCGCCGGTGCCGGCCGTCGCCAGCGCCGGCGCGGAGAGTGTGTTGACCGCGACGCGCTCGCCGTCGGTGACGATCGTGTCGTCGCCCTTGAGCACGACCACGGCCCCCGCAGCGCGGGCCGCCTCGCGCACCGAGGAGAGCCGGCGGGCCGAGATCTCCTCGACTGAGCGTCCGAGCAGCCGCCCCAGCTCGCCCGCGTGCGGCGTGAGGATGGTCGGCGCCTCGCGGGCGGCGAGCCGCTCGACCTCCCCCGCGAACGCGTTGAGCCCGTCGGCGTCGACGACCAGCGGGACCTCGATCGCGCCAACCGCCTCGCGGGCGAGCTCGACCGAGCCGGGGTCGCGGCCCATCCCCGGGCCGAGCACCCCCGCGGCGGCGCGCTCGAAGCTGCGCAGGAGCGCCTTCAGCGAGGCCGGCGCTAGACAGCCGTCTCCACCCGGGCAGCCGACCGACATCACCTCGGGCTGGCCCGCCTCGAAGATCGCCTCCAGGTCCGCGGGCACGGCCACGGTCGCGTAGCCCGCGCCCGCCCTGATCGCCGCCCGCGAGGCCATCTGGACCGCGCCAGTGAGCCCGCGAGAGCCGCCGGCGACGACGACCTGGCCGGAGCTGAACTTGGTCGACCTCGGTCCCCGCGCCGGGGCCAGCGCGAGGACGGCCGCCTCGATCGTGCCCGCGGCCGGCTCCCCGGGAGCGCCCTCCGGGATCCCGATCGGCACGACCCGCAGCTCGCCGGTGCGCCACTTGGCCGGGGCGACCCGGTGGCCGACCTTGGCCGCGTGAAAGCTGACCGTGAGGTCGGCCTCGACCGCCGCACCCTCGATCTCACCGGTCGAGACGTCAACACCCGAGGCGACGTCGCAGGCCACGACCGGCGCGCCGCTGCGGTTGATCGCCTCGATCGCCGCCGCGGCCGGCTCGCGCGGTGGCCCGGCGAAGCCGGTGCCGAAGATCGCGTCGACGATCGCGCCCGAGCCCGACAGCCAGGAATCGAGATCGTCCGGCGCCTCCCCCGAGAAGAGCTCGAGGATCTCAACCTCGAAGCCCATCGCACCCAGGCGGCGGGCGGCGATGAGCCCGTCGCCCCCGTTGTTGCCCTTCCCGCAGACGACCCGCACCGGTCCCTGCGGCGCGAGCCCGGCAACCGCCTCGGCCAGCGCCGTCCCGGCCGCCTCCATCAACTCCGCCTCGGGCACCCCCTGCTCCTCGATCGCCCAGCGGTCGACCGCGCGGATCCCTGCGGCGTCATAGAGCGGGTTGAGCCAGGGCGCCATCACCAGATGATCCTATGATATTTGCAAAACGTCATCGCTGGTTGCTTCGATGATATTTTGAAAACATCATGGTCTTCCAAACTCCCCCCATCCAAGACGACGAGCATGAGGTGCTGGCGCTCCTGGCAGACCTGCGCGAGCAACTCCGCGATCGCATCGCCGAGCCACGTCGGTGGACGGGAGCGCTGCGTCGCATGGCCTTTGCGCGGGCCGTGCAGGGCTCCAACAGCATCGAGGGCTACAACGCATCCCTGGATGACGTCGTGGCCGCCGTCGACGGAGAGCCAACCCTCGACGCTAACCAGGAGACCCAGCTCGCCCTCGCCGGCTATCGCGACGCGATGACCTACGTCCTGCAGCTGGCCCGTGCTGGCGAGCCCAAAGTCGACGAGGGCCTGCTCACGAGCCTCCACTTCATGATGCTCAAGCACGACCTGACGAAGAACCCCGGGCAGTGGCGCCCCGGAGATATCTACGTCCACAGCGAAGAGAGCGGGAAGGTCGTCTACCAGGGTCCCCCCAGCGACGAGGTAGAAAGACTGATTGCCGCGATGTTGGTTGCCCTCGCCGAGGACGACGGTCCGGTTCTGGTGAAGGCCGCCATGGCCCATCTCAATCTGGTCCTGATCCACCCCTTCAGCGACGGGAACGGCCGCATGGCCCGCTGCCTGCAAACCCTGGTGCTGGCTTGCGACCGCGTCCTGGCGCCGATCTTCTCCAGTGTCGAGGAGTTCCTCGGCCATAACACCCAGTCTTACTACGACATCCTCGCCGACGTCGGCGCTGGCTCCTGGCAGCCGGAGCGTGATGCCCGCCCGTGGATCCGCTTCATGCTGCGAGCGCACTATCTGCAGATCCGCACGATGCTGCGCCGCCGTCAAGAGGCTGAGGAACTCTGGAACGGGTGCCTGGCGCTGACCGAGAATGTCGGCCTTCCCGAGCGTTGCGCGACAGCCCTCGTGGATGCGGCGTACGGCCTACGGATTCGCCGGGGCAGCTACCGAACGGCGGTCGAGGAAGGCATGGGGGACGAGATCAGCCTGCAGACCGCAACGCGTGACCTGCAGGCCCTGGCGGACCGCGGCCTACTCGAGCCGATCGGCGAGCGGCGAAATCGCCACTACCTCGCCGGCCGCGACCCCGCTGCACTGCGGGAGCAAGTGAAGGCGAGCAGGCGATCCACCGCGGAGGACGACCCGTTCGCCCTGGTCCGCGACCGCCGTCAGCTCAGCCTGACCTGACGGCCACCGCCGCGGCAAACTCGCGCGAGTGGGTCAGCGAGACGTCGATGCGCTCCCCGGCCGCCGCCGCGGCCGCCCGGCCGGAGAGGCGCACGGTCGGCGGCTCCCCCGCGACGACCTCGATCTCGCGCAGGCCGAAGCCACCGGAGAGGCCGAGGGCCTTGACCACCGCCTCCTTGGCGGCGAAGCGGGCAGCGAGGTGACGGCCGGGCCGGGCCCGGGCCGCCGCGTAAGCGCGCTCCGCATCGGTGAAGACGCGGCCGGCGAGACGGGGATGGCGCTCCAGCGCCCGCTCCAGGCGGTCGATCTCGAGCAGGTCGATGCCGACCCCGGAGGCCATCCTCAGCCCCGCTTACTCCAGACCCACGATCAGCTTCGCCGTGGCCAGATCGTCGTCGGTCCCCGAGCCCATCGCGACGTACTCGACGTGCCGCAGGTAGGGCTTCGCCTCCTGGAAGTCCTCGAAGTCGTCATCCGAGGGTGAAATCATCGATTCGGCCAGGCGCAACGCCCCCGGGCCGTCGGCGAAGGCGCTGATCGGGGTGCCGCCCAGCGCCGAGACCGCCGCCTTGTAGCTCGCCTGGTCGGAGAGGGTGCTGCCGCTTTCGGCGTTGAGTCCGGCGAGGGCCGGGGCGAGGCTGTAGCCGACGGCGACGCGATCGGACTTGGAGATCACGACCAGGGGCTTGTCTCCGAGTTCTGAGCTGCGCACCGAGAAGCCGCTCGCACCGTTGCTGCTCACCGCGGTCACGCCGGGCGTCCCGGTGTTGCGCACCAGGACGCCGAGGTTCGCGACCGTCTTCGCCGCTTCGCCGGAGTCGCTTGTCAGCACCAGGGCGCCGACAAGCGAGCTCTCGGTGCTCCCCTGGGCGAACACCGCCGCGTCCTCGAGCGATCCGGCGATCTTGTCGAGATCGATGCCCGCCGCCTTCAGCGTGCTCTTCAGCTGGTTGGGCGGCACCCCCTCGTCCGGTATCCCGGTCTTGTCGAGCTCGTCGATCGCTTCGGCGAGCTGATCGCCGAACTCGGTGGCCCCGACGGCCGCGAAGGAGTCGGCGGGCAGCGAGCCGATCAGCTCGGAGACGTCGCCGCTCGGCGGTTCCTCGCCGCCGAGTTCGCTGCTGACGTCGACCTGGATCTGGTCGGTGCCGGGGATGATGCTGGCCACCGCGGTCGCTTCGCTCGGGTCGATTCCCGAGTTCCGGAGGATCTCCCTCGCCTGGGGATCGATCTCGTCGTCCGACGCCTCGAGCAATCCGCCGACGTCCACGTAGACATCGGCAAAGCTGCCGTCGGAGGCGGCTGAGATCGCATCGGCGAAGCCCGCTTCGTCCGCGAGCGAGTCGCCCTGGACGGCGTCGACGGCGGCCTTGAAGCCTTTCTCGCCTTCGGCGATGACGAGGAAGTCGTCGATCACGCCGACCCCGTTTCCGTCGGCGCCCCCGACCTTGAAGTCGACCCCTTCATAGGAGCCGTCCTCAAAGGGATCGCTGCTCTGCCCGGCCTGGTCGTCGATGAATTCCCGCGTCGCCGTCGCATCCGTCGTCTCGACCGCGATCACCGGGTCGGACGGGTCGCCGTCCTCGTCGAGCTTCTGAAAGGCCACACCCGCCTTCTCGCCGAGCCAGGGCTCGACTTCCTTGGCGAAGTCGAGCGGTTCGCCGTCGTCGCTCGCCGAGCTTTCCAGCTCTTCGACGATCAGGTCGTCGAGGCTGTCGACGCCGGCGACCGTGCCCGCGATCTCGTCCACGTCGGCCTTCAGCTCTCCGGTCGGGCGCAGCCCGGCTTCGACGAAGACAAGCGAGCCCGGAGCGGCGAAGACGGCCGGATCGGAGCTGGAATCGCCGCCGCCGCCACAACCTGCGATCGCGATTGCGGCCGTGGCCGCCAGGACTGGGAGGACGAGGCGAGTTCTGATCATGGCCGCGCAGACTAGCGAGGCCCAGGCGCGGAAAGCGACGGCTGGACGCTTGGACCCCCGCCTTACTCGACGGTGACGGTCTTCGCCAGGTTGCGGGGCTGATCGACGTTGAGACCGCGGGCGCGGGCGATGTCGTAGGCGAGCAGCTGGAGGGGGAGGATGGCGACGATCGGCTGCAGGATCCAGTCGGTTCGGGCCACCTCGATCGTCTGGTCGGCGACGTCGCCGACGCGCTCGCAGCCCTCGGTCGCGATCGCGATCGTGTCCGCGCCGCGGGCGCGCACCTCCTCGACGTTGGAGAGAACCTTGTCGAGCACCGGGCTCTCGGTGGCCACGCAGACGACCGGGGTCGACTCGTCGAGCAGGGCGATCGGCCCGTGCTTCATCTCCCCCGCCGCGTAGGCGTCGGTGGGGATGTAGGAGATCTCCTTCAGCTTCAGCGCCCCCTCGAGGCAGACCGGCAGCCCGATGTGCCGGCCCAGGTAGAGGAAGAAGCCGTGCTCGAACTGCGCGGCGGCCACCCCCTGGGTGACCTCCTCGCAGGAGGCCAGGGTCGCCTCGATCTTCGAGGGGATCGCCTTCAGCTCGACGACCAGCTCGGACAACCGGTCCGCGTCGAGCGTCCCCCGCAGCTCGGCCAGGCGCAGGCCGAGCAGGTACATCGTCGCGACCTGGGCGACGAAGGTCTTGGTCGCGGCGACGCTCACCTCGGGGCCGGCCCGGGTGTAGAGCACCGTGTCGGCGTCGCGGGTGGCCTGGCTGCCCATCACGTTGGTGATCGCCAGCACCTTGGCGCCGTTCTCGCGGGCGAGCCGCATCGCGGCCAGCGTGTCGGCCGTCTCCCCCGACTGGGTGATCCCGATCACCAGGTCCTCGGACCCGATCACCGGGTTGCGATAGCGGTACTCGGAGGCCACGTCCATCTCGACCGGCACCCGCGCCCACTCCTCGATCGCGTAGCGGCCGACCAGGCCCGCGTGGTAGGAGGTGCCGCAGGCGACGATCACGATCCGCTTCAGGCCGCGCAGGAAGGCGTCGTCGAGCTCGACCTCGGAGAGATCTACCCCGTCGTCGCTGGGCAGCCGGTCGGCAATCGTCTCGGCGACCGCGTCGGCCTGTTCGTGGATCTCCTTCAGCATGAAGGTCTCATAGCCGCCCTTCTCGGCGGCCGACTCGTCCCAGGAGATCTCCTCTGCGTCGCGCCGCACCGGCGCGCCGGCGGCGTCGGTGATCTCGATCCCGCCGGCGTCGATGGTGACGATCTCGTCGTTTTCGATCGCGACCGCGTCGCGCGTCTCAGCCAGGAAGGCCGGGATCGCGGAGGCGAGAAAGGCCTCCCCCTCGCCCACTCCCGCCACCAGTGGGCACTCCTTGCGAGCGCCCACCAGCCGCCCGGGCTCCTCGGCGTGCATGGCGACGAAGGCGTAATGGCCGCGCAGCTCGGCGAAGGAGGCCCTCACCGCGGCGGTAAGGTCGCCGTCGTAGTTGCGCTCGATCAGGTGGGCGACTATCTCGGCGTCGGTCTCCGAGCTGAAGTGGTGCCCCTCGGCGGCGAGCTCGCGGCGCAGTTCGGCATGGTTCTCGACGATCCCGTTGAGGACGATGTGGACGCGGTCGGAGCAGTCGCCGTGCGGGTGGGCGTTCTCCTCGGTGACGCGCCCGTGGGTCGCCCAGCGCGTGTGGGCGACACCGGTGGTCGCGGGCGGCGCGGCCACCGCGACGCCCCCGTTCTCGTCGTGCTCCGCGACCGCGGCACGCAGGTTCGCGAGGTTGCCGACCGCGCGCACGCTGTCGATCCGGCCGTCCTCGATCACCGAGATCCCGGCCGAGTCATAGCCCCGATACTCGAGCTTCTCGAGCCCGGCGACCAGCAAGTCGCGGCAGGGGCGCCCACCGACGTATCCGACGATTCCACACATAGGGAGATGAATAAGGGTAAAGACCGGCGAATCTCGACGATCAGATACCAGGGGGTCTGGGTCCTTTCCCCCGGGTCGGTTTTGGTGGGGGGACGCCGGTGCCCCACCCCAAACCGCTCGGCGGGAGCCTCGCTTGAGTGTTTTGGGGTGGGGCACCGGCGTCCCTTCAACAGCTACACAAGCTTCAAAAAGCTCGCTCCCGAGGCACTGCCAATCCTCGAAAGCCCCTGCTCGGCCCCATCCGGCTCCCCGAAAGCTCCGCATGATCCAGGCGCCGTCTCGGGCACCCCAAGCTCTTTTAAAGCTTGGGGACCCTGGGTCCGGGTTCGCAAGCTGGGCGTTACCGGGGCGCGCAGTGGGCCTTCGGGGGTCCCCTCCCAAAACACTCCAGCGAGGCTCCTGCCGAGCGTTTTG
>DATDAQ010000076.1:0-2684 GCA_036525295.1 Solirubrobacterales bacterium | reverse complement strand
ACCCCTAAAGTCAGACACGCCCGCCTGTCACGGATACGCTGGCCGGCGTGCGCGTTGCCGTGATCACCGACGTCCACGCCAACCTGCCGGCCCTCGAAGCGGTTCTCGAGGCGGCGGAGGCGGCGGGAGTCGAGGAGACCTGGTGCCTCGGCGACGTGGTCGGATACGGCGTAGAGCCCGACGCATGCGCCGACCTGGTGCGCGAGCGCTGCGACGTCTGCCTGGTCGGCAATCACGACCTGGCTGTCCTCGGCGCGCTCGACATCTCCTCCTTCTCCGAGGCGGCGGCGGTGGCGGTCGAGTGGACGCGCGAAAACGTCGGGGAGGGCACGCTGGAGTTCCTGCGGACGTTGGAGCCAAGCGGCGAGCAAGAGGGAATCGGGCTCTTCCATGCCTCTCCCCGCGACCCGGTCTGGGAGTACGTGCTCTCTCGCGAGCAGGCCAATGCTGGGATGGACTCTCACCCGTCGCGGATCGGGTTGATCGGCCATTCTCACGTCGCCCTCTTCTTCAACCGCCCCGAAGGCGAGGAATCCGGGGGGACCAGAGGCGGGCAGGCCGGCGACGGCGCCCTCCTCGACCTCAGTCGCGGTGGCTGGCTGGTCAACCCCGGCAGCGTCGGCCAGCCCCGTGACGGCGATCCGCGCGCCGCCTGGCTGGAGCTCGACACCGAAGCGGAGACCGCCTGCTTTCACCGGGTCCCCTACGAAATCGCGATGGCGGCGGACCCGATCGCGGCCGCCGGCCTCCCCCAGCGCCTGGCCGATCGCCTCCACATCGGGCAGTGAGCTCCATTTGCAGGGAAAACCTGCTCGACAGGGTGTTCTCTAGACTCGCAACGATGCGTCAGCTGGCCGCCCTCTCGCTTGCCCTTGCCCTCGGCGTCGCAACCGCCGTCGGGCTCGCCTCCTGCGGCGGTGAAGACGCCGAGCTGCTGCCCGGCGCCACGGCGGCGGAGATCAGCGAAAACCTCGACACCGTCAAGCAGCTGGCGGGCGAAGGCGAATGCGTTGGGGCGGCCGATGCCGCCGAAGAGGTGAACGCCCAGGTTGAAACCCTGGGCGGGGTCGATCCAGAGCTGAAGCAGGCGCTCGAGCGAGGCGCGGCCCGGCTGAGCGAAGTCGTCGCGACCTGCGAAGAAACCACGACCGAAGCGTTCGAGCCCTCCACCGAAGACACCGAAGAAGCGGCACCGAAGATCCCGCCGGGCCAGGAAAAGAAGGAAGAGAAGGAACGGGAGAAGGAAGAAAAGGAAGCGGAAAAGGATCTGCCGCCCGACACCCCGACCACGCCCGCCGAAACGACGCCAGCCGAACCACCGACCACTCCGCCGCCGAGCGAAGGTGGGGGCACCGGCGCTCCGGGCGGCGTCAGCCCGGCCGAACCGGCCCCCGAAGGCGAATGATGGAGAGAGGAACCCTCTCGGGTCGCTACGAGATCGGCGACCGGCTCGGCTCGGGCGGGATGTCGAGCGTGCACATGGCCACCGACCTGACGCTCGAGCGCACGGTCGCGGTCAAGATCCTCGCCGAGCACCTCTCCGACGACGAGCGCTTCGTCGCCCGCTTCCGCCGCGAGGCACTCGCGGTCGCCAAGCTGATCCACCCCAACATCGTCCAGGTCTACGACACCGGAATCGACCGGGGGCGCCACTACATCGTGATGGAGTACGTGGAGGGCCGATCGGGCGCCCAGATCCTCCAGAAGCACGGCCCGGTCGACGCCGAGACGACGGCCGAGATCGGCGCCCAGGCCTGCGCCGGGCTCGACTACGCGCACCGGCGGGGGATCATCCACCGCGACGTCAAGCCGGGCAACCTGATGATCGTCGGTGGCCCCGTAGGCGGCGGCGAGATGACCGTGAAGCTGACCGACTTCGGCATCGCCCGCGCGGTCGAACAGACGCGGATCACCCAGGTCGGCTCAGTGGTCGGCACCGCCGCCTACCTCTCCCCCGAGCAGGTCCGCGGCAAGGAGGCAACGCCGGCGACCGACGTCTACGCGCTCGGCGTCGTCCTCTACCAGTTCCTCACCGGGCGGCTGCCGTATGAGGGGTCGACCCTGGCCGAGCTGGCGGTGCGCCAGCAGAACGAGAGGCCACTTCCTCCCAGCACCTACAACGACGAGGTTTCCGAGGCGCTGGGGGGGGCGGTGCTGCGGGCCCTGGAGGGCGATCCGGCGCGCCGCTACGCCAGCGCCAGCGAGCTGGCCGGCGGCCTGCAGCTGGGGCTCGAGGGCGAGGACGTCACCCTTCCCCTGGGCGAAGGCTCCACGCCCACCCAGGTCCTCGGCGGAGAGACGGCGACCCGCCACCTCGACCGCACCGCCCAGACCGAGTACCGCCCCGCCCCCTCGCCGACAAGGCGCCCGGCGCCCCGCGCACCGCTCCCGCCACCGGTGGCGCGCCCCCCCGCACAGGCAGCGCGGAAACGGAGTGCCTTCTCCCGCTTCGCCAGGTTCGTGATGGCACTGGTGGCCCTGGTCCTGATCGCCGTCGCCGTTGCCGCCGCCGTGATCTACACGACGGACAAGGCCACCGGCGTGAAGGCGACCGAAGTCGCCGGCAACACCGTCGACAGGGTCGTCGAAGAATTCAAGGACCTGGTCAAGAAGAACACCGAATAGGCGGTTGTGGCGCGGCGGGTCCTGTCACCGATTTGGTTCCACCACCCGCTGCGGGGGCG
>DATDAQ010000075.1:0-9978 GCA_036525295.1 Solirubrobacterales bacterium | reverse complement strand
GGTCCCCTCCCAAAACACTCCAGCGAGGCTCCTGCCGAGCGTTTTGGGAGGGGACCCCCGAAGGCCCCGGTCTACCCCAGCTCTTGACGCACCACCGCAACAAGACGGGCGCAGACTGCCTCGGCCTCCTCGGCGGTCGGTGCCTCGGCCATCACGCGCACCAAAGGCTCAGTCCCGGAGGGGCGGAGAAGCACGCGACCACGGCCCTCGAGTGCCTCTCCCTCGCGCTCTACGGCCTCCCAGACGGCGGTCGCGCCGGCGATCTCGTCGCGGTCGGCAACCTCTACGTTGACCAGGGTCTGCGGCAGCTTCCGCATCGGCGTGGCCTCGGCGAGGTCGCGGGCGCCAAGCTCTCGCATCGTCGCCAGCGCCGCGGCGGTGCCGTCGCCGGTGGCGACGAAGCGGGTGTCGATGATGTGCCCGGACTGCTCCCCACCGAGGCTCCAGCCGCGCTCGCGCAGCTCGTCGAGGACGTAGCGGTCGCCGACCTTGGTCACGGCGACCTCGATTCCCGCCTCCTCCATGGCCTGGTGGAAACCGTAGTTGCTCATCACCGTGACGGCGACGCCGCCGCCGAGCTCGCCCCGGACGGACATCCCGCGGGCGGCGAGGGCGATCAGCTCGTCGCCGTCGTGCGTACGGCCGTTGCGGTCGACGGCGAGCACCCGGTCGCCGTCGCCGTCGAAGGCGAAGCCGATCGTGGCCTCCGAGGAGGCGACGCGGTCGGCGAGGAGACCGAGGTGGGTTGAGCCGCAGCCGTCGTTGATGTTGCGACCGTCGGGCTCGACGGCGATCGCCTCGACCGTCGCGCCAAGCCTCTCGAAGATCGCCGGGGCGGCGCGGAAGGTGGCGCCGTTGGCGCAGTCGAGCATCACGGTGTGGCCGGAGAGATCCAGCGGAAAGGCCGCCTCGAGCGCGCGCAGGTAATCCTCCAGGCCACCGTTCAGCTCCCGTACGTGGCCGGGCTCGGCGACGGCGGACTCGGCCTCGACCAGCGACTCCATCCTCGCCTCGGTCCCGTCGTCGAGCTTCGTGCCCCGCGCGGAGAAGAACTTGATCCCGTTGTCGCGGTAGGGGTTGTGCGAGGCCGAGACGACCGCGGCCAGGTCGAGGCCGAGGCGCTTGACCAGGATCGCGGCAGCCGGGGTCGGCAGCACGCCGCCGAGCAGCGCGTCCCCGCCCGCGGCGGCGATCCCGGCCGCCAGCGCCGACTCCAGCATCGGCCCCGACTCGCGCGTATCGCGCACGATCAGCACCTGTGGTCGCTTCACCTCCAGCGAGGCCGTGGCCGCACGCCCAAGCGCGGTTGCGAGCTCGGCGGTGAGGAACGTCCCAGCCTCCCCCCGGACCCCGTCGGTTCCGAAGAGCTTGCGCCCCGAGGTCACCGGTCGGCTCTAACGCTTGGAGAACTGCGGCCGCTTGCGGGCCTTCTTCAGCCCGGCCTTCTTGCGCTCCTTGGCCCGCGCGTCGCGGGTGAGGAAGCCCCGGCGCTTGAGCTCGCCGCGCAGCTCCGGGTCGATCTCGGTCAGAGCCCGGGCGATCCCGTGCCGCACCGCCCCGGCCTGACCGCTGATGCCGCCACCGTGGACACGCACGCGAACGTCGACGCTGCCCTCGTACCCGGTGATCACCAGCGGCTGAATAGCCGTCGTCTGGTGCAGGGGACGGGGGAAGAACTCCTCCAGAGCCCGCTTGTTCACCTCGACCTTGCCGCTGCCGGGCAGCAGCGTGACGCGAGCGATCGCCGTCTTGCGCTTGCCGGTGGCGAGGTAGCGAGCGTCCCCCTCCAGCTTCGCCGGGGCACGGCTGGCGGCCTTCGGCTCCTCGACGGCGTCGCCGACTAGCGCCGCCTCGCGCTGGGCGCGCTCCTCCTCTTCAGCTTCCTTCCGGGCCTGCTCCTCAGCGCTCAGCGGCCGCTCCTGAGGCTCGACCGCGATCGGCTCCAGGTCAGCCCCCGGAATCAAGTCCTTCTTCTTCTCCTCAGCCTTGGGCTTCTCAGCCGGCTTCTCAGCTTTCTCGGCTACAGGCTCAGCCGTCTCGGTCTCGGACTCCTCAGCCTTAGCCGCCTCAGGCTCAGCCTCCGGCTCCGGCTCCTCAACAGCTTCATCAGCCGCCTCTTCCGCGGGTGGCGTCGGGGGTGGGGCGTCGCCCGCAGCTTGCGAGGACGACGCGTCATCCCCGGCGACAGGACCCGCGGTCGAGTCGTCCGTGGGCTCCTCGCCCGCAGCTTGCGAGGACGAGGAGTCCTCCCCCGCGACAGGACCCGCGGCCGACTCGGCCGAGCCCTCGTCCTTCTCCGGGGTCGCCTCGTCCTTCTGAGTGTCGTCGTCGATCAAGTCTGGATCTCCATCGGTTTGGGCTGTTGCGCCTCGTGCGGATGCTCGGGCCCGGCATACACCTTCAGCTTGGTCAACTGCTGCCGCGCCAGCCGGTTGCGGGGGAGCATCCCCTTGACGGCCTTGCGGATGACCTCCTCGGGACGCCGCTCGAGCATCTCGCCGAGCGTCCGCGACTTGATCCCGCCCGGGTAGCCGCTGTGGCGCCAGTAGCGCTTCTGCGCGAGCTTGTCGCCGGTCACGTGGATCTTCTCCGCGTTGACGACGACGATGAAGTCGCCGGTGTCGATGTGCGGCGTGTACTCGGGCTTGCGCTTGCCTCGCAGGGCATCGGCTATGCGCGTCGCCAGGCGGCCCAGGGTCTGCCCCTCGGCGTCGACGACGTACCAGTCGCGCTGGCGGTCTGCGGGTGTGGCTACGTAGGTCTTCATCAGAGAAAAACCGCGGGCGACGCCCAGCGGCCTCGGCATGATAGCCGCCGCGCCGCATCTGCGTAGGTGGCCGCACCGGTGTCTATACTGCCCGCCCAACAGTGCCGAATCCCAGCCGCACAGGTGGCTGGGAGCGGAGGAACCGCAGGAACCGTTGCAGGTTCCCGGGGCGAATCGACCGAAGAGGTCGTAGCGCAACTCTTTCAGCGCGAGCCCGACAGCTAACTCCGTAGGCGAACGAAAGAGAGAGTGGCAGTGGTAGGCAAGACCACCCGGCCTTGGCTGGCGGGAACGTATTTCACGATCGCGGCGATGGCGCTGCTGCTCTGCCTTGCGGCAGCCGCGGCCGCCAACACGGGTGGCGCACCGACCGCGGCTGGCAGCCCGCCGCCACCCGGCAGCCCCAGCGGCACGCCGGCCTCCGACGCCCCCAGCGCCGGCGCCCTGCGCCTGGTCTCGGCCAAGACCACGCCGCGCAAGTCCTTCTACTACGGCTTCCGCTACCCCAAGCTGAGCTTCTCGATCGCCAGCAGCCAGGCCCAGAACGACATCCGCATCGACGTCGTCGACGTCGCCGGCGCGAGTGTCCGCACCTTCTTCCGCAACGACGTCGCCCCCGAGACAGAAACCGCGATCCGCTGGGACGGGACGACGAACGACGGCCGCGCGGCCCCCAACGGGCGCTACACGTTCCAGGTCTCATCGCAAGCCGGTGCCCTCGCCGCCCGGTCAGCGAGCACCTCGGAAGCGCCCGTCCTCGGCTTTGCCTTCTACGGATACGCATTCCCGCTGCTCGGCGCCCACGACTACGGCAGCAGCGGCGCCGTATTCGGTGCAGGTCGCTCCGGTCACACCCACCAAGGCCACGACGTGATGGCCGAGTGCGGCGAGCCGGTAATCGCCGCCCGGGGTGGCCGCGTGCAGTATTCCGGCTACCACAGCGCCGCCGGCAACTACGTCGTGATCGACGGCAAGGGCACGACGCTCGACTTCATGTACGCCCACTTCGCCGAACCCTCGCCGCTGAAAACAGGCGACGCGGTTCGCACTGCCCAGCCGATCGGCATCGTCGGCGACACCGGCTCGGCCACCGCCTGCCACCTGCACTTCGAGATCTGGACGGCCCCGGGCTGGTATGAGGGCGGCAGCCCGATCGACCCGCTGCCCTACCTCGAAAAGTGGGACCGCTACAGCTGAGCTAGGGACGAGTCGCCTGACGGCGGCTCACCAACGCCAGCGCCACGGCAACCGGCACAGTCGCCGGCAACGTATCGACCCAGAAGAAGAGCAGGTCGAACGAGAGCCCCAGCGCCGCCACGAACCCCGCCCCCACCCACTGCCGACGGGACGAAATCCGGAACACAGTTCCGGATTTCGGCCCGTCGGCGGGTTGTGCGAGGAGGCAACCGACTAGGGCGGCGACGAAGAGGTCGCCGAAGCCCATACGGGCGGCGCCGAAGTTGGCGACCTGGAGGGCCGGAAGGTCGGCCGCGGGGGCCGCTGCGCTGAGCACGTCGCTGGGGCCCTGAAGGAGGTTGGCGGCGACCAAAGCGGCGTCGAGTGCGGCCATCGCATAGATCCCCCAGCGCAGCCAGCGAGCCGCGACGGCATTGACCAGCAGCCAGCCAAGGGCAACGCAGGCCAAGCCAGAGAGCGCTGTGGCCGCGGCCTCGCCGGCCAGCGCTTCAGGCGCAGCCCAGGCGAGGACGAAGAGGGGCAGCGCCGCCAGCGCCCAAGCCGGCCGCGATCCGTGGATGAGAAGCGCCAGCGCCAAGGCCGCCAGCGGCGGCACCGCCACCAGCGCCAGGTAGGTGAGCCCAGTGGCCGAGTCCGACCAGAGCGCGATCCCGCCGACCACGACGACGATCGAGAGCGCCGGCAGCAACGCCCACCAACGGCTGCGCAAGCGGTCCAGCCAAGCCGGCAGCGGTCGCGCCGCCGGCAGCACCACCAACCCCGCCTGCACCAGGCTGAGAATCGCGATCGAGGCCGCAAAAGGCATGGGTCAGGATGGCGGGGTCAGGAGGTTGCGCCTCCTGACCCGCCATCACTCCCACTCGATCGTGGCGGGGGGCTTGGAAGAGATGTCCAGGGCGACTCGGTTGACGTCGGCGATCTCGTTGATGATCCGGTTGGAGACCCGCTCCAGGAGGTCGTAGGGGAGCCGTGCCCAGTCGGCGGTCATCGCGTCGTCGGAGGTGACCGCGCGGATCACCACCGGATAGGCGTAGGTGCGCCCGTCGCCCTGGACACCGACCGAGCGCACCACCGGGAGCACGCAGAAGGACTGCCAGAGCTGGCGGTAGAGCTCGGCCGCGCGGATCTCCTCCTGCAGGATCGCGTCGGCAGCGCGGAGGATGTCGAGCCGCTCCTTGGTCACCTC
Organism: Solirubrobacterales bacterium; assembly: GCA_036525295.1. Lineage (GTDB taxonomy): Bacteria > Actinomycetota > Thermoleophilia > Solirubrobacterales > 70-9 > VRUE01. The sequence goes on along the minus strand of DATDAQ010000075.1, from coordinate 4,828 downwards.
GCCGCCGACGATGCGGATCGCCAGGCCCGGCCCCGGGAAGGGCTGGCGCCAGACCATCCGCTCGGGGAGGCCGAGCTCGGCACCCACCGCCCTCACCTCGTCCTTGAACAGCATCCGCAGCGGCTCGACCAACTCGAACTCGAGGTCCTCCGGCAGGCCGCCGACGTTGTGGTGGGACTTGATCGTCGCCGCCCCGTCGCTCCCCCCCGACTCGATCACGTCCGAGTAGAGGGTGCCCTGGACCAGGTAGGCGGCGTCCTCGAGCTTGGCCGCCTCCTCCTCGAAGACGCGGATGAACTCCTCGCCGATGATCTTGCGCTTGCGCTCGGGCTCGTCGTGGCCGGCGAGCTTCGCGAGGAAGCGCTGCTCGGCCTCGACGTGGACGAGCGGGATGCCGAACTGCTCGAAGGCGGCGACCACCTGCTCGGCCTCGTTGAGCCGCATCAGGCCGTGGTCGACGAAGACGCAGGTCAGCTGCTCGCCGATCGCCCTGTGCACGAGCAGCGCCGCGACTGAGGAGTCGACGCCACCGGAGAGCCCGCAGATCACCTTGCCCTCCCCCACCTGCGCCTGGATCCTCGCCACCTGTTCGGCGATCACCGACCGCGGCGACCACTGCTGCTCGCAGCCCGCGACGTCGCGCAGGAACCGCGTCAGGATCTCGGTCCCGTACGGCGTGTGGACGACCTCGGGATGGAACTGGATCCCGTAGAGGCCCCGGTCGGGATGCTCGCACGCCGCCACCGGCGATCCGGGACTGGAGGCGAGCGCCGTGAACCCCTCGGGCGGCTCGAAGACCGCGTCGCGGTGACTCATCCAGCAGTGCTGCTCCTCGGGCAGCCCTGCCAGCAGGCGCCCTCCACCGTCTCGCAAAGTCAAATCCGTCCGTCCGAACTCCCCCGCCTCGGCCGCCTCCACCCGCCCGCCCAGGGCCTGGACCATCGCCTGCATCCCGTAACAGATCCCCAGCATCGGGATCTCCAGATCGAGCAACTCGGTCGGGAAGGCAGGAGCCCCCTCCTCATACACCGAAGCGGGCCCACCGGAAAGCACCAGTCCCTTGGGAGCTCTCTCCCGGATGGCCGCGACCGACGTCGTCGAAGGCAAAAGCTCTGCGAATACACCGCATTCGCGAATGCGACGAGCTATGAGCTGCGAGTACTGCCCCCCGAAATCGAGGACCAGCACCTCCTCCACCGCGTTCCTGCCGGGGGGTGGCGCTGTAGGGGGAACCGCCCCCGAGGACGCTTTAGCGACCGCAGGGGGCGGTGGGTCCCCTGCAGCGACAGGACCCGCCGGCCCACCCGCGCTGGGGTCGTCAGTCATCCGATACGGCAACTCCCGTGGCAACAGCGGCCCTTCCATTCGACCCCATGCCCACAGCCTGCTCGTTTTGCAGCTTCTTCCCCTCACTCATGAGAGCGGGAGCAACCATCACCTCAGCCCGCTGGAAGGAGCGGATGTCCTCGTAGCCACAGGTGGCCATCGAGGTTTTCAGCGCCCCCATCAGGTTGAAGGTGCCGTCGTTCTCCTGCGCCGGCCCGAGCAGGATCTCCTCCATCGTGCCGTCCTGTCTGGTCGTGACACGGGTGCCGCGGGGGAGCGAGGGATGGAAGGTCGCCATTCCCCAGTGGAAGCCCCGGCCGGGTGCCTCCTTGGCCCGGGCCAGCGGCGAGCCGACCATCACCGAGTCCGCCCCGCAGGCGATCGCCTTGGAGACGTCGCCCCCGGTGCGCATGCCACCGTCGGCGATCACGTTGACGTACTCGCCGGTCTCCAGCATGTGCTGCGAACGGGCCGCCGCCACGTCGGCGATCGCGGTCGCCTGCGGCACCCCGATCCCAAGCACACCGCGGGTCGTGCAGGCCGCTCCCGGCCCGACGCCGACCAGAACGCCGACCGCACCGGTCCGCATCAGGTGCAGTCCGGTCGAGTAGGAGGCGCAGCCGCCGACCACTGTCGGCACCGGCACCTCGGCGATGAACTCCTTCAGGTTGAGCGGCTCGACCGTGGTCGAGACGTGTTCGGCCGAGATCACCGTGCCCTGGATGACGAGGATGTCGATTCCCGCCTCGACCGCGATCTCGTAGTGCTCGCGGACTTTTTGCGGCGTCAGCGAGCCGCAGGCGACCGCGCCGCGCTCCTTGATCTCCGCCACCCGCTTACCGATCAGCTCGGGCTTGACCGGCTCGGTGTAGATCTCCTGCATGAGCCGCGTCGCCTCGTGCTTGGGCGCGGCGGCGATCGCCTCCAGCCGCTCCTCGGCGTTCTCGAAGCGGGTCCAGATCCCCTCCAGGTTGAGCACGCCGAGGCCGCCCAGCTCGTTGACGAGCACGGCGGTGTCGGGGCTGACCACGCCGTCCATCGCCGAGGCGACGAGCGGCAGCTCAAAGCGGTACGGGCCAAGCGTCCAGCTGATGTCAATGTCGTCGGGATCGCGGGTGCGGCGCGACGGGACGATCGCGATGTCGTCGAATCCGTAGGCGCGCCGCCCCTTCTTGCCCCGACCGATGTCGATCTCCAAGTTAAGTCCTCCAGGGTGGCGTTGAGGACCCAGCCTACACTTCGGCGGGGACCTCCAAATCCTGGACGTGGACCTCACCGAGGAGGCGCTCGACCTGGTTGCGGTCGACCGCGCCGGCACCGAAGTGCTGGGTCGACTCCGCCCCGCAGGCGACGCCGTAGGCAAGGCACTCCTCGGCAGGCCGGCCGTCGTAGCGGGCCGCCGCGTAGCCCGCCAGGAAGGCGTCCCCCGAGCCAACCGTCGAGACCGGCTCCAGAGGCTCGGTACGGACCTCGACGAAACGCCTCTCCGCCCCCTCGCCGATCACCGCCGCACAGCCGTCCGGCCGTGTGATCGCGGCCTCCCCGGCACCGAGGCGGACCAGCTCGGAGAGCCCGTGGACGAGGTCCTGACGGTCGCCGAACTCCTGGCCGACCAGCTCCTCCGCCTCGCGCTCGTTGGGCGTGACCATGGCGGCGCCGGCACGCAGGCCGGCGAGCATCGCCTCCCCCTCGGAGTCGAGGACGACCGGCACGCCGCGGTCGGTCAGGTCCTTGACCAGGCGCGCATAGAGGTCACCGCCGGCCCCGGGGGGCAGGGTGCCGGCGAGTACGCAGAGTCTGGCCCCGTCGGCGAGGTAGCCGAGGCGGGAGGCGAATGCCTCGACCTCCTCGGGGCTGACCGCGGGCCCGCGCTCGTTGATCTCCGTCTGCTCTCCGGAGGTGGGGTCGATCACGGCCATGTTGATTCGTGTGTCGGCGGCGATCTCGGTGAAGTCGGTGAGGACGGCTTCCTCGCGAAGCTGCTCCAGCAGCCGGTTTCCGGTCGGGCCGCCGGCGAAGCCGGTGGCGATCACGGGCCGGTCCAGCCGGCTGAGGGCACGGGCGACGTTGATTCCCTTGCCGCCGGGCGACGTGCGGCTCTCGACCGCGCGGTGCCGGTGACCGAGACGGAAGTTCGGCACCGCGACCGTGCGGTCGATCGCGGCGTTGAGAGTGACCGTGAGGATCATCGTGAAAGGCGCCTCAGCATGACTGCTCCGACCAGTATCACGCAAAGCGCGATCCCGATCGGAATCTCCTCCGAACCGATGAAGCTCTTCGCCCGTTCCAGCACGCTCGCCTCGGGCACCGAGCGCGCGGCGCGCAGCGCCACGGCGGCGGCCCGGCGACCGTCGACGAACACGGTCGCCCTGCCCAGCGCGGCGCCGCGGCGGATCGGCCCCTCGAGCTCGCTCGGCGCCCGCACCGCGAGGCCGAGCCGCTGGTCAGGGCGAATGCCGACGGAGACCGTGCGCGCGGCGCGCAGCGCCAGCTCCCCGCCCCCGTAGCGAACCGAGGCCTCGGCGAGCTCCTCCCCTGCCCGGACCGGCACCCGCCGCTCGTAGCGGGAGAAGCCGTACTCGAGCAGGCGCAGGCTGGCGAGGTCGCGTTCGGTCTCCGTCGGGGTGCCGATCACGACCGAGATCAGCCTCACCCCGTTGCGCTGGCCGGAGCCGACCAGGACGTAGGCGGCGCCGAAAGTGTGGCCCGTCTTCACCCCCGTGGTCCAGGTCGCCCGGTAGAGCAGGTCGTTGAGGGTGTCGACCGTGCGCGGCGGGCGCAGACTGCGCAACCTGGCGCTGCGGGCAGCGGCGATCCGGGCGAAGGCAGGATCGCGCAGGAGCCTCCGGGTCAGCGTCGCCAGGTCGCGGGCGCTGGAGTAGTTGCCCTCCTCGTCGAGCCCGATCGGATTCGCGTAGTGCGTGTCCGCCAGGCCCAGCGCCGCGGCATAGCGGTTCATCTCGGCGACGAAACGAGCTTCCGAGCCGGCGGCGGCGAGGGCGAGGTCGTAGGCGGCGTCGTTGCCGCTGCGCAGGATCAGGCCGTAAAGAAGGTCGCGCACGCTGACCCGCTCGCCGGGCCTGAGTTCGAGCAGCGACTCGCCGTAGATCGCGTCGTAGGGCGCGGCCCGCACGACGCGGTCCAGCGGCAGCTCGCGCAGCGCCACGTAGGCGGTCATCAGCTTGGTCGTGCTGGCGATCGGCAGTCGCCGGTCGCCGGCGTGGGAGACGAGCACGTCGCCGCTGCGGGCGTCGATCAGGGCCCATGCTCGCGCGTCGACGGGAGGGCCCTGCGCCTGCGCCCCGGCCGGCATGGCCAGAAGAAGCGCCACCAGCAGGCATGCCAGGCCCGCACCCGCGCGCGGGCCGAGCCGAGGCCCGGGGATCACCGCAGCTTCAGCGTTTCGCCGGCGATCAGGATCTGCGGGTCGACCTCGGGGTTGAGCCTTTCGATGCGCGCGACCGAGACCCCGGTCCTGCTGGCGATCGCCCGCAGGGTGTCT
>DATDAQ010000074.1:0-3992 GCA_036525295.1 Solirubrobacterales bacterium | reverse complement strand
GCTCGATCCGGTCGTCGGCCATGATGCCGCCAACCTGCCGGAGGGAGCCGAGGTCGTCGTCTCCAGCGCGATCGGGGCCGAGAACCCGGAGCTGGCGCTGGCCCGCGAGCGCGGGGTCGAGCCGATCCACCGCGGCGCCCTGCTCGCCCAGCTCTGCGCCGAGAAGCGCCTGATCGCGGTCGCCGGGACGCACGGCAAGACGACCACGACCGCGATGCTGGTCTGGGCGCTGCGGGCTCTCGGCGCCGACCCGGCCTTCTTCGTCGGCGGCGAGGTTCCGGGGCTCGGCGAGAGCACCGCCGCGACGAACGCGGGCTGGGGCGCCGGCGAGTGGGTGGTGGCCGAGGCCGACGAGAGCGACGCCAGCTTCCTGGAGCTGCGCCCGGAGATAGCGGTCGTCACCAACGTCGAGATGGACCACCACAGCCGCTGGGGCTCGGTCGCCGAGCTGCGCGAGGCGTTCCGGCGATTCGTCGTCCCCGCCGAGGCGGTCGTCGTCCCCGCCGAGGAGGGTCTCGACGACCTGGCCGAGGGCAAGCGAGTTACGTCCTTCGCAACGGGCGCTCCGGGGCCGGCCGAGCTGGGCCTCGCGGTTCCGGGCCGGCACAACGCCCTCAACGCCCGCGCCGCGCTGGCGGCACTGGAGCTGGCCGGCTTCGATCTCGCTCCCGCGGCGGTGGCGCTCGCCGGCTTCCCGGGCGTCCGCCGGCGCCTCGAGCTGAAGGGGGCACGCGACGGCACTCGCGTGTACGACGACTACGCCCACCACCCGACCGAGGTGCGGGCGGCCCTGTCCGCCCTGCGCGGGTTGGGCCCCGAGCGCCTGATCGCCGTCTTCCAGCCCCACCTCTACTCGCGCACAAGGGCCTTCGCCGAGCAGTTCGGCGCGGCGCTCGCCCTCGCCGACGAGGCCGTCGTCCTCGATGTCTACCCGGCCCGGGAGGAGCCGGTGGGGGAGCTGGCTGGAGTCAGCGGCCTCGACGTGGCCAGGGCCGCCGCGGACCGGATGGGGGGGCGTAGGGTGAGCTGGCTTCCCGACCCCGCCGGGTCGGACGACGCACTGACGGGGCTCCTGGACCGCAACAGGGCGGCCGGCATCGAGGACCAGGTGCTGGTCACGATCGGCGCCGGTGATGTCTTCCGGCTCGGCGAGGCGCTGGTGGAGAGGGGAGACGGATGAAGCTCCCGCGGGGCATTCAGCCCGATTTCCCCCTGGGCCGGCTGACGACCGTGCGCACCGGCGGGACCGCCGACTGGTTCGCCCGCCCCACGACCGAGGGGGAGCTGTCGGAGCTGCTCGCCTGGGCGCACGAGGCCGATCTTGTATTGGGGACGATCGGCTCCGGCTCGAACCTGCTTGTCGCCGACGACGGGTTCCGGGGGCTCGCGATCAAGCTCGACGGGGAGCTGGCGGGGGTCGAGCGTGAGGGAGAGCGGCTGGTTTGCGGTGGCGGCGCCAGGCTGCCCTCGGCTTCGGCCAAGGCCGCGGGCTGGGGCCTTGCCGGGATCGAGTTCGGGGTCAATATCCCCGGCACCGCGGGCGGTGCGGTGAAGATGAACGCCAACGCCTACGGCGGCCAGCTCGCCGAGGTGCTGGAGTGGGTCGACGTCGCCACCGCGGTGGGCAGCGACCGGCGCCGCCCCGAGCAGCTCGGCTTTGCCTACCGGAGCTCCAACCTCGGCCCCGGCGAGGTCGTGGCGCAGGTCTCGTTCCACCTGCACCCCGACGATCCCGCCTCGATCAAGGCGCGACTGGAGGAGATGCGGGGGAAGCGCCGCGAGGCGCAACCGTCCGGGATCAAGACCTTCGGCTCGACCTTCAAGAACCCCGAGGACGAGCGGGCCGAAGGCCGCAGCGCCGGCCAGCTGCTCGAGGCGGCGGGCTGCCGGGGCCTTCGCCACGGCGCCGCCCGCTTCTCCGAGAAGCACGCCAACTTCGTCGAGAACACCGGCGAGGCGACGACTGCCGAGGTGCTCGAGCTGATGGCGGAGGGTCGCCGGCGCGTCCACGATCGCTTCGGCGTGGTGCTGGAGCCCGAGGTGCAGGTGCTCGGAGAGGCCCTCTGGCCTGAGGGCTGGGCGCTGTGAGGTGGCTGTCCCGGACGGCTGGCGTGATCCTCATGGTGATCGTCGTCGCTTTCATCTGGCAGCGCCTGTTCGGAGAGGGGCCGGTAGCGCCGCGGCTGGTTTCGAGTCAGCCGGTTGCCCTGATCGGCGCCGAATCCGACGAAGCCGTGGCGGTTGCCGCCGATGGCACCATCCTTGCCTGGTTTCCGGTTCCAGAAGAGTCCATGCTGCCCAGTCTGCCGCTCGATGTTCCTCCGGAAGGCCCGCGCCTGAAGGGGCCGATGCTCGAACAGGCCCGCGTCCTCGGGGCCGCCCCGCTGGCCCTGCGCCCTTACGTCGCGAGGAGCTACTACGGCGAAAGTGGGGTGGACGTCGAACTCGACTCGGGAATCGAACTGCGCTTCGGCGAAGCGACCCAGGCTGCTCGCAAGTGGCGAGCGGCCGCCGCGGTTCTTGCCGACCCCTCGATCGAATCGCTCGATTATGTAGACCTGCACGCGCCCGGCCACGTGGCGACAGGCGGCTCTGGGCATGCGCTTCCGCCGATTCCCTAAACCCTCGACCACAGGGTTAGATATGCCCAACCCTCAAGTAAGCCTTGAGATATTCCCAGTGCAGGATGTCGCCCGGTCGTTTGACAGACCCCGTGAAATGCCCTACGTTGAGCGCAATTTCCGCGGTTACGGCGAACCCTTGAACCCTTAAGCGTCGCTGTAGCTTCGGATGGATCAAGGCTCAACTCAATCTAAGGCTCAACTCAAACGCCGACCCAGAGTCGGTGGCTGGAGAAATCGGGAGATGGAATCCACATACCTCGCGGTGATCAAGGTCGTCGGCGCTGGCGGCGGCGGTACCAACGCCGTTAGTCGCATGGTCGACGCCGGCATTCGCGGCGTCGAGTTCGTCGCCGTCAACACGGATGCCCAGGCCCTGCAGGCCTGCGACGCCGACATCAAGCTCTCGATCGGCCAGGAGCTGACGCGCGGCCTCGGTGCCGGCGGCAACCCCGAGGTCGGCGCGGGCGCCGCGGCGGAGAGCCGCGACGAGATCAAGGAGGCGCTGAAGGGCGCCGACATGGTCTTCGTCACCGCGGGCGAGGGTGGCGGCACCGGCACCGGCTCGGCGCCGGTCATCGCCGAGATCGCCAAGGAGGAGATCGGCGCTCTCACGGTCGGCGCGGTCACCAAGCCGTTCGAGTTCGAGGGCAAACGACGTATGCAGCAGGCGCTCGAGGGGATCGAGAAGCTGCGCAACAACGTCGACACCCTGATCATCGTCCCGAACGAGAAACTGCTGCAGGCGGTCGAGCGGCGCACCAGCGTGCTGGAGGCGTTCCGCCAGGCCGACGACATCCTGCGCCAGGGCGTGCAGGGCATCACCGACCTGATCACGATCCCAGGCCTGATCAACCTCGACTTCGCCGACGTACGCACGATCATGCGCGACGCCGGCTCGGCTCTGATGGGCGTCGGCTCCGCCGCCGGCGAGGCTCGTGCGCTCGACGCCGCCAAGGCGGCGATCACCTCGCCGCTGATCGAGGAGTCGATCAAGGGCGCCACGGGGATGCTGCTCAACATCACCGGCCCCGAGGACCTCGGCCTCTTCGAGGTCAACGAGGCGGCTCAGCTGGTCCAAGCCGAGGCTGACGACAACGCCAACATCATCTTCGGCTCCGTCGTCGACCAGTCGATGCGCGACGAGGTCCGCGTCACCGTGATCGCCACGGGGTTCGAGGGCTTCGAGCTGCTGGCTCGCTCACCGCAGCGGGTGCGCCGTCGCTACGAGGCAAAACCGCGGATCTCGGCCGAGGACACCGATATCCGCAAACTGCGAGTGAGCGACGACGACATCGACGTCCCCGGGTTCCTGAAGGAATAAGGCCAGCGTTGCAGGCGGGGGGACCGCCGGGAGTCCCCCGTCCCGCC
>DATDAQ010000073.1:0-3477 GCA_036525295.1 Solirubrobacterales bacterium | reverse complement strand
CCTCCCCAAAACACTCAAGCGAGGCTCCCGCCGAGCGTTTTGGGGAGGGGCACCCCGCCGGCCCCCCCAACCGTCAGTGCTTTTCGCCGTTAGCTACCGCGCACGCTTCGTCGGCACCGACGAATGGGGCAAGGGTCACGTAGGTGGCGAGCGGGACGATCTCCTGCATGCTCTCCGGCCCCGAACGCTTCACCTGGTCGTAGATCATCGAGTAGATCGCGCCGCCGATCGCCTCGGCGGCGATCGGGCTGACGCCGGGGTTGAGCTGGTAGCCGGGCACGAGCAGCGCCTCCATGCCCTCCATCACTTGGTCGCGCTGTTCCAGCGCTCGTTTTCCGGCGGCGTAGACGTCGACCGCGCCCAGCCTCGTGTACTCGGGCTCGGCCGCGCAGAAGGCGAACATCCCGGCGAAGGCGCCGCGAACCTGGTGGGGCCAGTCCGACGCACGCCGGAAGGCCGGCAGCGTCGTCGCAAGCATCTGCGCCGAGCCGCTGTCGACCGCGGCCAGAATCGCCTCCTCCTTGTCGGCGAAGTTGGCGTAGAAGGTCGAGAGAGAGATCGAGGCGCGGGCGGCCACGTCGCCGATCGTCGTTGACGGATAGCCCTTCTCGGCGACCACCGATGCCAGCGCGCGCAGGATCCTCTCGGCCGGGTCATAGCCCTGTACCGGGCCGGCGTTTGCCGGCGGCTTGTTGCGAGGGCGGCGGAGGGGGGTGGGCGGAGGGGGGTAGGCAAGGGCCCAGTCCCACATCTGCGGGACCAGCTCGACCAGCTCATCCTCTTCGCCGCGGTAGAGCCGCGTGTGGATGACCTTGCGCACGCCGCCGATCAGCGCCCGCACCAGCTCAGGCGGCATCCTCTCATCGCCCCGGACCCGGCCGAGCGTCGCCGCGACGAAGCCCTGGAAGGCATCGGTCGTGCGGTCGATCTCCTCCACCGCCCGCGGACCCGCCGCGTAGATCTCGACGAAGCACATGCGCGCCGCCGCCGCCTGGTCGACGATTAGCCCGACGAAGGCCTCGAAGGCCTCGCGAGCGCGCTCCTCGGTAGGGGGATGGTCCTCGCCCTCACCGACGATGGAATCGATCGCGGGGCCGACGAATGCCTCGAGGGCTGCCAGAAGGCACTCTTCCTTGTCCTTGAAATGGTCGTAGAAGGCGCTGCGTGAGACCCCGGACAGCTCGAGCAGGTCGGCTACGCGCGTCGCCTCGTAGCCCTTCTCGGCGACCACGGCGACCATCGCCGCATAGAGGCGTTCGCGCTGGTTGCGCGCGACCTCCTCGGCCGGAAGCCTGCGGCCGGGTTGGAGCTTCCGCTCGCGCAGCGTCCCGGCGTCCCCCCACGGGGTTTTCAGCGTCGTCGTGGGCTCACGACGGGCGATATCTGCGTCCTCAGCAGTTCTCATTTCCTGTGGGTAAGAATAGTACGTGTGATTCTCTGTAAAGACAAGCCAATCTGGCACAAAATTCCTCTTTTGACGGCCATAATGTCACGAATATCGAGCGCTGGCCCTTGAAGACGGGATAAGGAATGTTGACCTGAGCGTAAGAACGTGTTTGTATGTCATCCTATGGACGCCCAGGAAGCGGCAGCTACGCCCGAGGTCCTTCAGCCACTGCCGAACGGTGGCACGCCGCGGGCAGTGAGCACGGTCGGTACGCCTCCGGCCAGGCAGCATCTCTCGAGCGAGTTCGTGGCTCAGCACCAGCGCGCGCGGATCGTCAACGCGCTGGCCGAGGAGATCGTCGAGCACGGCTACCGGGACGTGACCGTGGCCGGCATCGTCAAGCGGGCCGGCGTCGCCCGGAACACCTTCTACGACAACTTCGCCAACAAGGAGGAGTGCTTCCTCGCCGCCTCCGACCTGGCCGGCGAAGAAGCGATGAGGCACGTCGCCGACGCCGTCAGGGTTGCCCCGCGCGAGTGGGCTGATCAGGTTCGTGCCGGGGTCGGCGCCTTCCTTGCCTACGTGGCGAGCGAGTCGGCCCTAGCCCGCGTCTTCGTGGTCGAATCGCTCGCCGCCGGGCCGGCAGCGGCCCAGCGTTACGAGCGGGCAGTGCGCGCGGTCGCGCCCTTCTTCCGGCTGGGCCGGCGCACCCGGGAGTCGGCCGAGCATCTGCCGGCGACGCTGGAGGAGACGATCGTCGGCGGCATCTTCTGGGTCGTCTACCAGCGCATCGTGGTCGGGCGGCCCGAGGAGCTCGAGGGATTGCTGGGCGAGCTGGTCGAGTTCGCGCTGACGCCCTATCTGGGTGCGGCCGCGGCCCGGCGAGTGGCCGAGGCGCGCGACAACTGAGCTGGCGCTACGGGCGGAGTTCGGTGAACCCGGCGGCCGCGAAGTCGCCGTCGAAGGCGAGCGCCTCCTCGATTCCCCTGGCGCGCATGTAGGCGAAGCTGGTCGCGTCGACGAAGGAGTACTCGCGCTCGTCATGCTGGCGCAGCCAGCGCAGGGCCTCGTCTTCGAGCGTTTGGGGAGCGAACTCTACGTATACGTGGCTGTTGCTCTGGGCGAGGGCATCAAGGAACTCGACGGCTTTACCGTGCCAGCGCTTGCGCCGAAACCACGTCCAGCCCTCTCCGCGGATGTGGTTGGTAGCGACCAATCGCCGACCCGAGACAATCTGGGTCAGCTGCTTGGCTTCCTCGTGATGCGGATCGCGAGTATCGAAGCCAGCGATCAGGAACGATGTGTCGACGAAGATCAGGGGTCGGGATTCGACGGGCCGTAGACGACCTCGTCGATCGTCCGGGTGTCGTTGGGATCGCTGGACACGGTTCCGAACATCTTGAACAGCGGGTCCTCCTCTATGGGTGGCAATGGTCGTATCTCCTCCCGCACGCAACGCCTGATCACCTCCGCCTTCGAGAGCCCCTCTTCTTCGGCGCGTCTTTCAACCGCCGCGTCCAGCTCGGGCTCGATCGATATCTGCAGTCGCTTCATGCGGGTCAAGTTACATCACTCACCTTAAGGTAATGTAACAAATTACGCACGAAAGTGTGCCAATTGGGGTCTCGACTAGGCTTCAGGCATGGCCCGGACCCCAAGCGACGATGAGGCCGCGGCGATCGCGGCGGCGGTCGAGCGATTCGTCGCCGAGACGGCGCCGGAGTCCGCCGGCCAGGAGGAGGCTGTGGGCCCGTGGCAGCGGGCGGCGCTGCTCGAAGGGGTCAGCGCGAAGGGCACTGTCGAGGATCCAGAAGGAGGAGTGAGATGGCTGTCGTGAAGATCATCGAGTTGGTCGGAAGCTCGAAGACGTCCACCGACGACGCGGCGAAGCAGGCTTTGGCCCAGGCGCAGGGGACGCTGCGCAACATCCGGGCAGTCGACATCGTGTCGACTGGGATTCGGGGCGAGAACCTGGACGAGTATCGCGCTCACGTGCGGGTCGCCTTCTTGATCGAAGGGACTGAGGTCGACTAACGGCGGGTTGGGAGAGGGTGAGAGCCCCCTCCCAAAACGCGCGGCGGGAGCCGCGC
>DATDAQ010000072.1:0-9168 GCA_036525295.1 Solirubrobacterales bacterium | reverse complement strand
CCCGCGGCAGGTCCCAGCGGCGCGAGAGCTCAGCTCCCACCTCGAAGCCGACGTTGTGCCGGGTCGCCGCGTAGCGCTCACCGGGGTTGCCGAGACCGACGATCAGGATGCGATCGCCGTGCTGCTCGCCCTCGCCTGCATCGCGGCGGCGGCGAAAGAGCGACAGGGGTTACTCCCCGCCGGAGTCGCCCGAGTCGGACTCGCCCTCGCCGCCATCCTCGGCAGCAGGGGCCTCGCCCTCCTCGCCGACCAGCTCGGCCTCCTCCTCGACGGAGGGCTCGACCACTTCTTCGACGCGGGGCGGAGAGAGGGTGGCGATCGTCACCTCGTCGGGATCGTCGGCGACGAGGGTGACGCCCTCGGGCACGACCAAGGCCGAGAGCTGAAGGGTGTCGTTGACCTCCATCGCCGAGACGTCGGCGACGAGCTGGTCGGGAATCTCGGTGGGAAGCGCTTCGACCGTGACCTCGCGGGTGACGTGCTCGAGCACGCCGCCGCCTTTGACGCCGGGGGCGACCTCGGCGCCCTCGAGCTCGACCGCGACCTCAGCCTGGATCGCCTCGTCGAGACGCACCTCCTGCAGGTCGATGTGCTGGAGGTTGCCGCGCACAGGGTGGTGCTGCTGCTCCTTGACCACGACCGGGACGGCTTTGCCGCCCTCGATCTCGAGGTCGAAGAGGGCGGCGCCTTCGCCCAGCACGCTGCGGACGTCGCGTTCGGCCACCTGGAAGGCACGGGCATCCGCGCCGCCGCTGTAGACGACGCCCGGCACGAGGCCCTCGCGCCGCAGGCGGCGGGAGATCCTGGAGCCGAACTCGGTTCGGGGTGCTGCCTTGAGCTTTTCGCGTCCACGTGCCATGCGGACCGGAGAGGATAGAGAAACGGGCGCGAGCGCAACCTGTGACATCGTTTTGCCCGTGGCCGAGGACTCCAAGATCCCCAAAGGGCGGCTGCGGCGCTCCGCCAAGCTGGGCTCGGTGGTCGGCATGCAGGGCGCCCGCTACGCGGGCACCAAGGCGACAAACGTCGGCCGCTCGGAGGAGGAGGGCAAGGAGCGGCTGGAGCAGCGCCATATCGAGACGGCGATGAAGATGGTCGGCGCGCTGGGCCAGATGAAGGGCGCGGCGATGAAGCTCGGCCAGTTCGCCTCCTTCATCGACACCGAGTTCATCCCCGACGAGTACCGCGAGATCTACCAGGAGCAGCTGGCGAAGCTGCGGACCGACGCGCCGGCGATGCCCTGGGAGAAGGTCGAGAAGGTGCTGGACGAGGAGTACGAGGGCGAGCCGCTCTCCGAGATGTTCGCCGAGTTCGAGCCGGAGGCATTCGCCGCCGCCTCGATCGGACAGGTGCACCGGGCCGAACTGCTGGACGGGCGTGCGGTGGCGGTGAAGATCCAGTACCCGGGGATCGCCGAGGCGCTCGACGCCGACCTGCGCAACGCCGGCACGATCGTCCGCCTCGCCCGCGCCCTCGCCCCCGGGCTCGACGCCAAGGAGATTGCCAAGGAGCTGCGCGAGCGGGTGATGGAGGAGCTCGACTACGAGTACGAGGCGCAGAACCAGCGCAGCTTCGCCCGCGCCTACCGCGAGCACCCCTTCATCTACGTGCCGGAAGTGATCACCCGCCTCTCCCGACGCCGCGTGCTGGTCACCGAGCTGGTCGAGGGGGTCGGGTTCGAGCAGGTCAAGGAGATGCCCGACGAGGAGCGCAGCCGCTTCGGCGAGATCGTCTTCCGCGGCAGCTTCGGCTCGATCTACCACCTGCAGCATTTCAACGCCGACCCCCACCCGGGCAACTACCTGCTGATGGCCGACGGGCGCGTCGCCTTCCTCGACTTCGGCATGACCAAGAAGCTCGATCACGAGCAGATCGTGCTCGAGCAGCGCGCCCTCGACGCCGCCTTCCACAACGACCCCGAGCGGCTGCGGCAGGCGTTCCACGAGCTCGGCTTCGTCAAGAACCCCTCGAAGCTCGACGCCGAACGGCTGATGGAGCACACGATGGCGGTCAGCGGCTGGTTCGTCGAGGACCGCGAGATCGAGATCACTGGGCGGCGGGTGATGAAGATCATCGAGTCGACCAACGACCCCCGCTCCGAGTACTACGACCTGATGCGGCGGGAGTCGCTCCCCGCCGAGGAGCTGATGGGGCGGCGGATGGAAATCGGCGTCGTCGCCGTGCTCGGGCAGCTGCGCGCGAAGCGCAACTGGCACCGGATCATGCGCGAGTGGATCTACGCCGACCCACCGGCGACCGAGCTGGGCGAGGAGGAGTGGGAGTACTTCGAGGGAAGAGGCGTGATGCAGACGCCCATTGTCGAGCGATCTTTGGAAGGGGAGCAGCGATGAGCAGGATCAAACGCGGCTGGGAGCTGACGAAGAAAAGCTGGGCGCTCCTGCGGGAGAACCCCACCCTGCTCCGCTTTCCGCTCTACGGCGGCGTGGCGACCATCGTCTGCGCGCTCGTCGTCGTCGGGCCGGGCATCTACCTGATCGATGACGACCAGGCGGTCTTCGGCGGCGCCATGGCGGTGATCGGCTTTTACCTGCTCGCCATGATCGGCACCTACTTCAGCGTCGGCCTCGCCGCCGCCGCCGACATGATCTTCCGCGGCCAGCAGGCGTCCGTCGGCGACGGGCTTGCCGTGGCGCGCGGTCGCCTCCCCCAGATCGCGGGCTGGGCAGCCGTCTCGACCACGCTCGGCGTCGCGCTCAGCGCGCTGGAGAACCAGGGTGTCATTGGTCAGATCGTCGGCCGCGTGCTCGCCATCGGCTGGTCGCTGATCACCTTCCTCGCCGTGCCCGTGATCGCGCTCGAGGGCACCGGGCCCTTCCAGACGTTGAAGCGATCCGCCAGTCTCTTCAAATCGCGCTGGGGCGCGCAGGTGACCGGCAACATCGCTATCGGCGGCGCCGTCTTCCTCCTCGGCGTCCTGCCCTCGGCGCTGCTGATCTTCGCCGGCTTCCTGATCTGGGCCTCGGCCAGCTTCGCCGGCGCACTGCTGCTGGTGCTGGGTGTGATCGGCCTGGCGATCTCGATGCTCGTCTCCAGCGCCCTGAGCAACATCTTCGGCGTCGCCCTCTACCGCTTCGCCCTCGACGGCGAGGCGGTCGGCGGCTTCACCGTCGAGGAGCTCAACTCCGCCGTCAAGGCCCGCGGCGGCCGCAACGCCCCACCGACGGCAACGCCGGGCACTGTCTGATCGGTGCCGGAACTCGAAGTCCGACATCTCAGCAAGCGCTACGGCAAGACCCTCGCCGTCGACGACCTCTCCTTCTCGGTCGACTCCGGGCGGGTTACCGGCTTCCTCGGCCCCAACGGGGCGGGCAAGACGACGACGATGCGGGCGCTGCTCGGCCTGATCCGGCCGAGCGCCGGAGAAGCGCTGGTCGAAGGACAGCCTCCCGCGCAGATGACCGACCCGCTGCGGGTCGTCGGCGTCGCCCTCGAGGCGACCGCCTTCCACCCCGGCCGCAGCGGGCGCAACCACCTGCGGGTCCTGGCGGCCGCGGCGGGTATCGACGGCTCTCGAGTGGAGGAGGTACTGGCGATGGTCGAGTTGAGCGACGCCGCCGACCGCCGCGTCAAGGGTTACTCGCTGGGGATGCGGCAACGGCTGGCCCTGGCCGCGGCCCTGCTCGGCGAGCCGCGCATCTTGATCCTCGACGAGCCGGCCAACGGACTCGACCCGCAGGGGATGCGCTGGCTGCGCGACCTGCTGCGCGCGCAGGCATCCGAAGGGCGCACGGTCCTGGTCTCCAGCCACCTGCTCTCCGAGGTCGCCCAGACCGCCGACGAGCTGATCGTGATCCGCGACGGCAGGCTGGTCGCCAAGGCCTCGCTCGACGAGTTCACCAGCGGCGAGGCGAGCCAGCTGCGGGTCCGCTGCTCGGATCCGGCGAGGCTCGCCGAGGCGCTGCCGGCCCGCGGCGCCGGCGTCGCCCGCGACGGCGATGCCGCCCTGCTCGTCGGCGGCACCAACGGCGCGGCGATCGGTGAGCTCGCCCTCGAGCTGGGCATCGCGATCCACGAGCTGACGCCGCTGCGGTCGAGCCTGGAGGAGCGCTTCCTCGAGCTGACGGGGGAGGAGAGCGCCGGATGAGGCTGTTGCGATCGGAGGCGATCAAGCTGATCTCGGTGCGCACCACCTGGTCGATGCTCGGCATCGGCCTGCTGGTCGAGGCGCTCTTCGCCGGCCTCTACGTCGGCCTGGTCTCGCTGGAAGACGTCGGGCCGATCCGCGAAGTCCAGACCAGCACCGGCCTGCTGATGGTGATGCTGCTCGTCCTCGGCGTGCTCTCGATCACCACCGAGTTCCGCCACGGCACCGCCAGCACGACCTTCCTCGCCTCGCCGCAGCGCTACCCGGTGCTGGTTGCGAAGCTGGGCGCGATGCTCGCCGTCGGCCTGCTCGCCGGCCTCGCCTTCGTCGCGGTCAACGGTGGCCTGGCGCTGCCCCTCTTCTCCTCACGCGAAGGGAGTCTGCCGCCGGCCGGAGAGATCGTCTCCGTCTACGCCGGCGTGGTCGTCTCCTTCGCCCTGCTCTGCGCCTTCGGGCTGGGTGTCGGCGCGATCGTCCGCAACCAGGTGGGAGCGATCATCGCCGCCCTAGCCTTCTTCTTCATCCTCTCGCCGCTACCGGAACTACTACCGGGCAACGTCGGCGACTACTTCCCGGCACAGGCGATCGGCTCGCTCCACGGGCTGCCAGAAGCGACCGAAGAGGGCCTCGGGCAGATCGCCGGCGGCTTCGTCCTCGCCGCCTGGTCGCTGGGCCTGTGGCTGATCGGCACCGTCCTGATCCGCCGCCGCGACCTCAACGAGTAGGGCGTCGCCGCCGGGCGAGCTCGCGCCGATCGATCCCTCTAAGCGGGCTGCAGCTCGAAGGAGAAGATCCCAACCCGCTCCCCCGCTTCGAAGACAGGGGGCCCCTTCGGTTTGGCGAAGTTCTCGTTGAGGCAGTCCGCCATCGACGGCCCCAGGCTCGCAACGGCCGTCGGCATGACGATGGTGCGCGTCCCCGGGTCCGCCGTTGCCGTGGCGCCGCCGAAGTCGAGCGTGGCAAAGGCGCCGGAGCCGGAGCATGGAGAGGGCCAGGCGAGCAGATAGCCCAGGAAGCTCTTCGATTCGAGGATGATGCCCGTCCCGCCGAGGACGAGCTCAGAGTCCGGCGGCATTTCGACCCCGGGCGGAGGACCTCCCTGGACCATCCGAAAGCCCGCTTCGGTGCTGAAGAAACCGGTTTGCAGGTCGGGGGTGAGGTAGCCGCGCATGATCGGGATCGAGACGCTCAGGGGCGTGGAACCGACGACCGTCGATTCAAAGGGCTGCACCGCCACATCCAGGGCCTGCAGCTTGGTGCGGAACGCTTCGTCGAAAGTGAGCTTGAAGGCACCGGCGGCGATCGAGAGCTCATCGGGATGGACCGCGGTGCGGAGATCCGCCAGCTTGGCCCCGGGGGCGAATACGCCGTTCAGGCCCAGCGCCCGGTTGAGCGCGTTGGCCGCCCTCGTCGTCAGCGCCAGGCGCTTCAGCACGATGATCGAGCCGAAGCCGTCGCGACCGGTGCGGAGGCCGTGCGTGGTCGCCACCTTCATCTGCGTGGCGCCGATCTTGGCGCTCAGCCACTCCTCGGTCAGGTTGAGGGTGAGCGAGCGCAGGGTCGCGGTGCGCCTCCCCGTCCGGAATCTCATCCCACCGTCGTTGAAGAGGTAGCCGGAGCGAGCGGCGGCGCCGAGCATTCCGCTGCTGACCGGCAGGACGGCGGTGCGGCCTTTCGCTTTCCCCGGCTTCAGCGCTTCGACCTTCACGTCGCTCTCTCGGAGCGCCCCGTACAGATCGGCGTCGAGCCTGAGCCTCGTGCTGCCTTCTCCGACCGACGCGGAGGCGGGCGCGACCCCGAGGAGCGCGAACAGCAGCGAACACGCGATCGCCCTAAAAGCGCGCATCGGCGATGTCCGCGAAGAGGCGCGGGTCGTTGGAGACGAGGCCGGTGACGCCGGCGGCGGTGAGCTTGCGCATGCGGGGGAGGTCGTCGACGGTCCAGGCGATCAGCTCCACCCCGGCGATCTCGGTGATGCGGGCGAGGCGGCGGCTGACCAGGGGATGGTAGACCCACATCGACTCGACTTCCAGCTTCGGCAGCTTCTCGGCGGCGAGGCCGGGGAGGCGCTGGCGCATCGCCACCAGGGCCGCCAGCATCGGTGCCCTGGCCCAGCGCTTCGAGGTCCAGTCCTTGGTCACCTTGGGGTAGGTCCAGCCGCGGCGCAGCGCCGGGTTCAGCTCGCGGATCCGGCCCAGCGAGTACATCTCCATGGTCGAGATCATGGAACGCTCGATGAGGCCGCGCTCCTGCAGGGCATCCACGATCTCCTCCTCGCGGCCGGGGAGCTTGATGTCGATATCGATCTCGACCCGGTCCAGCGGCGGCTCGAGGAAGGCGTCGAGCGCCTCGGTCAGGGTCAGCGGCCTGCGCCGTTCGGCGTCGTGCCAGTCGTGGGCGACCACCAGCGGCGCCCGCTGCTCCAGCGGCAGGTGGGCGTCGCGCAGCCAGAGCACGTCGAGCTCGATCGTGTCGACGCCCGCCTCGACCGCGGCGTGGAAGCTCTCGACCGTGTTTCCGGGGGCGATCAGGTCGGCGCCCTTGTGGCCGACCAGCCGCAGGCCGTCGGGCATCAGAACAGCTGGTTCTCGCCGGCGAAGATCTCGGAGACCGAGTCGTCGGTGAAGATGCGGCGGATCGAGTCGGCGAAGGTGCCGGCGGTGGAGAGCACGGCGATGTTGTCCGGCGCCCCGGGCCGCAACGGGATCGTGTCGCTGACGACGATCTTCTCGATGCCGGAATTCTCGAAGGCGAGCCGCTCGTAGGCGGGGCCGGAGAAGACGCCATGGGTGGCGCAGGAGATCACCCGGGCGGCGCCCTCGTCGAGCACGGTCTGGGCCGCCGCGCAGAGCGTCCCGGCGGTGTCGATCATGTCGTCGACCAGGACCGCGGTCTTGCCTTTGACGTCGCCGACCACGTAGCCGATCTCGGCCACCTGCTGGGCGGGGCGCTCCTTCTCCATCACCGCCCAGTGGGTGCCGATGCGGCGGGCGAAGTTGCGTGCCGTCTTCACCCGGCCGGCGTCGGGGGAGACGATCACCAGGTCCTCGGCCGGGTACTGGTCGGCGAACCACTGGGTCAGCATCGGCATCGCGGTCATGTGGTCGACCGGGACATGGAAGAAGCCCTGCACCTGGCCGGCGTGGAGGTCCATGGTCAGCACCCGGTCGACGCCGACGCCCTCGAGGCACTTGGCGACGATGCGGGCGGAGATCGGCTCGCGCGGGGCTGACTTCTTGTCCTGGCGGGCATAGCCGTACCAGGGCATGACCGCGATGATGCGGTGGGCGGAGGCGCCCTGGGCGGCGTCGATCATCGTCAGCAGCTCGATCAGCGAGTCGTTCGGGGTCATTTCCGACTGCTCGTTGGCGCTGGTCGACTGGACCAGGAAGACGTCGGCCCCGCGAATCGACTCCTCGTAGCGGCAGTAGACCTCGCCGTTGGCGAAGGTCTTCAGCGTCACCTGGCCGAGGTCGAGGTTGAGCTTGCCGGCGACCTTCGCGGCGAGCTCCATCGAGCTGCGCCCGCCGAAGACCATCAGCCGCTTCGAGTAGTCGTGGGTGATGGCACTGGCCGGCACCGTCTCGGGTCGCTCCTCGATTGTGCTCACGGGGTCTGCTCCTCCTGCATCTTCGCGGCCTTGCGGGCCGCGTAGCCCTCGATGTTTCGCTGCTCGTTCTCGCTGACGGCGAGTGCGCCCTCGGGCACATCGCTCTTGATCACCGCTCCGGCGCCAGTGTAAGCGCCGTCGCCGACTTCTACAGGCGCGATCAGCATCGTGTCAACGCCGATGCGGGCGTTCTCGCCGATCGTAGTCCGGTTCTTGCGGAAACCGTCGTAGTTTGCGGTGATCGTGCCGGCGCCGAGGTTGCTGCCGGCGCCGATCTCGGCGTCTCCCACGTAGGCGAGGTGGGGGACCTTGGCGCCCTCGCCGATCCGCGAGTTCTTGACCTCGACGAAGCTGCCGGCCTTGGCGTTCTGGGCAAGCTCGGCGCCGGGACGCAGATGGGCGAAGGGACCGACCTGGGCACCGTCGCCCACCTCGCACTGGACCAGGAAGGAGTGGGGCACCGAGACGTCGGAGCCCAGCGTCGTGTCCGTCAGCGTGCTGACCGGCCCCACGGTGGAGCCCGAGCCGACGGTCGTCTTGCCGCGCAGGCTGGTGCCGGGCTCGATCCGGACATCGGGCGCGATCTCGACGTCGGCGTCGATCCAGGTCGAGGCGGGATCGACGACGGTGACCCCGGCCAGCATGTGGGCCCGAAGGATGCGGCGGCGTGCCTCGGCCTCGACCGCGGCGAGGTCGGCGCGGTTGTTGATCCCCATGGTCACCGCCAGGTCCTCGGTCAGGTGAGCGGCCACCGAGTGCCCCGCCCCGCGCAGGGTGGGCAGGACGTCGGGCAGGTAGTACTCGCCCTGGGCGTTGTCATTTTTGAGGCCGGTGAGCGCCTCGGCGAGGGGGCCGGCGACGAAGGCGTAGGTGCCGGCGTTGATCTCGCGAATCGCCAGCTGCTCGGGCGTGGCGTCACCCGCGGTCTTCGCCTCGGCCACGCGCTCGACTCCGCCGCCGGCATCGCGGATGACGCGGCCGTAGGAGCCGGGGTCGTCGAGCTCGATCGTCAGCATCGTCGCCGCGGCGCCGGAAGCGGTATGCGCCTCGAGCAGCCCGGAGATCGTCGCGGTGGAGATCAGCGGCACGTCGCCGGAGAGCACGAGGACGGTCTTCGCCTCACGGATCAGCGGCAGCGCCGCGCGCACGGCACCCCCCGTGCCGTCGGGCTCGGGCTGGGTGACGATGCGGACCTTGTCGGGCAGGCCCGGGACGCTGTTCGCCTTCGGCGAGTCGATCGCGACGATCCACTCGGCGCCAGTGGCCTCTCGCGCAGCTTCGATCGGCCAGGCGACCATCGGGCGGCCACAGACCGGGTGCAGCATCTTCGGCAGGCTGGAACGCATGCGCGTTCCCTCGCCGGCAGCCATTACCAGCACCAAGGGAGATTCCACCGACAGATCGTAGACGGGATGGGAGAGGGCGGGGTGCCCCTTCCGCTTGCTGGGTTTTC
>DATDAQ010000071.1:0-16642 GCA_036525295.1 Solirubrobacterales bacterium | reverse complement strand
ACCCAAGCCGGGGGTGGTCGAAGGGTCACCCGCCCCTCCCCAACGGCCCTACTTGACGGTGAGCGTGCCTTCCATGCCGGCCTCACGATGTCCCGGCACGGTGCAGAAGAAGGTGTAAGTGCCGGGAGCGAGCTCGACGCTGACCGAGGTCTTGCTTTCGGCGATCAGTTCGGAATCGGCCAGCTCCTTTTCGCCTTCGTCTTCGATCGCGACGTCGTGTTCGAGCGGCGCCGGATTGTCGAAGTCGATCGTCACTTTGCCCGGCTTGCTGGTCAGCTCGGTGGTGTCGTAGGCGATCTCGGTCGGGGAAGCCTTCAACTGCAACGTTCCCCCCGGTCCAGCGGCCCCGGCTCCCGGCTCTTCGGTTGCCTCTCCGCCGCCTTCTTCGCCCCCGGCTTCGGAGTCGACCGACTCGGCCTCCTCTGCTTCATTCTCTTCGCTCGCCTTGGTGAGCTCGGCGGCCTTGGCCTCTTCCTCGTCCTGGGCGTGGAGCACCGCGAAGGTGGTGGCGCCGCCGATCAGGACCACAAACCAGAGGACGACGAGCGGACCCAGTTTCCCGGGGAAGCTCTTGATCCGCAGGCCGGCGAAGCTAATCAGAACTGCGGAGACGGCCAGCACGCTGCCGCATATGTAGAACAGGGTTTCGTTGCTCATCGGGCGGCGCGAATCCTATTGACTGGGCACGGGCGCCGTCAGGCAGCCTGCGCCTCCGCGACCGGTGGTGCAGGCGTCGTGGCCTCGGCCGGAGCAGCCTCGTCTCCGATGCCGAGGGCGGTGCGGATCTTGGCCTCGATCTCGTCGGCGACCTCGGGGTTCTCGACCAGGTACTGCTTGGCGTTGTTGCGCCCCTGTCCGAGCCGGGTCTCGCCGTAGGAAAAGAAGGCGCCCGACTTGCGCACGATGTCGTGCTCGATGCCGAAGTCGAGCAGCTCGCCTTCGCGCGAGATGCCCTGGCCGTACTCGATCTCGAACTCGGCCTGGCGGAACGGCGCCGCGCACTTGTTCTTGACGACTTTGACCCGCACCCGGTTGCCGACGGCCTCGGTGCCGTCCTTGAGCGTCTCGATGCGGCGGATGTCGAGCCGCTGGGAGGAGTAGAACTTCAGCGCCCGGCCGCCCGGCTGGGTCTCTGGCGAGCCGAACTGGACCCCGACCTTTTCGCGGATTTGGTTGGTGAAGACGCAGACGGTGTTTGTGCGGTTGAGGTTGCCCGCCAGTTTGCGCATCGCCTGCGACATCAGGCGTGCCTGCAGGCCCACGGTCGTGTCGCCGATCTGGCCGTCCAGCTCGGCTTTCGGCGTCAGCGCCGCGACGGAGTCGATCGCCACCACGTCGACGGCGGCAGAGGCGATCAGGCGGTCGGCGATCTGCAGCGCCTGCTCGCCGTAGTCGGGCTGGGAGACGAGCAGCTCGTCGGTATCGACGCCGATCGCCCGCGCGTAGACGGGGTCCATCGCGTGCTCGGTGTCGATGAAGACGCAGACCCCACCCTTCGCCTGGGCCTCGGCGATGATGTGGTAGATCAGCGTCGTCTTGCCCGAGGACTCGGGGCCGAAGATCTCGACGATCCGCCCTCGCGGCACCCCGCCGATTCCGAGCGCGAGATCGAGCGCCAGAGCGCCCGTCGGGATCGCTTCGATCGGCAGGGCGCTGTCGGCGCCGAGCCGCATCAGCGCGCCCTGTCCGAAGTCGCGCTCGATCTGGGTCACAGCGGCCTCGAGGGCCGCGTCCTTGGCCTTGGCGTCCTTCGCCGAGGCGTCTTTCAGAGCCGCTTTCTTGTCTGCCATTTCTTTCTTCACCTCACTGCCGCCCGTCTTCGGACAGCTCGACTTGCGCCAGCGGGGTATATCGCGCACCCTGCGGCTGGATTTCAGAACGGTAGAGCGTGGTTCGGACGAGATTCGTGGGCTGCAAGAGGTCTTTCGGCAGCCTCCCAGGCGCCTTCTCGACTCGGCGAGGTCGCTTCGTTCCGCGGCCCTCGGACTTGACCCTGGCGACCGTGACGTGGGGCCAGAAAGGGCGGTTCTCGGGCTCGTAGAGCCGCGCGGCGACGAGCCTGCGCTCTAGCTCTGCCTGCAGCTCCACGGCACCCGGCGAGCTTGCCGGCAGGGCGAGCAGGCGCGGCCGCTTGCGGGAAGGCTTGGCCACGGGGTCGCCAAACTCGACCGTAGGCGCCGGGCCGTCCAGGCCCTCGACGATCCCGGTCAGGCGCTCGATATCTTTCTCCGGCATGTAGCCGAGGAAGGCGAGGGTGATGTGAAGGGACTCGGGCAGCACCACGCGCAGCGCGGGATCGGTCAACTCCCGCCGCCCCCAGGCCACGATTCCATCCCGCAGCGCGCCGGGCAGATCCAGTGCCACGAACAGCCGCGCCCGAGAGCTCTTCAGTCTCTCCTTCGCCATCCCGGCCAACGCTAAGGGGCGGCGACGCACGGAACAACGCTAGAGCGTCAGAGAAGCGTCAATTGTGCGATGCGCGATTGCGATGCCGACCCCGATGGCGGCAGACTGCCTTCCCCTTCCGGATGACGCGTCTCTTGCCCTTGGGGCACCGCCGTGCTTTTGTCGCTTGACTCGAAGATGAGCCCTGAGGAGGGGCCAGCGACGCTGCCGGCAGCGTCGCTGGCGGCGTTCCGGTCGGTTCGCTCGTCTCCGCTTTGAGGAATATGGCGTCGAGCTCCCAGTAGCGCGTGGTGAAACCTATGACCTGGAAGGGAAGACAGCCTATGCCGGGTAAACAGGGGAACGGTTCGTAGACGACTTCGACCATCGATAGGCAGGCCAGCTGCGCCGTTTGATCCGGGATTGGGAAGCCCGCGATATCGAAGGTCACGGATTCTTCGGGGACAGTGCTCCCTGCGCCTTCCCATACGAGAGCGACCCCCTCGCCCAACTGACCCAAATGTCGATCGGTCAAGGAACATTCGGCTTCGTTGGTGCCCGGACCCACCGTGACGTACGGGAGCCAGGTGCAGGAGGTTTCCCCGCCTTCCCATTCGCAGTGGTCCCAGCTTGCCGCGCCCGCAATGCCGCCCGATGTCAGGTCCACGCTTGCCACTGCGTGGGTGAATTCACCGCTCGGTGCGTCTGCGGCGGCTACCGCAGGGTGCAGGGCGAGGAGCGTTGCGCCGAGGGCGATGATCGGTGGGAGGTATCGGCGGATCATGTCCATTCGACGCATACCCAAATAAAACTATTTGAGTACTGATTCGACAATAGCGATTGGACAGACGCCTGTCTACAGCGGCGCTTCGTCGCCGCTGAGCAGGATGCGAAGCAGGTGCATCCCCACTAGGGCGGAGCGCTCGCGGATGTCGGCCCGCCCGCCGGGAATGACGGGGTCGCGGGCGATCGCCGTGCCGTCGGCGAGGCGGGCGTTGAAGCAGACGTAGCCGACCGGCTTGCGCTCGCTGCCGCCGTCCGGGCCGGCGATGCCGGTGATCGAGACCGCCACGTCGGCTCCGAAGCGCCCCAGCGCACCCAGGGCCATCGCCTCCGCCACCTCCGGCGAGACGGCGCCCTCCGCCTCGATCAGCCCGGGATCCACTCCCAGGAGGTCGGCCTTCGCCTCGTTGGAGTAGGAGACGACGCCCCCGGCCATGTAGTCCGAGGCCCCCGGCAGGTCGGTGATCCGCGCCGCCAGCAGTCCTCCGCTGCACGACTCCGCGAGACCGAGACGGTGCCCCTCCAGCAGGCTCGCCACCTGGGTGTCGATCGTCTCGCCATCGAGGCTGAAGAGGTGGCGCTCGTGGCGCGCGGCGAGAGCGGTGCGCACGTTCTCGGCGATGTCCGATGCCTCGTCGCGGTAGCGGACGTCGATCTCGATCTCGCCGCGGCGCAGGCAGGTCGTGATCTCGACCTCGGGAAGGGCGATCCCGGCATTCTCCATCTCGCGCAGGCTCTTGGCGATCTCGGACTCCGGGATGCCGAACATCCTCAGCGTGTATCCGTGCAGCGGCGTGGCACGCTCGAGCAGCTCCCGGACCGGCTCCGCCGACAGAGCCGCGGGCCACATCGGCTGCAGCTCACGGGGCGGGCCGGGCAGGACGACGACGACGCGCCCGTCCGCCGGGACGACGATGCCGGGTGCCGTGCCCACCGGATCCAGCGCGATGGACCCGACGGGGATCATCGCCTGCTTGCGGTTGGCCTCGCGCACCGCCTCGGGATCGAAGTTGAACCGGCGCGCGAAGCCGCGCAGGATCGCCGCGATCTTCTCCTCGACCTCCTCGTCGAGGACGAGCTCGCGACCGACGAAGCTCGCCACCACCTCCGCCGTCAGGTCGTCCGCGGTCGGCCCCAGCCCGCCGGAGGTGACGATCAGGTCCATGCCCTCCCCGGCCATGAAGCGAAGGGTGGCCTCGAGGTCTTCGGGTCGGTCGCCGACGACGAGGATGTGGGCAACCTCGACGCCCAGTTCCGCCAGGCGCTCGGAGACCCAGGGCCCGTTGCGGTCGGCGATCCGCCCGGTCAGGACCTCGGTCCCGGTCACCACTATTCCCGCGCGGACCTCGGTCATACGCAGGTCGGCCGCTCTGTTTCGGAGAGCTGGGACAGCTCGCCCTCGGCGTCGATCGAGTACCCGATCGGGCTGGACGTTGCCGGGATCTCCGCTTCCTTGCCGTCTACGAGCATCGATACCTCTCCGTTACCGAAGGAGACGGTGAAGCTACCGGACCGGAAGGGGCCCGCCTCGGCTCCCGCTTCGAGGATCTCGCCCTCGACCAGGGGTCGCCCCCCGCCGTCGAGGAGACAGATCCAGACTTCAGCGCCGGCGACGAGGCTGACCGAGACCGGCATCGTGCGCGGCCGCGGTAGCACCGGCCCGCTCTCCCCCGCCGCGGCGGCGGGGCGGTCCTCGACCGGCGGCCGGACGACTTCGTCACCGTCATGGCCGTCAGGCAGGGCGACGATCGCGATCGCGCCGAGGAGGACCACGCCTGCCACCGCGACCCAGCCGAATCGGGTGGTCGCCCTGTGCCCCGGGTCCGGAGAGGACCGGACGGCATTCGGGACCAAGTCGTGCCCGGCACCCGACCCGCCTTCGACGCTCTCGCGGTACTCGGCCGCGAGGCGGTCTCCGTCCAGGCCCAGGAACGTCGCGTAGGTGCGGATGAAGCCGCGCGCGTAGACACCGCCGGGGAGTGCCTCCCAGTCTTCGCTCTCGATCGCCCGCAGGTACCCGGGACGGATCCTGGTTACCGCCTCGACCTCGGAGAGCTCGATCCCACGGCGCATGCGCGCCTCGCGGAGGATTGCGCCTATGCGGCGTTCCATCCTCCCATTGTCCTACCGCGCCTACTCGGGCAGAGCGCCCGACGGCTCGGACTCGGACAGATCGGCCGAAGCGCC
The DNA here is from genome assembly GCA_036525295.1 of Solirubrobacterales bacterium. GTDB lineage: Bacteria > Actinomycetota > Thermoleophilia > Solirubrobacterales > 70-9 > VRUE01. The sequence goes on along the minus strand of DATDAQ010000071.1, from coordinate 11,287 downwards.
GGTGAGGCGCGCCAGGTCAGCTCGGGTGACCAGAACCTGCCGCGGCTTGGAGCCTTCGTAGCCGGAGATGACGCCGCGGCGCTCGAGCATGTCGATCAGGCGACCGGCGCGGGTGTATCCGACACGCAGGCGGCGCTGGATCATCGAGACCGAGGCGGTCTCGGTCTCGACCACGACGCGGATCGCCTCGTCGAGCAGGTCGTCGCTGTCGGGGTCGTAGTCGCCCTCGGCTTCGACCCCCTTCTCCTCGTGCACCTCGAGGAGCTCCTCCTCGAATTCGGGTTCGCCCTGCTTGGCCCAGTGCTCGGTGATCCGGGCGGTCTCCTCCTCGGTGACGAAGGCGCCCTGGATCCGCTGCAGCTTCGACGTCCCGGCACCGCGGAAGAGCATGTCGCCCTGACCGAGCAGGGCCTCCGCCCCGCCCTGGTCGAGGATCACCCGCGAGTCGGTCTGCGAGGAGACCGCGAAGGCGATGCGAGCCGGGATGTTGACCTTGATCGTGCCGGTGATGATGTCCGTGGACGGGCGCTGGGTGGCAAGCACCAGGTGGATGCCCGTGGCACGAGACTTCTGCGCGAGCCGGATGATCGAGTCCTCGACCTCGGCCGGCGAGACCATCATCAGGTCCGCGAGCTCGTCGATCACGCAGAGGATGTGCGGTAGCGGCGCCTCCCCGGCCTTGGCGCGAGCGCGGTTGAGCTCGGCGAGGTTGCGACAGCGAGCCTGACCCATGATCCCGTAGCGGCTCTCCATCTCGCCGATCAGGTTGGCCAGCACGTTGGCCGCGAGGCGCGGCGAGGTGACCACCGGCGTCAGCAGGTGGGGCACGTTCTCGTAGTGGTTGAGCTCGACCTGCTTGGGGTCGACCAGGACGAGCCGCACGTCGTTGGGCGAGGCCTGCATCAGGATCGAGGAGAGGATCGCGTTGACGCAGCCGGACTTGCCCGAGCCGGTCGTGCCGGCGACGAGCACATGCGGCATCTTCGCCAGGTCGGTCCAGACCGCGTTGCCGTCGATCCCCTTGCCCAGCCAGGCGACGAGCGGCGAGGTCTTCTCCGGCCGACCGGCGTAGATGTCGCCGAGACGAACGATGCGGCGGCGCGTGTTCGGCACCTCGACCCCAACCGCCTGCTTGCCGGGAATCGGCGCCAGGATGCGAATGTCGGTGGAGGCGAGCGCGTAGGCAAGGTCGTTTGAGAGCTCGGTCACTTTCTTCACCTTGGTGCCGGGGGCGAGGCGAAGTTCGTAGCGTGAGACGTGCGGACCGCTGACGATGCCGACGATCTTCGCCTCGACGCCGAAGTGCCCAAGGGTCTCGACCAGCTTGCGTCCGATCAGCTCGTGGTCGCGCGGATCCACGCCCTTGTCGCCCTTCCCCTGCTCCAGCGCCTTGGCCGGGGGCGGGCGATAGTCGATCCCCTCCGAGATCGTCACCCCCCGCTTGTTGCCCTGTGGCGTCAGCGATACCTGCTCCGGCTCCGGGATCGGATCGGCGACCGTGGCCTCTTCCTCGGCCTCGATCTCGGCCAGCTCCTGGTCGAAGTTCTGGGTTACGGGCTCCTCGACGGCTTCCTCTGCCTCCTCCACGAGCGCGACCGTCGGCTCCATTTCATCCTCGTCCGGGTAGGCGCTCATCACGTCGGTCGGCCCCACCTGCGTCTCGAATGCATCGGCCCTGGCCTCACGCCGGGCATCCCGGGTCCTGGCGACGGTGTCGGCCACTCCACGGCTCCCCAAGAACACGGCCCGCAACCCTCGCCCGATTCCCCGGAACAGCGTCGAGATCGAAGTGCCGGTAACGAGCAACCCACCAACGACCAGCATCGAGACCGTCGCGATCCGAGCTCCCACGTTCCCCACCAGATAGCTCAGCCCGGTCTCGACCCCATACCCGACCTTCCCGCCATCCCAGCCCAAAAAGAGCACGAAGCTCAGATAAACACCAGCGGCGATCAGCGCCAGCCCGATCAAGTCCAGGTGCCGCTGCTCCAAAGCCCGCGGCAAATGCAGTCCCGGCTTCGAAGCTTTCGCTTTGGCTCTCGGTTTCCGGCGGGCAGCGGTCTTTTTCTTGCGCACGAACATGACTGCCCGCTTCGACGTGGGCTGCTCCTCCCCTGCCGGGGCTAAATTCGAGATAAATCCCCACAGAACCCGGCCAATACCGGGCTAACATCGGTGAGCGATGCTTGCCAACGACACCGAGACCGCCACCGCCCGCGTCCTGGTCGTGGAGGACGACGCCGACATCGCCGACGTTCTGCGCCGCTCGCTGCGCCAGGAGGGCTACGAGGTCAGGACCTCCGCCGATGGCGTCGACGCGCTGGACGTCGCCTCCGGATTCGCTCCCGACCTGGTCGTCCTCGACCTCGGGCTCCCCCGCCTCGACGGAATCGAGGTCTGCCGCCGCTTGCGGGCCGACGGCGACGTGCCGATCCTGATGCTGACCGCCCGGGCGGAGACCGAGGACCGCGTGGACGGCCTCGACAGCGGTGCCGACGACTACCTCGTCAAGCCCTTCGAGCGCCAGGAGCTGCTGGCCCGCATCAGGGCGCTGCTGCGGCGCCGACCCCCGCGGGGGTCGGCCTCGATCGCCGTCGAGGACCTCACGCTCAACCCCGACACGCGCGAAGTCAGGCGCGGCGAGCGCGAGCTGGAGCTGACCAACCGGGAGTTCGAGCTGCTCGAGTACCTGATGCGAAACGAGCGACTCGTCGTCTCGCGCGAGCGCCTGCTCGACGACGTCTGGGGCTACGACCCGACCGCCGCCACGAACACGATCGATGTCTTCGTCTCCAACCTGCGGCGCAAGCTCGAGGCGGGCGGCGAGTCGCGGCTGCTGCACACCAAGCGCGGCGCCGGCTACGTGCTGAAGGGGTAGATGAGGGGGCTCCTGCGCAAGCCCGGCACCTGGCCGGTCCGGTGGCGCCTCGCCGGTGTCTCCGCCGGACTGACCCTGGTGATCCTGCTCGTCTTCGGCGCGGTGATCGGCCAGATGACGACGAGCCGCGTCCGCGACGACTTCAACCGCGAGGTGAGCGACGCCGCGCAGGCCCTGGCCGGGGAATTTCGCATCGTCTACACACCGGTCGGCAGGGTCTCCTTCAAGCGGGGCCCGCGCCTCGACGACTTCGTGCGCCCCGACGGCGCCAGCGCCAGGGTCTTCGACCTCAACGGCAATCTGGTGGAAGAGAGCAGCGACGCCGTCGACATGGGGGTCCTCTCCCCCGGCCTCTCCAACCACGGGCAGATGCGCGTGGCCACCGCCCAGATCACGGGCACCACCGGCCTCGTCACCGGCTACGTGCAGTACGGCCGCAGCCTGGCCCACGTCGACTCGACGGTCGACCGCCTCTGGCTCTTCGTCGCCGCCGGGATCATCGGTGGCACGCTCCTCGCCAGTCTCGCCGGCGTGGCCATCGCCGCGCGCGCGATGCGACCGATCTCGGCCCTGACGGCGACCGCCCGCGAGGTCGCCGACACCGGCGACCCCTCCCCCCACATGCCGGACCCCCAGGTCGACGACGAGGTGGGCGAGCTGGCCCGGACCCTGGAGCAGATGCTGCGCTCCCTCGACGCGGCCCGCAGCGAGCGCGAAGCGGCGATGAAGAAGCAGCGCGAGTTCGTCGCCGACGCGTCGCACGAGCTGCGCACGCCCCTGACCAGCGTCCTGGCCAACCTCGAACTGCTCGAGGCCTCACTGCGTGAGCCACGCGACGGCGAGGAGCGGGCGATGGTCGACTCGGCGCTGCGCTCCTCGCGGCGGATGAGCCGGCTCGTCTCCGACCTCTTGCTGCTCGCCCGTGCCGATGCCGGCCGGGTCGGCCAGCACCGGCCCTGCGACCTGGCCGGGGTCGCCGGCAGCGCGGCTGTCGAGGTCGCCCCGACGCTGACGGATCACGACCTGGCCGTCGACAACGGCGTCCCGCTGGCGGTCGAGGGCAACCCGGACGAGCTGCACCGGATGGTTCTCAACCTGCTCGACAACGCCGCCCGGCACACGCCGGCGGGGAGCAGGATCGAGCTGCGTCTGCGCGCCGCCGACGGCGACGCCGTGGTCGAGGTCTCCGACGACGGTCCGGGCGTCCCAGCCGAGCTGCGCGAGCAGATCTTCGATCGCTTCGTCCGCGGCGAGGGCCCGGCCGACACCGCCGTCGGCGCGGGAAGCGGGCTCGGCCTGGCAATCGTCGCCGCCGTGGCCGTCTCGCACGGGGGCTCGGTCGAGGTCGCGGAGTCGGAGATGGGCGGCGCCCTCTTCCGCGTCCGCCTCCCGCTCGCCAAGTCTGAGCAAACAGTTACCCCGGCTTAAGCCCCGCTTTACCCCACCGACCTAAATTCGGTTCTGGACGAGACACACAGGCCCGCCGAAGCTCTCCCCAACAGTCTTCGGCGGGCCAAAGATTTACAAGCCCTCCGCCCCAGGGCGTCCCGAGTCTCAGCGTCCTTCGGCGGATCGCATCGAGCGGGCTCTCTCCTGCCCGCAGCTTCCCGCGCGAGAGGTCACCGCCTCTCGCGCGGGTGGCGCTGTAGGGGGAACCGCCCCCGAGGACGCTTTAGCGACCGGAGGGGGTGGTGGGTCCCCTGCGGCGACAGGACCCGCCCGTCAAAGAGTGCCTCAGACCTCGACGACCACGGGGATGATCATCGGCCGCCGCTTCAGCTTGTTGTAGACCAGGCCGGCAACCGCGTCGTGCAGGTCTTCCTGGACCAGGTGCAGCTCGCGGGTTCCCGCCGAAGCAGCGTCCTCGAGCGAGTCCTCGACCACGTCCTTCAGCTCGTCGACGAGGGCGTCAGCTTCGTCGAGGAAGGCGACGCCGCGGAAGAGCACTTCCGGATCGGCGATCACATGGCCGTCCTCGGAGGAGATGGTCGCGACGACGATGAAGATCCCGTCGGCCGAGATCTCCCGCCGGTCGCGCAGGGCGACGTCGTCGGGCTCGCCGACGTTGACCCCGTCGACGTAGATCACACCTGTGTGGATGTCCTCGCCGAAGCGGGCACCGTCCTCGTCGATCTCGAGAGGCAGGCCGTTACGACCCTGGAAGATGCGCTCGGGCTCGACTCCCACCGATTCGGCAAGCTCGGCGTGCAGGCGGAGGCGCTGGTAGTCGCCGTGCACGGGCAGCACGTAGCGCGGCTTGGTCAGGTTGATCATCAGCTTCAGCTCCTCCTGCCAGCCGTGGCCGGAGGCGTGGATCGGCGCGCTCTTGGCAGTGACCACGGTGGCGCCGATCTCGTAGATGCGGTCGATCGTCTCGTTGACCGCACGCTCGTTCCCGGGAACCGGCGTGGCCGAGAAGACAACCGTGTCGCCGGAGTGCAGCTCCACGTCACGGTGGTCGTTGTTGGCCATGCGCCGCAGCGCCGAGAGCGGCTCGCCCTGGCTCCCGGTCGAGATCACGACGACCTTCTCGTCGGGGAAGTTCTCGATCTCGCGAGGCTGGATGAAGAGGCCCTTCGGCGCCTCGGCGATGCCCAGGTTCGAGGCGATGTTGAAGTTCTTGCGCATCGAGCGGCCGACCAGCGCCACCCGGCGGTCGAGCTTCACCGCGGCGTCGATCACCTGCTGGACGCGGTGGATGTTGGAGGCGAAGGAGGTGACGATGATCCGCCCCTCGCAGCCGGAGAAGGTCTCCAGCAGGGCAGGCCCGACGCTCGACTCCGAGGGCGCGATCCCGGGCCGGTCGGCATTGGTGGAGTCGCCGCAGAGCAGCAACAGCCCGTCGCTGCCGATCTCGGCGAGCCGGGAGATGTCGGCTGGGCGGCCGTCGACCGGTGTCTGGTCGAACTTGTAGTCGCCGGTCATCAGCACCGAGCCGAGCTCGGTCGTAAGCAGGACGCCGCGGGCGTCGGGAATCGAGTGCGAGAGGTGGATCAGCTCCAGCTCGAAGGGCCCGGCCTTTACCTTCTCCCCCGCCGGCAGATCCTGCAGCGGCGCGTCGCCGAGCTTGTGCTCGTCGAGCTTGGAACGGACCATGCCGATCGTCAGCAGGCCGCTGTAGATCACCGGAGGCGAGCCGAGCTCGCGCAGCACGTAGGGCAGGGCGCCGACGTGGTCCTCGTGCCCATGGGTGAGGACGATCGCCTCGATGTCGTCCACACGCTCACGCAGATAGGAGAAGTCGGGCAGGACCAGGTCGATCCCGAGCATCTCGGCGGTCGGGAACATCAGGCCGGTGTCGACGACGACGATGCGTCCGTCGTACTCGACCACGGTCATGTTCTTGCCGATCTCGCCCAGTCCCCCGAGCGGCAGCACGCGGAGCTTGCGGTCGGGCACTAGGAGTTCACCGGGGTGAGGCCGACGCTCTCCAGGGCGGCGCGTACAGCGGTGCGCTGCTCGGTGTTCGCCGGGACCAGGGGAAGTCGCAGGGTGTCCGCCGGGATCAGGCCGAGCATCGCCAGCGCCGCCTTGACCGGGATCGGGTTGGTCGTCACACCCATCGCCGCGTAGACCTCGCGCAGGCCGGAGTCGATCTCACGCGCCCGCTCGAGATCTCCGGCCTGAGCCGCGTCCCACATCTCGCGCATCTGCGGGCCGACCAGGTGCGAGGCGACGCAGATCCCACCCGCCCCACCGATTTCAAGCGTCTTGAGAAAGATGTCGTCGTTACCGGCGAGGATCTCGAGCCCCTCGATCGGCTGCAGCTCGTCGTTGTTGGCCTGCTTGACCGCCACCACGTTGTCGATCTTGGCCAGTTCGGCAAGCAGCTCAGGAGGCACGTTGACCACGACCCGCGAGGGGATGTTGTAGGCGATCAGGGGGAAGCCGGGGACGGCGGCGGCGATCGACTCGAAGTGAGCGAGAATCCCGGCCGGATTGGGCTTGTTGTAGTAGGGGGTGACGATCAGAGCCGCGTCGGCGCCCGCCTCAACCGCGCCCCGTGTCAGCTCAACCGAGTGCTGTGTGTAGTTGGTGCCAGTGCCGCAGATGAGCAGGACATCCTCGCCGACCTCCTTGCGGATCGCGCGGACCAGGAGCAACGCCTCCTCGTCGGTCAGCGTCGGCGCCTCACCGGTGGAGCCGGAGATGACCAGTCCATGCGAGCCGTGCTCGAGCAGGTAGGTGGCGAGCTTCAGTGCCGCTGCCTCGTCGACTGCGCCGTTGGCGTCGAACGGCGTCGCCATCGCCGTGATCACTCCTTGTATTGAGGCCATGTGCGCAGCCTAGATCATCCTGCGCCCGCGCAGATTTTCAGCTTCCGACGCCGTTTCTAGGATGTGCGCCTGCCGGACGTCGAAGTCCGGCTTTTTACGGCAACCCCTAAAGGAGAACGAATGCCAAAGATCGGGTCCAAGCGACCCTCACCAGCCCTTGTGATCTCCGTTATCGCTCTCTTCGTCGCGCTCGGCGGCAGCGCCTATGCGGCGAAGAAGATCGGCAGCAACGAAATCAAGGCGAACGCGATCACCACCGGCAAGATCAAGAAGAACGCGGTCACCACGGCGAAGATCAAGAAGAACGCCGTAACCGGGGCCAAGATCAACGAGGGAACGCTCGGCACGGTTCCGAACGCCACCAACGCCACGAACGCGACCAACGCGACGAACTTCAGCCGCTACTTCACCAGCGGCCTGAAGAAGGCGAGCGTCGGTCAGCAGGTCCAGCTTGCCTCGAACGGTCCCTTCTCGTTCACTGGCGTCTGCAACGACCTCGGCGGCGGCGAATACGAAGCGATCGTGAAGGCAACGACGTCTCAGCCCGGCTCCTTCTTCACCTCCGACGAAACCTACTTCGCCGAAGCCGATTTCGACCCCGGTGACGAAGGAATCGCAAGTGATTTGTTGGCCGACGACTCTCCCTACTGGTATGGCACCTACGGCTACTACGACGAGTGGTCGGCCGCGAGCCCGGACGGCTCCCTGCTGCTGCGGGGCCACGCCGACGTTGGCGTGAAGGTGTTCGGCGCCGATTGCGCGTTCTTGCTCACCTGGGAAAGCGATGCCTAGGAGCTAGATCCGTGTATCGAAAAGGGCGCGGCTTCGGCCGCGCCCTTTTTGCGCGGGCCGAAGCGGGATCTACAGCAGCTTCTCGAGCCCGACCGTGAAGCGGTCGGGCAACCCCCCCACCTTGCGCACGGCCAACAGCACGCCGGGCATGAAGGAACGGCGGTCGATCGAGTCGTGGCGGATGCAGAGGGTCTGGCCCTCGCCGCCGAAGACGACCTCCTGGTGGGCGACCAGGCCCGGCAGGCGGACCGAGTGGATCGGCTTGTGGACGTTGCCGCCCGCAGCGTCGATTAGCTCCGCAGTGCGCTTGGCGGTCCCGGACGGAGCGTCCAGCTTCTTGTCGTGGTGCAGCTCGACGATCTCGCACTCGGGCATGTGGCGGGCGATCGTCTGCGAGATCTCCATCAGCAGCACGGCGCCGATCGCGAAGTTGGGCGCGACGAAGCAGTTGGCCTGCGACGCCTCGGCGGCGGACTTGAGCGCGTCGAGATCGAAGCCGGTCGTGCCGACGACGACGTGCACGCCCGCGGCCAGGCAGGCTTCGGCGTTGGCGAGGGCGGTGTCGGGGGTCGTGAAGTCGACGACGACGTCCGCGTTCGAGAGGACGCCGGCCAACTCGACCCCGAGCGTGGGATCGGCCTTTCCGGCGAGCTCGGTGTCCGTCGCGACCTCGACGGTCTCGCAGACAGCCTGCCCCATGCGCCCGGCGGCGCCGGATACGGCGACTCGGATCACGCTGCCACCAGGGCCTCGCTGACCGGGCCGACGGCCTCGCGAAAGCGGCTCTCGTCGCGGCCGACGCAGGCGGCGGAGAGACGCTCGGGGCGGTAGAGCTCGTCGGCGAGGGCGGTCAGGTCCTCGACCGTGACCGCGTCGATCTTGGCCAGCATCTCGTCGAGGCTGTCGATCGGCAGGCCGAACAGCGTCGCGCGCGAGATCCGGCTCATCCGGGCCGCGGTCGACTCGGAGGAGAGAACCAACCGGCCCTTGACGTTCTCCTTGGCACGGGTCAGCTCGGCGGCGGTGACCGGGGCCCCGCGCAGCCGGGTCAGCTCGGTGCCGATGATCGAGCAGGCCTCCTCGACGTTGTCCTCGCGCGTCCCCACATAGGTCGCGACCAGGCCGGAGTCGGTGTACTGCTCGCTGTAGGAGCCAACGGAGTAGGCGAGGCCGCGCTTCTCGCGGATCTCGATGAAGAGCCGCGAGGAGCTCGAGCCGCCGAAGATCGAGTCGAGGACGGCGAGGGAGTAGCGGCGCTCGTCCTCACGCACGATCCCTGGCGCTCCGAAGCAGATGTGGTACTGCTCGGTGTCCTTCTCGTAGAAGCGCAGGCGCGCCTCCTTGCCGGGGCCGGTGGCTGTCTGGGTGTCGCTCGCACCAGCCGGCGGCTGGACCAAACGCTCTGCCAGCTCGGCGATGCGCGCGCCCTCGACGTTGCCGGCGGCGCCGACGACGACGTTGGGACCGGTGTAGCGGCCGCTGCGGTAGGCCTCGATGTCGGGTACCGGAACCGAGCTGATCACCTCCGCCTCGCCCAGCACCCGCCTGCCGAGCGGGTGCTCGCCGAACACCGCTTCGGCGAGGATGTCGTGGACGCGGTCCTGCGGCTCGTCCTCGTACATCGCGATCTCCTCCAGCACAACCTCGCGCTCGGAGTCGACTTCGGGGTAGGTCGGCGCCAGCAGCATCTCGGCCAGCAGGTCGAAGACCTCCTCGGTGTGCTCGTCGAGGAAGCGAGCATGGATGTGCGTCGTCTCCTTGCCGGTGGCCGCGTTGACCGAGGCGCCGAGGCCGTCGAGCCGCTCGGCGATCTCGATCGCCGAGAACCGCTCGGTGCCCTTGAACAGCAGGTGCTCGAGGAAGTGAGAGACGCCCGCCTGCGCCGGCGTCTCGTTACGCGAGCCGGTGCGCACCCAGAGCCCGAGCGCCACGGACCGCACCGAGGGAACCTCCTCGGTGACGACCCGGACGCCCGTGCCCTGCTCAGTCAGTCGCGGTGCGCTCAACGCTCGTGCTTTAGCGCCGCTCGCGGTCGCCGCCGCGGGGACGACGGCCATCACGGCCGCCGCGACCGCCGCGGTCTCCCCCGTTGCGACGCGAACCGCCGTCGCCGCCGGAGCCGACCGCTGCCAGTTCCTCTGGGCTCTTGCCGGCGACCGAGGGGTCGTCGGAGAGACGCAGACCGATCCGGCCGCGCTCGCGGTCTACCTCGACCACGGTCACGTCGATTTCCTCGCCGGCGGTGAGAACGTCGTCGACCGAGTCGACCCGCTCGCCGGGCTTGACGTTGGAGATGTGCAGCAGGCCGTCGGTGCCCTTGACCAGCTCGACGAAGGCGCCGAAGGTGGTCGTCTTGACGACCTTGGCCGCGTTGTAGCGGTCGCCGATCTCGGCCTCCTTGGTCATCGACTGGATGCGGGCGACGCAGGCTTCGACCAGCGAGCCGGTCGGAGCGTAGATGCGGATGGTGCCGTCGTCCTCGACGTCGATTTCGGCTTCGAACTCCTCGCAGAGCGCCCGGATCGTTTCGCCGCCTTTGCCGATCACGGCGCCGATCTTCTCCTGGTCGATCTTGATCGCCTCGATCCGCGGGGCGTGCTGGGAGAGCTGCTCGCGCGGACCGTCGATCGCCTCGGCCATCTTGCCGAGGATGAACTGGCGGCCCTTGTTGGCCTGCTCCAGCGCGTCGGTGAGGATCTCGAAGGTGACCCCCGAGATCTTGATGTCCATCTGCAGGGCGGTGATCCCGTCCTCGGAGCCGGCGACCTTGAAGTCCATGTCGCCGAGGTGGTCCTCGACGCCGGCGATGTCGGTGAGGACGATGTGGTCGTCACCCTCCTTGATCAGGCCCATCGCGACGCCCGCAACCGGTGACGAGACCGGCACGCCGGCGGCCATCAGGGCCATCGAGGAGGCGCAGACCGAACCCATTGAGCTCGAGCCGTTCGACTCGAGCGTGTCGGAGACGACCCGGACGACGTAGGGGAACTTCTCCTCGTCGGGGATCGTCGGCGCGAGCGCGCGCTCGGCGAGCGCGCCGTGGCCGATGTCGCGGCGCTTGGGGCCGCGCATGAAGCCTGCCTCCCCGACCAAGAACGGCGGGAAGTTGTAGTGGTGCCAGAAGCGCTTGGTCTCCTGGAGGCCGAGGTTGTCGACCTTCATGTCCATGCGCGTCGTGCCGAGCGCGACCGTGGACAGGATCTGGGTCTCGCCGCGCGTGAACAGCGCCGAGCCATGGGCCCGGGGCGAGACGTCGACCTCGGTCTCGATCGGCCGGATCTCATCGGTCGCGCGGCCGTCGGGCCGCTTCTTATCGACCGCGATCCGGCGCCGGATGATG
>DATDAQ010000070.1:0-3569 GCA_036525295.1 Solirubrobacterales bacterium | reverse complement strand
CTCGGCGGGAGCCTCGCTTGAGTGTTTTGGGGAGGGGCACCCGCCGGCCTTCTTCAAGCGCACAAGCTTCGAAAAGCTCCTCCCCCCGAAGCTCTCCCCGCTACGAAGCGCGGAGACGGACTGGGCTCTTTTAGAAGCTTGGGAGATTTTGGCACCGGCTTCGCAGGCTCGGGCTTACTGGGAGCTGTTGGAAGGGAGCCTGGCCGCCCTCCGGGCGAACCTCGCGAAGCGGCCTATGCAATCTGTCCTGGGGCGCGGCCGTAGGCCGCGCACTTGATTCACCCCAAGCGCGCAGCGCTTGGGGTGTGGGTTCGACCGGAGGGCGGCCAGGCTCCCTCACCCAACCCCCTGAATCAGGGCTCGTCGGCGATACCTAGGCCGTCGACGGGCTTGCCGTGCTTTGAGATCGCGCAGAGGGTTGTGCCCGGGTCGAAGGGGTCGATCAGGGCGCGGCCGGTGGGGGCGCCGCGAGCCGGTTCCCCCTTCGTGGCGGGTGTGCCGCGGCCGCACTGGATCGAGAAGTCCCTCGTGCCGTCGCGGGCGTCGATCACGTCGTCGCCACCGCCACCGTAGAAGCGGTCGGCGCCGGGCTGGCCGAGCATGTTGTTGGCACGGCCGTCGCCGACCAGGACATCCCAGTCGAAGGAGCCCTCCATGTCCTCGTTGGTGGGCGAGAGGTGGACCCGATCGCACCCCGGCACCACGTCGATCCAGGCCGCGTGGGCGGGAAAGGAAACGTGGAGGATGCCGGGATGCGCCGGCGTCTCGGCGAAGGAGGCGTCGTCGCGGCCCGGACCGCCGACCAGCGCCCCGCCGGCGCAGCCGCCGCCGGCAGCGAGCAGGTCCCCGTCGAGACCCCCGTAGAGGAAGGTGGGTCCGGGCACGCTGCCGATCAGGCCGTCTGCCCCCGCCCCGCCGAACAGGCGATCGGCGCCGTGGCCTCCCTCGATCAGGTCGTCCTCGTCCCCCCCGTGGATCGTGTCGTTGCCGAGGCCGCCGGCGATACGAACGTTCTGGGCGCCGGCCAGCGAGCCTTCGACCCGCAGGCTGTCGCGACCGGGGCCCAGATCGGCCATCAGCCAGCGCGCTGGCCCTTCGGCGGGACAGCTCGCCCGCAGGGCGCTGAGGAGCTCGCACCCCGGCCCCACCGCGATGCTCGCCGAGGCGGTGACTCCGAACGTGGAGGATGCTTCGTCGAAGGCGACGACGAAGCGGTCCCCGCCGCCGCCGCCGAGAAGTTGAAGACCGCTCCCGCCGCCGGGCGCGGGGTCAAGCTCTACGTATGCGGAGGCTCTGATCCGCTTCTCGCGCCCGCAGGAGGTGGCGCGCCCCCTGGCGCCGGCGCACCGATCGGTTCCCTGGTCTCCGCTCAGCTCGTCGCGGCCACCGCCACCGCGGATGACGTCGTCGCCGGCTCCCCCGTCGATCAGGTTGGCGCGGTGATTGCCGACGAGGACGTCGTCGAAGGCGGAGCCTTCGAGATCCTCGAAGCGAAAGAGGCGGTCGTGGCCGTCGCCGCGCGCCCTGTGCCTGGCCAGCGACACTTTGACCCCGCCGCCGCCCCGGATGGAGGCGACGTCGGTCGCGAACGAGGCGATGTCGTGCTGCCCTGGGCCCCCGTCCATGCGGTCGTAGCCGTAGTCGCCGTGGACGAGGTCGAGGTCCCCGGGCCCGCCGCTGACCGTGTCGATGCCGAGGCTGCCCGCCGCCTCGTCGAAGTCGCCGGTGCCGCCGAGCACCTTGTCGTCGCCGAGGTCGCCGATCGCCCGGTCTCCGTCCCCGGCGCCACCGTCGACCTCGTCGTTGCCACGGCCACCGTGAACCAAGTCGGCTCCCGGGCCGCCGCAGAGAAGGTCGTTGCCGAGGCTGCCGTGAATCGAGTCGGCGCCGCCGCCGCCCCAAATCACGTCGCGCTCGGGCGTTCCTCGCAGCTCGTCGTCCCCGTCGGTGCCGACGATCTCTGCCTGCCGCCCGTGGCAGCGCGGGTCTTCTTCTTCCGGCACCGGCGCCGCGGCGATGAAGAGAGCCGCGGCCAGAATCAGTCCAATGGCTACCTTCATCGGGCGGCGATGGTAGTCGCCCACCCGGAGGGCGCTCTACGCAAGGTTCACCATCACGTGCTTGATCTCTGTGTAGTCCTCCAGGGCGTAGACCGAGAGATCCTTGCCGTAGCCGGACTGCTTGAAGCCGCCGTGCGGCATCTCGGCGACGATCGGGATGTGGTCGTTGACCCAGACGCAGCCGAACTCGAGCGCGTTGGCGACCCGCATCGCCCGCCCCACGTCGCGGGTCCAGACCGAGGAGGCGAGCCCGTAGCGCGTGCCGTTCGCCCACTCGATCGCCTTCGCCTCGTCGGTGAAGGGCTGCACCGTGATCACCGGGCCGAAGATCTCGTCCTGGATCATCTCGTCGCTTTGCTCCAGTCCGGCGACGACCGCCGGCTCGAGGAAGAAGCCGGGAAGATCAGGCTGCACGCCGCCTGTGACGATCTCGGCGTTTGAGGGTCTGCGCTCGAGGAAGCCCTCAACTCGCTCCCGTTGACGGGAGGAGTTGAGCGGGCCCAGCGTCGTGTCGGCGGACATCGTGTCGCCCAGCACCAGACCCCTGGCTTCCCCGGCGAGCCCACTGACGACGTCGTCGTAAACGCCCTTCGAGGCGAGTACTCGGGTGGCGGCAGTGCAGTCCTGGCCGGCGTTGTAGTAGCCGGTGCCAGCGATCGTCTCCATCGCCGCCTCCATGTCCGCGTCGTCAAAGATCACAACGGGCGCCTTCCCACCCAGCTCGAGATGGACCCGCTTCAGCGAGTCGGCCGCCGCCTTGGCGATCCACTTGCCGGTCGGGGGCGAGCCGGTGAGGCAGACCATCGCAACGTCGGGGTGGGTGACCAGCTCGGCACCGGTCGGCTCGCCGTGGCCGCCTATCGCGTTGAAGACGCCGGGAGGCAGGATCTCCCCACACCACTCCGCGAAGAGCAGCGTGGTCAGCGGCGTCGTCTCGGCCGGCTTCATCACCACCGTGTTCCCGGACGCCAGGGCAGGGCCGATCTTCCAGATCGCCATCATCAGCGGGTAGTTCCAGGGCGTGATCTGGCCGACCACGCCGATCGGCTCGCGGCGGATGAAGGAGGTGTGGCCCTCCATGTACTCGCCCGCGGCGCGGCCCTCCATCGTGCGAGCCGCGCCGGCAAAGAACCGCAGCTGGTCGGCCATCACCGGGATTTCGTCCTCGACCACGGCGCTGCGCGGCTTGCCCGCGTCGGCGGATTCGAGGTCGGCGATCTCCTCACCCCGCTCCTCGATCAGGTCGGCCATCCGCAGCAGCGCCCGCGCCCGTTCGCCGGGGGGCGTGGCCGCCCAGCCCGCGAACGCGGCCTTGGCCGCCGCCACGGCCGCGTCGACGTCGGGCTTGGTCGAGAGCGGCGCCGAGGCGATCACGTCACCCGTGGCGGGATTGACCACGTCCTCCATCCCGCCCTCGGCCGGGTCGACCGCCTTGCCGCCGATGAAGTTCCTCAGCTTCGTCTTCTCAGCCGCAGCCATCACTCATTCGCCTCCACGTGTTGGGGCCGA
>DATDAQ010000069.1:0-66788 GCA_036525295.1 Solirubrobacterales bacterium | reverse complement strand
CTCTGGGAGGCGGATTTCGCCCCGTCGGCCCCTGGTGTCGGTTACTTGCCGCTCCACCTGGGGGTGCGCTTGGCTAGGAAGGCGCCGATTCCCTCCTTGGCGTCCTCGCTGCGGAAGGCGGTGGCGAAGCCCTGCTTCTCGGCCTCGATGCCCTGGTCGAGGTCGCCGGCATGTGAGACCCGCTTGATCTGCTCGACCGCCACCGGCGCCTGACTCGCCAGCTTGCGGCCCCACATCAGGGCCGTCTCGAAGAGCTCGTGGTCGGGGACGACGCGGTTGGCCAGGCCGGATTCGAGCGCCTCGCCGGCCAGGATGGCATCCCCGACCAGGTTCATCTCCAGCGCCTTGTTGGGACCGACCAGGCGGGGAAGCCGCTGGGTGCCGCCAAAGCCGGGGATGATCCCCAGCTTCACCTCGGGCTGACCGAACACCGCCGCCTCGGCGGCGATCCGGACGTCACAGGCCATCGCCAGCTCACAGCCGCCGCCAAAGGCGAGCGCGTTGACGGCGGCGACCGTCGCCACCTCCGCCTGGCCGAAATCGCGCAGCAGGGCGTGGGCGGTGTGGATCAGCTCCTCGCCCCCGCTCTCATCCATCTGGGTGAAGGCCTTGATGTCTGCGCCGGCCGAGAAGACGAGCGGGATCGAGGAGGCGATCACCATCGCGCCCACCCCATCCGCCGCTTTGACCCGCTCCCAGACCGCCCCCAGATCGCGAATCACGTCAGGCGAGACGGCGTTCATCGGTGCGTTGGCGAGCCATGCGATCGCCACCTCGCCGCGGGTCTCCAGCTTCACCGTCTCGGCCTGCTCGCCCTCGTCGGGCTGCGGGTAGGGGTAGAAGCCCTGGCCAGCGGCCATCCCGAGCCGGCCCTGGGCGACGAGCCGGCGCAGCAGGACCGGCGGCGCAAAGCGATCGCCGTGGCGCTCCCGCAGGCCCTCCATCCGCTCCAGCACCTGGTCGAGGCCCTCGACGTCGGCTTTCCAGAAGGGAGGCAGCAGGCCTTTGCGCGGATCGAGGCCGGCCCCGGCCATCATCCCGACGTCGATGTCGCGAACGGAGCAGACGCCCTCCTCGACCAGCAGGCAGGCCTCGATCAGCGCCCGGCAGGTGAACATCGCGACCATCTCCTGGGCGTCGGGCTCGGCCTCGCCGGGGACGTTCTGCTCGCCGTCCTTGAAGAACCCCTCGCCGCCGGACTTGGCGCCGAGCTTGCCGTCGGCAACAAGCTGCTTGAGGCCCTGGTGGACGTAGAAGGTCTCGCCATAGGACTCGGCGAGGTGCTCGGCGACGTGCAGCACCGTGTCGAGCCCAAGCAGGTCGGTGAGGAAGAAGGGACCCATCGGCGCCAGCTGGGCGCTGGCGATCGCCTCGTCGATCGCCTTCAGGGAGAGGCCCTGCTCCTCCTGGGCGCGCCAGATCTCGCCGATCGTCGCCATCAGGATCCGGTTGACGACGAAGCCGGGAACCTCACCGCAGACGATCGGCTGCTTCTTGATCGCCTGGGCGAAGTTGTAGGCGACCGTCGCCGTCTCCTCCGAAGTGTCCTCGCCGGCGATCACCTCGACCAGCGGCATCACCGAGGCCGGGTAGAAGAAGTGGAAGCCGACGACCTTGTTGGGTCGCAGCGTCGTCTCCGCCATCTCGGTGACCGAGAGCGAGGAGGTGTTGGAGGCGAGGATCGCATGGCCGGGCGTGGCCGCGTCGAGCTCGCGGAAGACCGCCTGCTTGATCTCCATCCGCTCGGGAACCGCCTCGACGACGAAGTCGACGTCACCGAACTCCTCGTAGGTGGTCGTGCCCGTAACGAGTCCCATCACCTCGGCAAGCCGCGCATCCGCCTGCTCCTGGGTCAGCTTCTCCTTCTTGACCAGGCGGGCGAGCTGGCCCTCGGTGACGGCTCGCGCCTTCTCGACGGCCGCGTCGACGAACTTCCGGTCGACGTCCTTGACGACGACTGGGATGTCTGCGGCGGCGATCGCCTGCGCGATCTCGCCGCCCATGGTGCCGCCGCCGACGACGGCGGCCTTCGAGACGAACATTGGTTGGATTCCTCCAGGTCGGGGGCGGGCCGAAGGCTATAGATGTGCGCCAGGCTGCCGATAGAGGCCTTTCATGCTTCGACGGGGGATGATTTTGTTCACCGCGTGCGCGTGCCTGCTGGTGCCGGCGTCAGGCGCGAGCGCCGCGGTGCCGCAGGCGACGCTGCTGCCCAGCGGGCGCGCGGTGGCACCCCCTTCGGCGCCACCGGCGGTCGACGCGATGATCCAGGCGGCAAACCGGATCCGACACCGCCCCTACGTGTGGGGCGGCGGTCACCGGGGCTGGCGCTCGCGGGGCTATGACTGCTCGGGCTCGGTCAGCTACGTGATGCACGCGGCCGGGCTGCTCGACTCGCCCCTCGATTCTCGCGGCTTCATGCGCTGGGGCGCGGGCGGCGCCGGCAGCTGGGTCCGGATCTACGCCAGTCACGACCACGTCTTCGCTGTGATCGCCGGCCTGCGCTGGGACACGTCTTCCACCACCGAAGCTGACGGGCACGGCCCCGGATGGAGCGAAGAGATGCGGCCGACCGGTGGCTTCCGAGCGCGCCACCCACTCGGCCTGCTCGCCGCCTCTCCCTAACCGACTGACTTCGCCCTTTTGGGCGCATACGGGTCTCAAACGACGAAGTCAGCGGAAGGTGCGGCTGACGACAGGCGGGACAAGGCTCCCGGGCGATCCTTATCCCGCGGTACAAAGGCATCTTCGAGCGATTGCCATTAGGCTCTTTTCCCACTCTTTCAAGGGGAATAGACCGGTAATCGACCGTGCCCGCCGGCCGGGCGCGACGCCAAGCGAGGGACGACAAGAGCGATGACGCGTATCCGCCAGCAGAATGTGACCGCAGCGCAGTGGAGCTCCAACGGGGAGGCCCTTGGCGCACTCGACCTGACCCAGCCCGAGAACGACCCCTTCGGCGCCAACGTCTTCTCCGTCGCCGTGCAGCGCGAACGCCTGCCCGCGGACGTCTTCGAGAAGCTGCAGGCAACCCTTGAAGGCGGCGAGGCGCTCGACCCGAGCCTCGCCGACGCCGTCGCCGAGGCGATGAAGGAGTGGGCGCTGGAGAACGGCGCAACCCACTTCACCCACATGTTCCAGCCGTTGACCGGCTCCACGGCAGAGAAGCACGACTCCTTCTTCGAGCCCTCCGGCGGCGAGGGAGCAGCGCTGGCGGGCTTCTCCGGCAAGGAGCTGATCCAGGGCGAGCCCGACGCCTCCTCCTTCCCCACCGGCGGCGTCCGCGCCACCTTCGAGGCGCGCGGCTACACCGCCTGGGACCCGACCTCCCCCGCCTTCATCCTCGAGAACCCGAACGGGGCGCTGCTCTGCATCCCGACCGCCTTCGCCTCCTGGACCGGCGAGGCGCTCGACGCGAAGATCCCGCTGCTGCGCTCGATGGACGCGCTCTCGCGCTCCGCGATCAAGGCGCTGGCGCTGCTCGGCGACACCGAGAGCAAGCGCGTCTTCACCACCGTCGGGCCCGAGCAGGAGTACTTCCTGATCGACGAGCAGTACTTCTTCGAGCGCCCCGACCTGATCTCGACCGGGCGTACCCTCTTCGGCGCCAAGCCGCCAAAGGGTCATGAGCTGGACGACCACTACTTCGGCTCGATCCCGGAGCGGATCCTCGCCTGCATGCTGGAGACCGAGCTGGAGGCGCGCAAGCTCGGCATCCCGGTCAAGACCCGCCACAACGAGGTGGCACCGAATCAGTACGAGATCGCACCGGTTTTCGAGAACTCGAACGTCGGCTCCGACCACCAGCAGCTGCTGATGCAGATCCTGGAGAGCGTCGCCCGCCGCTACGGCTTGGTCTGCCTGCTGCACGAGAAGCCCTTCGCCGGCGTCAACGGCTCGGGCAAGCACAACAACTGGTCGATGGGGACCGACACCGGCACCAACCTGCTCGACCCGGGAGACACACCTGCCGACAACGTCCACTTCCTCTTCTTCTGCGCAGCGGTGATCCAGGCCGTCAACAAGCACCAGGGCCTGCTGCGCGCCTCGGTCGCCAACATCGGCCAGGACCACCGCCTCGGCGCCAACGAGGCGCCGCCGGCGATCATCTCGATCTTCCTCGGCGCCGAGCTGGAGAAGGCCTTCGAGGCGATCACCAGCGGCGAAGGCGACCCACATACGCCCGCTTCCTTCCTCGAGCTGGGCGCGACGGTGCTGCCGGCGCTGCCGATGCACGGCGGCGACCGCAATCGCACCTCCCCCTTCGCCTTCACCGGCAACAAATTCGAGTTCCGGGCGCTGGGGTCGAGCATGTCGCTTGCCTTCCCCAACACCGTGCTCAACACGATCGTCACCGAGGCGATCGACGAGCTGGCCGACAAGCTGGAGACGAAGAGCAGCGGTGGCATGGACGTCGCCGAGGCCGTGATCGAGATCGTCAAGGAGTCCTACACCGCCAACAAGCAGGTCATCTTCGACGGCGACAACTACGACGAGGCCTGGCATGCCGAGGCGGAGCAGCGCGGGCTGAAGAACTTGCACACGACGCCCGACGCGCTGCCCGAGGTGCTCAGCGAGCAGACCGTCGCCGCTTTCGAGAACTACAAGGTTCTCTCCAAGCGCGAGCTGGAGTCGCGTTACGAGGTCTGGGTCGAGCAGTATGCGATCCGGGCAAACATCGAGGCGGAGACGACCTACTCGATCGCCAAGACGATGATCCTGCCGGCGGCGCTGCGCCACCTGGCGCTGCTGAGGGAAGCGGGACTCACCGGAGCTGATCTCGAGGAGATCACGCAACTCATCGGGAAGCTGAACGGAGCTCTCGCCGCGCTGGAGGCAGCTAACGCCGACCCCGGCCTCGAGGGTCTCGAGTGGGCGATCCACGCCCGCGACACGCAGATCGCCGCTATGGAGCGGGCGCGCGAGGCGGCGGACAAGCTGGAGAAGGTCGTCGCCGACGACCTCTGGCCGCTGCCAAAGTACGAGGAGATGCTCTTCATCAAGTAGCGCCGGTGGGCTCTCCGGCCCGCGGGTCCTGTCGCGGCGGCCCTCCCCCATGTGCTCGGGCGCGCAGCGCCCTGCGCTATGGGGGACCCCCGCCACCGCGCCACCCGCGGGAGGAGCGCTTGCGGCTTAGCTTTTTTGGGCCGGTGGGTGAGAGGGCTTGCGCTGAGGCCCTAGCCCTTGTTCAGGCCCTGGGGAGGACTCGCATCTGCAGGCCGCCTCTTGGGGAGAGGGTCGGCATCTGGCGCACGGTCATCGTGCGGCCGGGCATCGCGTCCAGGTGCAGCTTCTGCAGCAGCATCGTCGCCACCAGCTTCACCTCGGTCTGGCCGAAGCGCTTGCCGATGCAGATGCGGCGGCCGCCGCCGAAGGGGACGTAGGCGCCGCGCGGCAGGGCCGCCTTGCGCTCGCGGGTGAAGCGCTCGGGGATGAACGCCTCCGGGTCCGGGAAGACCTCGGGGATGCGGTGGCTGGCCCAGGAACAGTAGTTGACGTAGGCGGCGCGGCGGACGCTGTGGCCGTTGAACTCGAAGTCGCGCATCGCCCGGCGCGGCCCGATCCAGGCCGGCGGGTAGAGGCGCAGGACCTCGTCGAGGACCATCTCGAGGTAGGGCATCTCCTTCTCGAGCGTGTCGATGTCCGGCGTGGCGCCGGCGAGCACGCGGTCCTGCTCCTCGCAGAGCTTCGCGAGCACGTCGGGGTGGCGGGCGAGCTCGTGCATCATGAAGGTGAGGGTCGAGGTGGAGGTGTCGTGGCCGGCGAACATCAGCGTCATCACCTGGTCGCGCACCTCCTTGGCGGAGAAGCCCTCCCCCGCCTCGTCGCGCACGCCGAGCAGCAGGCTGAGGATGTCGCGGCGACCCTCGTCGGGGTTCGCCCGACGGCGGGCGATCTCGTCGTAGACGATCTCGTCGAGGACCGCGCGCGAGGCGACCATCTTCGACCAGGGCGAGCCGGGCCCGCGCAGCAGGCGCAGATGGAAGTCGATGCCGTAGAAGCCGAGCGCGCGCTCGAAGTGCTCCGCGGCCGCCGCGCCTTTGCCGGCCTCGTCCGGGTCGAGCCCCAGCAGCGCCCGCATCGCGATCCGCATCGCCAGGCCGCGCATCCACTCGTAGACGTCGACGACCTGGCCGGGGCGTAGGCGCTCGATCGCGGGCGCCGTCTCGTCGACCATCGCCTCGACCGCGGCCGAGACCTGCTCGCGGTGGAAGGCCGGCATCATGATCTCCCGCGCCCGGTCGTGGTAAGCGTCGTCGATCGTCAGCAGGCCGTCGCCGAGCAGCGGGATCAGATCGCCGAAGCTCGACTCGCGCCAGTGGAAGTTCTCCGGGTGGGCGACGGTGATGAAGTGATTGGCCTCCGGACCGAGCATGAAGATCACCGGGTGGTGGAGGAGCCTGGTTGAGAAGATCGGCCCGTACTCCTCGTAGAGCGAGAGGAGCAACGGCAGCGGGTCCCGCGCGGCCTGCAGGGTGCGGCCGAAGTCGAAGCTCTTCGGGCCCGGGGGGTAGGTGCCGCGACGGCGCACCCAGTACTCCGCGCGCACGTCTTCGGCGACGCGGCGAATCGGGTTGGCGCTCAGCTGCTTGGGCGGCTCTATCCGCTCAGGTGGTGGCTTGGCTGGGCTCTCGACCGGCATCGACCCGAAATCCTAGTTGGCTGACCGGCCAAACGCCTGATTCAGGCGTTGGCGGCGAGCTGGCCGCAGGCGGCAGCGATGTCGCGGCCGCGGGTGAGGCGGACCGTTGCGGTGAGGCGGTGCTCGGCGAGGATCGCGCGGAAGCCCTCGATCCGCTCCGGCGGGGAGCCGTCGTAGGCGCCGGTCGGGTTGTAGGGGATCAGGTTGACCTTGTAGGCGCGGGGATCGAGGAGCTCCGCCAGCTGGCGGGCGTGCTCGGGGAGGTCGTTGACGCCGTCGAGCATCACGTACTCGACGAAGACCTTGCGCCGGCGCCGTGCTCGGTAGCGCTCGCAGGCGGCGAGCACCTCGGCCAGCGGGTAGCGGTCGTTGACCGGCATCAGCTGCGAGCGCAGGCCGTCGTTGGGGGCGTGCAGGGAGAGTGCCAGGCTGACCGGCATCTCGCACTCGGCGAGACGGTCGATGCCGGGGACCCAGCCGACCGTGGAGATAGCGGTGCGGCGGTGGGTGACGCCGACGTCGGGCAGCCGCTCACAGGCCCCGAGCACCGCGTCGAGGTTCATCGTCGGCTCGCCCATGCCCATGAAGACGACGTGGTCGATCGCTTCGGTGCGGCGGAAATGCAGCGCCTGGTCGAGGATCTCATCGGCGCTGAGGTTGCGGCCGAACTTCATCTGCCCGGTGGCGCAGAAGGTGCAGGTCAGGGGACAGCCCGACTGCGAGGAGAGGCAGACCGAGCGCCGCCCGTCCCGGTAGCGCATCAGCACCGCCTCGATCGGCCGGCCGTCTGCGGTGTGGAAGAGCGCCTTGACCGTGCCGTCGTCGGACTTCGCCTCCTCGACCGTGGTCAGGGTCGAGATCGGCACCGATGCCGCGAGGCGCTCACGCAGCGCCGCCGGCAGGTTCGTCATCTCCTCGTAGGAGCGCGCCCCGCGCGCCACCCACTCCCAGACCTGAGCGGCGCGGTACTCGGGCCCGCCGGCCTCGGCGAGCGTGCTGGCGAGGAGCGCGCGGTCCACTGGGCGAGTGTACGGCGCGACTGAACGCACAGGTGCACTGTGCGCATGCCGATACAGAGATGCGCAGCTTTCGTATCACGTTTTTCATCCTACGTGATACGCTCGCTACGTGAGAAGCCTTCGCCTGGATCCCAGCCTCGATGAGCGCGTGCGACGCGCGGCGGCGCTCGAGGACACCTCGGTTTCGGAGTTCCTCCGCAAGGCCGCTGCCGAGCGAGTCGAGCGCACCCTCTCCGGCGACAACAGCGAGCGTCTCTCCTATGCGATCGGTGCCGTCAGATCCGAGCTCGGCCTGGCCCGGAAGACAGGCGAGGCCTTTGCCGACCTAGTGGAAACCAAGCACCGGCGACGGCGATGACCCTGGTCGACGCGGGACCGCTGATTGCCCTGATCGATGCCGGCGATCCGGACCACGAACTCTGCGTGACGACGCTGCAAACGGTTCAGCTGCCGCTCGTGACCACCTGGCCCGCCTTCACCGAGGCCATGTACCTGGTCGGTCGGGCCGGTGGCTGGCCCGGCCAGGATGCGCTCTGGCGGCTGGCTCTCAGTGGAGACCTGGAGATCGCCGAACAGCCGGCTGAGTCCGCCGGCCGCATGGCGAAGCTGATGGAGCGCTACGCGGACCGACCGATGGACCTGGCCGACGCCACTCTCGTCGCCCTCGCCGAGGAACGCAACACCAAGCGCATCTTCACGCTCGATGCCGACTTCTCGGTCTACCGCCTGCACGGCCGGGCGGGCTTCGAGCTGCTGCCGACTATCTGACGCTCCGCAACACCTCGGCGGCCGCCCGCTCTCCCGCCTGCAGGGCGCCCTCCATGTAGCCGCTCCAGACGGTGGCCGTCTCGGTGCCGGCCCAGTGGATCCGCCCGACCGGCTCGCGCAGGGCCGGGCCCGTCTCCGTCCAGCCACCGGGGCCGAAGTTCGAGGTCGGCCCGCCACCCGACCACTCCTCCCCCGCCCAGGCCTGTTCGGCGTAGTCGATCGGCTCCGCTGCCCGTGGGCCGAAGAGCTTCTCGAAGCAGGCGAGGACGGCGTCGCGGCGATCCGCGGGTGCCATCGCCTCGATCTCGCGCGCCTCAGGGCCGCCGACGAAGCCAAGCATCACGCCGGACGATCCGTCCGGCGGCGAACAGTCGAAGGTCAGCGTCACCGGCCCCGCGTCGGTGACCGACTCGCCGCTGAGACCGTCCGCGCGCCAGAAGGGCTCCTCGTAGAGCGCGACGCACTTGTTCAGCGTCCCCGGCCGCAGCTGCCGTGCGAGCAGCTGACGCTGTGCCGGAAGGGGCGGGTCGAACTCGATCCGCGCGGCGATCGCCGGCGGCACAGCGACGACCGCCCGCTGCGCCTCGACCCCGACCTCGCCGGCGAAGATCCGGACCGAATCGCCACCGTGCTCGATCCGGCTCACCGGCGAGCCGAGCCGGACCCTCTCGCCGAGCGAGGCCGCCAGACCCAGCGGCAGCGCCTGCGCCCCTCCCACGAGGCGATCCTGCTGCGCCCCGCCCTCGGTGTCGACCAGCTTGTCGAAGCTGCCCGCGGAGCTGACGTAGAAGAGGACGTGCAGCATCGAGAGCTCCTCGGGGCCCGTCCCCCAAACCGTGCGACCGGCGAGGCCGATCAGCTCGCGGGCGATCGGCGTGCGCACGTTCGCCTCACACCACCCGGCGAGCGTCTGACCGTCCAGCTCGGCGGCCCGCTCCGCCGCCCAGGGACGCTCGGCGCTGACCCCGGCCGCGAGCCTTGCGATGCGGCGGCGAGCAACGAAGACGTCCCAGAGCACGCCGAGGCCGAGCCGCGGGATCGTGCCGCGGTAAAGCCGCCGCGTACCCGCCACGTCGAGCAGGTTCCGGCCCTTGCCGTACTGGGGAAAGATCCCGATCCCCAGCTCGGCGGCGAGGCCCTGCACCCGCGCGTGATCGGAGCCGACCCACTGCCCGCCGAGGTCGACCTGCACGCCGTCGCCGAGCTCGGCGTTGAGCAGGCGGCCGCCGACCCGGTCGCGGGCCTCGAGCACGACGACCTCGTGCCCAGAGTCGGCCAGCGCCCTTGCCGCACCCAGACCGGAGAGCCCGGCCCCGACGACGGCGACGTCGGCGGCCTGGCTCGATCCGGCGGACATGCTCAGAGGCCCGCCGCGTCAGCGAGCAGATCGACCTGGACGGGATCGCTCGAGGCGGGAAAGAGGATCAGCTCGTCGCACCCTGCCGCCTCGTAGGCGGCAAGAGTCTGCCGGACCGACTCCGCATCCCTGGCGGCAGCGGAGACGATGAACTCGGCGATCTGCTCGCCAAGCCAGGCGTAGTAGTCGGCGAGGTTGGCACGGGCATCCTCCTCCGCCTGGTCGCCGAGAGAGAAGTAGGCAAGCGCCGTCGTCCTCGGCTCCCCCTGGCGGCCGGCCTCGGCCCAGGCGGCTCTTGCCTTGCGGGCCCCCTCCGCGTACTGCTCCGGCCCCGAGCTGGCGGCGATCCAACCGGCTTCGAAGCGCGCGGCGCGCGCATAGGAAGCGTCGGCATGGCCACCGACCACGAGGGCCGGTGCTCCCTCGATCGCGGGACCGATCTCGCCCCCGGCCCAGACCTCCTCGATCCGCTCCAGCATCGCGTCGAGGCGCCGGCCGCGGCCACCAAGCTCGATGCCGCTCGCCTCGTAGTCGTCGTCGCGACCGCCGAGGCCGATGCCCAGCGTGAAGCGACCCCCGGAGAGAGCGTTCAGGCTCAGTGCCTCCTTGGCTAGCCCGGTGGCGTTGGTGCGCAGCGGCCCGAGCAGAACCGAGGTGCAGAGGCCGATCCGCTCGGTGACCGCGGCAGCCGCGGCCAGCGCGATCAGCGGCTCGTAGTTGTCGTAGACGATCCGGTCGATCGTCCCCAGGCTGCTGAAACCGCGCGCCTCGGCACGCCGGGCCCACTCGACCAGCTGCGCGCCAGTCGTCCCCGGCACGGCATTGGGCAATCCGATCGCAACGTCCACTCCACGCCTCCTCAGCTTTCCAGCGCTTTCGATTCGCGCCTTGCCGGTACGACCTTATCCCGAGACCTCTTCCCTTCACGCTCACCCACGAGGGGGCGTGACCTCGCCACTATGAAGCGAACGGATCCTCGACCCGGATCCCGTCGAAGCGGCGAAAATCACGGTCGCGGGTGTAGATGGTGCCGACGCCGTGCTGGCGCATCAAGGCGGCGATGTGGGCGTCGGTGACGTCCCTCCCGCGCGTACCCGCCGAGGCGGTTTCCCGGAAGACGGCGAGGAAGCCTCGGGCCTCGCCCGGCGTTCGGACATGATCACGCTCGGTCAGGTCGCTCAGCGACGCGAGCGCTTCGGACGGCGAGAGGGGCTCGTCGGTGAGCGCTGGGTTGGTCACGAGGCGAAGGAACCCCATCGCCACCGGCCAGAAGATGTACAGCAGTTCCGGGCCACGGGCGAGGCGCTCGACGACGGCGTGTGCCGTCTCGAAGCACTCGCTGCTCGAGTTGGAGGCGTAGAGCAGGACGTTGGTGTCGATCGCGGCGCTCAACCTGAGCCCCTTTCCAGTTCCTCGCGGTCAAGCAGGTTCCAGACCGCCTCCTTGTCCTCAAGGTCGATCTTGAACGGACCCATGTCCTTCTTTGCCCAGTTCAAGGGGGGTGCCTGGGCGGGCTGCTCGTCTCCCAGGCTCACAGCCAACAACTCGGATGCAACCTGGCCCATGCTCTTGCCTTCCGTTTTGGCCCGGCGACGCAGATCGGCGAGGACGGTCGCGTCGAGATCGAACGTCGTGCGGGGCATGATGCGTGATGTTAGATATTGAGTCATCTGATGTCAAGGCTTGTAGTAGTCGTCATGCGAGGGACGCTAGGACGTTGCGGCGCACGCGTGGTGCGCAGGACATCACGCCTTCCGCACGGCTCCATCGCAAGCTAGAGTGAGCGCAATGGACGAGCGCGACGGGATCGAGGCGCTGACCGAGGCGATCGGGCGCTACAACGACGCCTGGAACGCGCAGGACCTCGACGCGATTGTCGCCATGCACGCGCCGGACATGGTCTTCGCCAACCACACCGCGGGGGAGTCCGCACAGGGCGGGGAGGTTCGCGGGCACATCGCCAGGATCTTCGAGACCTGGCCCGACATGAGATTCGAGACGCGCCGGCTGTACGTGCGCGAGGGAGTGGTGACGCAGGAGTGGACCGCAACCGCCACGCACACGCAGACGATGAGCCGCGGCGAGATCGAAGCCCCTCCCACCGGGCGCACGGTCAGCTGGGACGGGATCGACGTGATCCCCTTCGAGGGCGGGCTGATCAAGCGCAAGGACGTCTACTCGGACTCGGTCTCGATCCTGCGCCAGGTCGGCCTGCTCGACTAAGCTGCTTTGTAAAGCAAAGCTTTCTTAGGAGGCAACGTGAGCACCTACGCGGTGAAGAAGATCGACGACATGGAGGCCGTCTTCCTCGGCGCCTTCAAGCGCGCCCGGGCGGAGCTGGGCGTCGAATCGTTCGGCATGCAGATCATCGACATGCCGCCGAACTACGACAACTACCCCGAACACGACCACGAGCAGGACGGGCAGGAGGAGGTCTACGTGACCCTGCGCGGCTCCGGCGAGCTGGACATCGCCGGCGAGCGCTTCCCGCTCGACCCCGACCACGTCGCCCGGGTCGGCCCCGGCATCATGCGCAAGGTCTGGCCGGGTGAGGAGGGCATCCGCATCCTCGTCCTCGGCGGCGTCCCCGGTGGGGATTACGTGGCCCCCGACAACTCCAAGCTCGGCGAACCGGACCCGATGGCGAGCTAGGACTCGATGGCGACGTCGCCGCCCCGGCCGCGAGCCTCGTGGCCGGGGCAGGACGCCACCGGCACCCGCGGGTAGCGCGGATAGCGGGGGTCCGTACGGGAGCGCTCGCAGAGCGAGAAGACCGAGCCGCGGGTGTTGGGAACCAGGCGCTGGTGCCGGCAGCTGTCGCAGAGACCGGAATTCGGCCGTTCGGTCATCTTGGCCACAGGCTAGCTTTGGCGTGTGAACGGCACGGCCACCCTCTTCGACACCGACGCTCCAGGTCACTCGGCGACGGTTGAGGTGCTCGGCGTGATCTTCTGCGCCGAGGACAACGGCTACGCGGTGCTCGAGGTCCAGGATGCCGAGTCGGGCGAGGGGTTCGCCCTGGTCGGCCCCGTCGCCCACCTCGGCGTCGGCGACCGGGCCGAAGTCAGCGGCGAGTGGCAGACGCACGCCCGCTACGGCCGCCAGCTCCGCGCCCAGGGGGCGCTGCCGCTCGATCCCGCCGACCGAGCAGGCCGGATCGCCTACCTCACCACGCTGCGGCACATCGGCCCGGCCCGGGCAGAACGGCTGGTCGACGAACACGGCGAGGGGGTGCTGGGGGCGATCGCCGCCGATCCACGAGCGGTGTTCGGCTCCCTGCGCGGCGTCAGCGTCTCCCAGGCCGAAGCCGCGACCGAGTCCTGGCACGCCAGCCGCGCGATTCGCGACCTGCACGTGCAGCTGGCCCCGCACGGCCTGGCCCACCTGGCGGCGCCGATCCACGCCCGCTTCGCCGACCGCTCGATGGCGATCCTGCACGAGGACCCCTACCGGCTGACCGAGGTCGAGGGGGTCGGCTTCGCCCGCGCAGACAAGATCGCGCTCGCCGCCGACGTGCCGCCCGAGTCCAGCCGCCGGGCGCAGGCCGCGGCAGCCTACGCCCTGGCCGAGGCCGAACAGCAGGGCAACAGCTACCTGCCCCTCTCGGAGCTGACCATGCGCGCCGCGAAGCTGCTCGGACTCAACCCGGACCCGGAGGTGCTGAGCGAAGGCCGCGGGCTGACGGTCGAGGGCGATCGCGTCTACCGCGAGCTCACCCACGCCAGCGAGGTCGCGGTCGCCGCGACGCTTGGCGCCCGAGCCGCCGAGCCTCCCCACCTCGACCACGACCCGGGCCCGACCCCGCCTCGCGATGCCGCGGACACCGAACTGACCGACGAGCAGTGGTCGGCGGTGCGGGGGGCCTTCACTTCGCGCATCTCCGTCCTCACCGGCGGGCCCGGAGTTGGCAAGACCGCCTGCACGAGGGCGATCGTCGAGGAGGCCGAAGAGGCCGGGTTGCGCATCGCCCTCTGTGCCCCGACCGGCCGCGCCGCTCGCCGGCTCGAGGAGGCAACCGGCCACGACGCCCAGACGATCCACCGGATGCTCGAGTGGATGCCGGGGCGCGAGCCCGCCTTCAGGCCGGGACACCCACTCCCGGTCGATCTGGCGATCGTCGACGAGTCCTCGATGCTGAACCTGCGCCTTATCGAGGTGCTGCTCGGCGGCCTCGCCGAGTCGACCCACGTCGTCTTCGTCGGCGACGCCGACCAGCTACCGCCGATCGGCGCCGGCAAACCGTTCGAGGACCTGATCGCCTCGGAAATCGCGCCGGTCGTCCGCCTCACTCAGATCTTCCGCCAGGCGGCGCGCTCGATGATCACCACCGCCGCCCACGAGATCAACCAGGGCCGCCCGCCGCACCTCGAGCCCGCGGAGGACCAGGACCACGACTTCTTCTTCATCGACCGCGCCAGTCCCGAGCGGGCGCTGGAGGCCGTGGTCGAGGTCGTCGCCGAGCGGGCGCCGGCGCGCTTCGAGGTCGATCCGATCCGCGACGTGCAGGTGCTGGCGCCGATGTACCGGGGCGCCGTCGGCATCGACGCCCTCAACGAGCGCCTGCAGGAGCGGCTCAACCCCGGCGGCAAGCGGGCGGTCGGGGAACGCTTCCGGGTCGGCGACCGGCTGATCCAGACTCGCAACTCGCACGAGCTGGGCCTGATGAACGGCTCAATCGTCTTCCTCCGCGCCGACGACCCCGACGAGGAGGAGATCCTCGTCGACACCGACGAGGGCGAGTCGCTGACGATCCCCTACGGCGAGACCGCGACGCTGCGCCTGGCCTACGCGATCTCCGTCCACAAGGCGCAGGGCTGCGAGGTCCCGGTCGTCGTCGGCATCTGTCACCGCTCCCACGCGCGGATGCTGACCCGCCCCCTCCTCTACACGGCGATTACCCGTGCTCGCAGCAGCTGCGTCCTGATCGGCGACCGCGCCGCGCTGGAGGGCGCAATTCGTCGCGACGACAGCGGCCGCCGCTACTCAGGCCTCGCCGAGCGGCTGCGCGCGTAGCGTACGGATGGCGACTCGGTTCGGTGCGCTTCTGCGCACCACGGGTATGATTTGCCCGTTCATACTCGGAATCGATGCCGCAGATCATGCCCCGCCGAACCATCTACCTCCCTGGCAGCGTCGAGGAGCTCGTGCGCGAACAGGCCCTCGGCAACGAGTCGTTCTCGGCAACAGTCGTGCGCCTGATCGAGCTCGGTGCCCTCGATGAGGGCCGGGAGAGCTGGCCCGAGTGGATCGGCTCCTTCGAAGGCCCCGGAGATCTCGGAATCAATGCCGAGAAGTACCTCGGACTCAAGCCGTGGGGCCCTGGCGAGGGACCGGGCGATGAAGATCCTCGTTGACACCGGCCCTCTCGTCTCGGCAATCGACCGCCGTGATGCCGCCCATGAGGTCGCGGCGACACTGATCGCAAAGCTCAGGCGCAACGCGATCGTACCCACGCCCGTACTGGTGGAGGTCGACCAAATCCTGCGCAGCCGGGCCGGTCACGCGGCTGCGCGCGCCTTCCTCGAGGCTACGGCAGGAGGAGAGCGTGAAATCGCCTATCTGTCCGCGGGCCTCATGCGACGGGCCGTCGAGCTCAACGATCGTTACGCCGATCTCCAGCTTGGCTTCGTCGATGCGTGCGTGATGGCGATCGCCGAGCGGCACGAGTTGCCGATCCTCACTTTCGACTTCCGCGACTTCCGCGCCACGGAATCGGCTACCGGCCCGTGGCGCCTCGCGCTCGACGAGCAGGCCTATCGCGCGGCAATCGCGCGCTAGTCCTTCCTACTACTAGGAGCCGCTCTGTCGCATCGCCGCGATACTGAGCTCGTGGAGAAGCCAAAGCCGTCCCTCCTCGCCGTCGCGATCACCCTGGGCGGGATCGCGCTTCTTGCTGCGCTCGTGCTCTCAGTCCCCGCGCTGAGAGAGGCAGTCGAGGCGGCGATCCGGGGCGATACCGCCGAGGTGCGCAGTGAGCTCGACAGCCTCGGGATCGCCGGGCCGCTGATCATCCTCGCCCTCGCCCTGATCCACGCCGTGGTCTTCTACCCCGCCGAGATCGTCGACGCCGCGGCCGGCTTCGCCTACGGCTTCTTCCCCGCCCTGGCCCTGACGATGACCGGCTGGCTGCTCTCGGGCCTGCTCTGCTTCGCGATAGGCCGCTCGCTGGCGCGTCCCCTGCTCGACCGCTGGTTCGGCACCGAGCGCTTCGAGCGCACCGAGGCGATGATCGAGCGTGGCGGCGTCACCCTGCTGCTCGCCGTGCGTCTGATCCCGATCGTGCCCTTCAGCCTCACCTCCTACGCGGCTGGCGCCGCCCGCGTCCCAGTCTGGCGCTTCACCTGGACGACAGCGGTCGGCTACCTGCCGATCACGGCGATCTCCGTCTACTTCGGCACCAGGCTGGAAGGGCTCAGCCTCACCGATCCGCTGGTCCTCGGCAGCGCCGCGGCGCTGCTCCTCCTGCTCTTCGCCGGGCACCGGATCGCAAAGCGCGGCGCCGCCGCGGCCTAGCCGATCCGCTTGACCCGGAAGCGGTAGACGGCTGGGGTCCGATCGGCGTTCCCCGCGGGGTCGCGAGCGTAGACCCGGACGGTGTGCAACCCGATCGCAAACCGGCTCACCAGCCGCTGGGGGCAGACTTGGAACAAGCCGCCGTCGATCCGGCAGACGAAGGAGACGCCGGACTCGTCGGCGCCGAAGCGGAACACGGCCCTGGCCTTGCCGTGGCGCGTGCGCAGGATCCGGAGAGGATGCTGCCGGAAGAAGGTGCGAGGCGCCAGCTGGTCGACAACCGTCGTTGACGACGCAGGGGTGGCCGGTGCCGCCGGTGGCGGCGGCGGGGGAATGACGTTTTCGCTGCTCCCCGGACACTCTTCGGCGAAGTCTTCCGCCCTCGCCACGGCGATCGCCTGGCATGCATCGGCGATGCCGTAGGTGGCGATCGGCTTCGAAGGAACGACGCTCGGGAGGGCCGAGGCCCCATCGAGGATCGCGTCGACGACCTCTGTGGCACTCGCACCGGGGGCGGCCGCGCGGACGAGTGCCGCCACTCCCGCGACGTGCGGGGCCGCCATCGAGGTGCCCTGGAACGCGACATAGTTGCCGGCGGCGGGCTGGTCGTACTGGCTGACGCTCGTGATCTGGTTGACGTAGGTCTCGTCGCGGCAAATGAGCCGCACGTCGTCGACGTAAGCACCGTCGAGCTCGATCGATTCGTCGGAGAGCACGGCGAAGGCAGGGTGAACGTCGTTCTCGTCGTCCAGATCCGAGATCGAGACCTCTTCGCGTTCGAAGCTGCTGGGGTACGCTGGCGAGGTGCCGGTGAGTTCGACGAAGTCGGCGGACCCATCTTCGTCGAAAGCGCCCGCGAGGAAGTAGTCGAAGGTGTCCTCCAACTCGTACTTCGTGCGGAAGTGGATTCGGCAGCCGCGCTCGGTGGTCAGGTCCACGGCGCCGACGGTAAATAGTTCGGAGACGGCGTCGCTCGTGCCCGTCGCTTGGCCGTAGTCGCCTCCCGGGCTGTCCGTCGCCGACTGGGTGCCGCTTGCGGCCGAAGCGCTCAGGCCCCACGGAAGCCCCCCGTTTTCCGCAAAGGTGTCCCAGGCTTCGGTCGTCCCCGCCTCGAAGCCATTGCTGAACAGGGGAGCGCCATAGTCCGGCTTGGCGCTGAGGATGCCGGTCCCCGGCGCGGCGATGTCGACGGACTGAGCGCCGTAGTTCGAGAAGCTCGCCAGACCGCCGCCCCGGCCTAGCGCCGCGACGCAGATCAGGCTCGGCTGGGGAAGCGTGCACGGCGTGGTCGGCTCGACGTCGTTGTTCGCCCCATCGTTGCCGGCGGCCGCCACGACGACGGCCCCTTCTTCGGCGGCCAGGTCGACCGCGTCCGACATCGCCTCGTCTTCGCCTGCGGGGCCGCCGAGGCTGAGGTTGATGACGCCCGCCCCGTGCTCCGCCGCGTAGGCGATGCCGTCGGCGATCTCGTCGGTCGAACCGCTGCCGTCGCCGTCCAGAACCCGGACGGCCATGATCTCCGCCTCGGGAGCGACTCCGGCCGTCCCCATGGCGTTGCCGGAGGCAGCCGCCGCCGTGCCCGCCACATGCGTCCCGTGGAAGTTGTAGTCGTCGGGATCGCCGTCGTCGTCGACGAAGTCATATCCGTGCAGGTCTTCGGAACTCGGATCCGGGCTCGGGTTGGTCCACAGGTTGGGGGCGATGTCGGGGTGTGTCAGATCGACCCCCGTGTCGACGACGGCGATCACCTCGCCACTCCCCTTGCCATGCTCCCAGGCCTCGAGTGCGCCCACGCCAGGATCCGGCAGGGCGGGATCCGAAAGGCCCCAGAGATCTTCGAAGAAGCTGTCGTCGGGCTCGGGGACCGCCAGCACCTCGTAGCGGTAGTTCGGCTGGGCGTAGACGACCCCCGGCTGGCCTTCCAGACGCCGGACAGCGGCACTCACGGATCCGTGGACCTCGAGCAGCTGAACGCGCGGTATGCCGAGGGTATCGCCGAGCTCGACGTCGGCCGAGCGGCGTGCATCGCGGCGATCCGCGTGCGACGTGCCTCTCTCGAAGCGCACGATTGCCTCACCCGGGACGTAGGTCCCCGCCCCGCCAACCTGGACGAAGGCCAGGGACCCGCCGCTCGGCACCGCGATGGCATGCGGAGCCAGGACGGATGCCGATGCCAAGACAGCAATCGAAATCCGGGCCACCAAGCCGGGGCATACTCGCCGTCGCAGCATCGCAGTCACCGTATCGGCTGGTTCCTCCTTTGCCTCAACCCCACCACACGCGGATCCCGAGCGCAGCGCTTTTCGCCCCGGGCCTGCTACGGTCCCCGGCGTTAGGTCGGATCGATATCCGGCAAAAAGTCGTGTCTAGCGCTCGCGTCGTTGCTTTACCGAAGCCTCCGCGTTCGCAGCACATCAAGTGGAGGCAATACATGCCGACTGGAACAGTCAAGTGGTTCAGCGACGACAAGGGCTACGGGTTCATCACTCCCGACGACGGCTCCAAGGACGTCTTCGTTCATCACAGCGCGATCCTGGGTGAGGGCTTCAAGTCCCTGACCGAGGGCGCCAAGGTGAGCTACGAGTCCGAGGAAGGCCCCAAGGGCCCCGCCGCGGCGAGCGTCCAGCAGACCTCGTAATCGCTTACCGCACTTCGCAGTTCGGGCCCGCCGGCGACGGCGGGCCTTTTTTTCGGGAGATCAGACGAGTGACCAGACGAGAGGACCTTCGAAATATCGCGATAGTCGCGCACGTCGACCATGGGAAGACGACCCTGGTCGACGCGATGCTGTGGCAGTCCGGCGCCTTCCGCAAGGGCCAGGACGTCGCCGAGCGGGTGATGGACTCGATGGACCTCGAGCGCGAGAAGGGGATCACGATCCTCGCCAAGAACACCGCCGTCAACTACGACGGGGTGAAGCTCAACATCGTCGACACGCCGGGCCATGCCGACTTCGGCGGCGAGGTCGAGCGCGGCCTGACGATGGTCGACGGCGTGCTGCTCCTCGTCGACGCCTCCGAGGGACCGCTGCCGCAGACCCGCTTCGTCCTGCGCAAGGCACTGGAGGCGAGGCTGCCCGTGATCC
Source organism: Solirubrobacterales bacterium (assembly GCA_036525295.1). Lineage (GTDB taxonomy): Bacteria > Actinomycetota > Thermoleophilia > Solirubrobacterales > 70-9 > VRUE01. The sequence goes on along the minus strand of DATDAQ010000069.1, from coordinate 47,403 downwards.
TCGTCGTCAACAAGGTCGACCGCCCGGACGCCCGCATCGCCGAGGTCGTCGACGAGGTCTACGAGCTCTTCCTCGACCTCGACGCCGATTCTGACCAGATCGACTTCCCGATCGTCTACACCAATGCCAAGGACGGCTGGGCCTCACTCGAGGAGGGAGTCGAGGGGAGCGACCTCTCGCCGCTGATGAACCTGATGCTGGAGAAGATCCCGGCGCCGGAGTACGAGCCCGACCACCCCCTGCAGGCGCACGTCACCAATCTCGACGCCTCCCCCTACGTCGGCCGCCTGGCGCTCTGCCGGGTGCGCCACGGGACGATCCGCTCCGGCCAGCAGATCGCCTGGTGCCGCGCCGACGGCTCGGTCGAGCGTGCAACCGTCTCCGAGCTCTACATCACCGAGGCGCTGGAGCGGGTCCCGGCGCAGGAAGCCGGGCCCGGCGAGATCATCGCCGTCGCCGGGATGGAAGAGGTGACGATCGGCGAGACCCTCGCCGATCCCGCTGATCCGCACCCGCTGCCGGTCATAACCGTCGACGAGCCCTCGCTCTCGATCGTGCTCGGCATCAACACCTCGCCCCTGGCCGGCACCGAGGGCAGCAAGCTGACCGCGCGGCAGGTTCGCGACCGGCTCGACGCCGAGCTGGTCGGCAACGTCTCGATCCGGGTCCAGGACACCGAGCGGCCCGATGCCTGGGAGGTGCAGGGCCGCGGCGAGCTGCAGCTGGTCGTGCTGCTGGAGCTGATGCGCCGCGAGGGGTTCGAGCTCACCGCCGGCCAGCCGCGGGTGCTGACCCGGGAGATCGACGGCAAGCTGCACGAGCCGGTCGAACGGCTCTCGGTCGACGCGCCCGAGGAGCACGTCGGTGCGATCACCCAGCTGCTGGCGGGGCGCAAGGGACGCCTGGAGCAGATGGCCAACCACGACACTGGCTGGGTGCGGATGGAATACCTGGTGCCGGCGCGAGGCCTGATCGGCCTGCGCACCGAGTTCCTCACCGAGACCCGCGGCACCGGCGTCATGCACCACGTCTTCGAGAGTTGGGAGCGCTGGGCCGGCGACCTGCGCCTGCGCCCCACCGGCTCGATCGTCGCCGACCGCCGCGGCAAGACCGCCGGCTACGCGCTAATCGGCCTGCAGGACCGCGGCACCCTCTTCATCGGCCCCGGCGAGGAGGTCTACGAGGGGATGATCATCGGCGAGAACGCCCGCGCCGAGGACATGGACGTCAACGCGATCAAGGAAAAGCAGCAGACCAACATGCGCGCCGCCAGCGCCGAGGTGCTGGAGCGGATGGCGCCGCCCACACGCCTCACCCTCGAAGCCGCCGTCGAGTTCCTGCGCGAGGACGAGTGCGTCGAAGTCACCCCCGAGTCGGTCCGCCTGCGCAAGGTCGAGCTCGACAAGACGCGCCGCCAGAAGACCGCTCGCCAGACCACCCGCGCCTAACTGCCCGCCGACGGGCCGAAAACCGCCTTATATGTCCGGTTTTCGTCCCGTCGGCTGAAAAAAGCCGGTAGCTCAGACCGTGGCTGCGGCCTGCTCGGACTGGCTGTCCTCGGAGGCCTTGGCCTTGGCTTCGGCCTCGGGCGTGGGCTCGTCCACGCTGCGCGGCAGCAGCACTTCTTTGGCGATCACCAGGCGCTGGATCTGGCTGGTGCCCTCGTAGAGCTGCATGATCTTGGCGTCACGCATCAGCTTCTCCACCGGGTACTCCTTGATGAAGCCGTAGCCGCCGTAGACCTGCACCGCGTCGACGGTGATCTCCATCGCCGAGTCGGCGGCGAAGCGCTTGGCCATCGAGGAGACCTTGCTGTTGCGGACGCCCTGGTCGAGCAGGACCGCGGAGTTCCAGACCAGCAGGCGCCCGGCCTCGACCTTGGTCGCCATGTCCGCGATCATGAACTGGATCGCCTGGTGCATGGCGATCGGCACGCCGAATTGGACCCTTTCCTTGGAGTAGTCCGTGGCGTACTCGAGCGCGGCGCGGCCGATGCCGACGGCCATCGCCGAGACACCCGGACGGGTCCGGTCGAGGGTCATCATCGCCAGCTTGAAGCCCTTGTTTTCCTCGCCGATCAGGTTCTCGGCGGGAATCTCGACTTCGTCGAAGGAGATGGTCGCGGTGTTCGATGCCCGCTGGCCCATCTTGTCCTCCTTCTTGTCGACCGAGACCCCGGGGAGGTCGGCGTCGACGACGAAGGCACTGATCCCGCGGTGTCCACCCTCGGGATCGGTCTTGGCGTAGACCGTGAAGTAGTCGGCGTAGGTGCCGTTGGTGATGAAGCACTTGGAGCCGCTGATGACGTACTTGTCGCCCTTCTTCACGGCCTTGGTCTTCATCCCGGAGACGTCGGAGCCGGCGTCGGGCTCGGTCAGGCAGAAGGAGGCGAGCTTGGGCTCCTCGGCGAGCATGCCGAGGTACTTCTTCTTCGTCTCCTCGGAGCCGCCCAGGGTGATCGGCGCCGAGGCGAGGCCGTTGGCCATCAGGCTGGTGCCGATGCCGGAGCACCCCCAGCCCATCTCCTCCTCGATCAGGCAGCCGGAGAGGTAGTCGAGGCCGGGGCCGCCGTAGGCCTCGGGGATGTGGGTGTTCATCAGCCCCACCTCCCAGGCCTTGTCGATGATGTCCTGGGGCCAGGTGCCGTCCTTGTCGTACTCCCAGGCCACCTTGCGGATCTCGTTCTCGGCGAAGTTGTGCGCCATCTCGCGCAGATCCTTCTGCTCGTCGGTGAGGGTGAAGTCAACCACTGGTCGCGGCTCCTTTTCAGTCCGTAAAAGGCTTTGCATGCGGCCTCGCCGCAAGACGACGGACCACCGATTGACTGGTCAGTCAACCGAGCCAAGGGTACCGGATAGCGGCATCGAGGAGAGAGCCCTGGCGGCGACGCGGCCGGAGCCCTAATCTTGAGGCATGGCGCACCTGCTGGCAGCGACCACGGTCGAGAACGGCAACGTGCTGATCGCGATCACGCTTCTCGCGGTCCCGGTCGCAGCCGTAGCCTTCGCCCTCTCGGGCAAGGCCTGGCAGGGGATAGGCAGGGGTCCGTACGCGATCGACCCCGACCTGCCCCCACGCTCGGTCCGGCGCCTGGCCTCGCCGGTCAGCCGCGCCACCCAGGAAGTCGAGGTCCGCCAGATGCTGCAGGCCAAGTCCTACCGCCGAGAGCGGCGCGGGGAAGCGCCGATCGACGTTGAGCGCGAGGCCGAGCGCCGGCTCGCCGATCTCGTAGGATCCGACTGATGGCCGCCGCCGAGGAGAACCTCTACGAGGTCGAGGAGCTGCTGATGCAGCCCGGGACCTATTTCAACCCCCAGACCGAGGTCCTGGTCGTCGTCGACGACTCCACCTCCCTGGACCAGGAGGTCTTCAACATGGAGGCCTACGAGGGGGCGGAGTGGGTGCGCGTCTCCGACGAGGTGCCGGTCGACGAGGACCGGCGCGACCAGGTGCTGGAGCGCTTCCAGACCAGCTACCACCCGGGCTCCGCAGGTTCGGTGTCCGAGACCGCGCTGGAGCAGGGCGACGACGAGCTCGACGAGGGCGAGGACGGCCAGGACCCCGGCCGCGAGGATCAGGGCGGGGACCCGGAGTAGTGATCGAGGCCGGGGCGAGCGCCCCCGACTTCACCCTGCCCGATCAGGACGGAAACGAGGTCAGCCTCGCCGGCCTGAAGGGCGAGACCTTCCTCCTCTACTTCTATCCGCGGGCCGACACGGGAATCAACAGCGTCGGCCTGCCGTAGCGCCCAACGTAAGCCGTAGCCGTCAGTCCGGCCTAGGGGCTTGGCGCTGCTGGCGGAGTAGGGTGCGGGCGGTGAACCGCCGCGTGATCGTTCTGGTACTTGCTGCGTTCCTCGTCTGTCTGGGGACGGCCCTTCCCGCTGCCGCAGCGACGCCGGAGGGTCCCAGACTGGCCATCTCACTGCGGGGAGATGGCCCGGGGCCGGAGGACGAGTTCTCGGAAGTGATCACGACGGGCCCGGCGGGCGAGGATCCCCAGCCGCTGCTCCGCGGTTCGGGAGGGGCGATCGGCGAGGGCCTTTCGTGGGCCGGGGACGGGAACGGATTTGCGTTCTCGGCAAGTGGGGTCGAGAGCACCGCCGATGGGCCCTTCGGCACCGGATGGTCGGTTGTGGGGCTGGCGACGCTCGGCGGCGACGCCCCTCAGGTGTACCCGAGCGCGTTTCTCAACGCGGGCGAGCCGGTCCTGGCGCCGGACGGAAGCTTCGTCGTCTTCCAGCGGGTGAAGCTGGTCAAGGTGCTGCCGGGCAGGGAGAACTACCTCTTCAAGAGCTCGATCTGGAAGCTAGGCGTCGGAGACGGCTCGGTCAAGCGGCTGACCCGCTGGCGGCAGGCCGCCTTTTTCGAGCCCAGCTCGTTTTCGGCCGATGGCTCCACTCTCGCCGCCGAGTCGTTCGGCTACCGCGTTGTCGATGGTGTCATTGCGATTGACCTGCGCAGCCACCGCATCGCCCGACTCGCCCGCAACGCCTCGGAACCGACCTTTTCGCCGGACGGCAGCAAGCTGGCATTCGTGCGCGACAAGACCCGACGATTCCAGCTGCCAAAGCCGGACCGGCCGGTCACCGAGCTCTGGGTGGCCCGAGCGGACGGCAGTCACGCCAGGCGTGTGCTGCGCAGGAACGGCTACATCTCCTTCCCGAGCTGGGACCCATCCGGAAGTCGGCTCGCCTTCGCCCGGAACCCACCGGCCGACGCGACCGGAGGCCTGGAACCGGAAGCCGGCAACAGGGCAATGGCCATCAACGCCGACGGAACCTGTCTGACCCGTGTCTTCACCGATCCGGCGCTGACCCTCTACGACGTGGCTTGGCGTCCCGGGCCGGGCCGCGAGGCCGGGCCGATCTCATGTTGAGCCGAGCTGGGTGGGCGCTGGCGCTGCCGGCGGCGCTGGCGCTGCTGCTCGCCTCCGGCGCGACGGCGGCGACCCGGTACGCGGCCCCGGGCGGGACCGGCAAGGATCCCTGCGCCAACCCGTCGCGTCCCTGCTCCGTGTACAAGGCGGCCGACGACAACGCCCCGCGGACGACGATCGCAGCCGGCGACGTGATCGAACTCGCCCCCGGTACCTACTACGCGAGGGAAGAAGGTGAGTTCGGATACGTCCCGCCCGTGCACCTTCCCGAGGGGGTCACTCTGCGCGGCGAACCGGGCAAGCCGCGGCCGGTCGTCGTCATGCCGACGGACTCGTTCGCCGACAGCGCCTTCTACGTTCCGGCGGAAGCCGAAGTCGCCGATGTGGAAATCCGCAACCTGATGGATACCGCCGGGGCGATCGCGATTTCCGGAGGCACGATCGACGGGGTGATCGCGCGCTCAACGATCACCGTTGAACCCACCTGCTACTTCCACGAGGGAACTGTCCGCAACAGCGCCTGCATCGCCTCCGGCGGGGGCCCGGCTATCGGCACCAATACCGCCACTAAGGGAACGCTAAGCGGCGTGATCCGCAATAGCACCCTGGTCGCAACCGGTCCAGGCTCGGTCGGGATGGAGTTCATCTTCAGTGCCTTCAAGCGAGGCTTGACGGTGAGCATCGACGTGGCCGGGGCCTTGATCGCGGGCGAGGCGAAGGATGTAATCGCGAAAGGCTGGCCGCTCAACAAAGGCCGCGGCGCCAGGGTGGACATCGACCTTCGGAGCTCGAGCTACGCAACGGTCGAATTCGAGGCGCGGGCGGGAGGCAGGGCCTTGGTCACCGCGCCGGGCACCAACGCCAATATCAGGGCGACCCCGTTGCTCGCCCGCGACAACCTGCACCAGCTGCCTGGCTCGCCCACCGTCGACAGGGGCGCCGTCGACGGTGCCAGCGGCGGCCTCGACGTCGACGAGCAGCCGCGGACGATGGGCGCCGCGGCCGACATCGGCGCCGACGAGTTCGACCCCTTTGCCGCTCCCTGGGCCAACCTCGCGCCGGTCACGAAGCTGGTACTCCCGCCGCTGCCGCGCCCTGTATTCACCGGTTTCCGCCGGACCAATTTCGCCTTCGGCTCTAGCGACGTCGGCTCCCACTTCGAGTGCAAGCTGGATCGCCGGCCCTACCGAGCATGCGCGTCCCCGTATCGGAGGAAGGTGGGGCTGGGGGAGCACGTCTTCCGCGTCCGGGCAGTCGACCCGCAGGGACTGGCCGACCCGACCCCAGCCACCTTCCGTTGGCGCGCCCGGCCTCGGTCAGTATTTCTGCCTTGAGCAACTTCAGTGGGACTGAAGCGACCTGTGGGCGCGCTCGACCCAGATGTCGGTGCTCGGCAACGTTCACTCCAACAGGGCTACGCAAGCATCCGAATCAACCGCTGCTCTTGAGATAGCCTTCCGCCGTGCTTCAACCAGGCGACCGAGCTCCCGACTTCGAGTTGCCGGATCAGAACGGCGAGAAGGTCAAGCTCTCCGATCTCAAGGGTCAGACGGTCGTACTGTATTTTTACCCTCGCGCCGATACCCCCGGCTGCACGACCCAGGCCTGCGGCGTCCGCGACCGCGGCTCCGAGTACGAGGCAGCCGGCGTCCGCGTGATCGGCGTCTCGCCCGACACCGTCGAGGCGGTGAAGAAGTTCGCCGACAAGTTCGACCTCGGCTTCACCCTGCTCGCCGACGCCGACCACGCCGTCGCCGAGGGCTACGGCACCTGGATCGAGAAGTCGATGTACGGCAAGAAGTACATGGGCGTGCAGCGCGCCACCTTCATCGTCGGCCCCGACGGCAAGGTCGCCAAGGCCTTCCCCAAGGTTTCGCCGAAAAAGCACGACGACTTGGTGCTCGGCGCCCTCTGAGCGCCCCTGACTGCGTCCTCGGTCGCTCGCGTGCAGAGCACGCCACGCTCCCTGCGTCCTTGTCAGGAACGCTCAGTCAGGCGCCGGCGGCTACGACGATGATGAAAGTCGCATAGAGAACGAACCAGGTAACAACCGCCGGCAACCCGAAGCGGCCGCGGCGGTGCAGCACCTCGTAGGCGAGCAGGCCGCCGGCGAGGCCGAGGACGACGGAGAGGGCCGCATTCCCGCTCAGCTCCCAGTCGGTGAAGATGAGGCCGATCCCGACCGGGATCGTCGACTGGAAGACCATCGCGCCGGTGATGTTGCCGAGCGCGAGCGAGTCCTTCCCTTCGCGAACCCAGAAGAAGCTGTTGACCTTCTCGGGCAGCTCGGTCGCCAGGGGGGCGAGGATCAGGGCGAGGACGACGGCCTCGACGCCAAGGCTCTCGGCGATGTGGAGCAGCTCCTCGACGAAGAGGTGGGCTCCGCCGACCATCGCGCCGAGGCCGGCCAGGAGCTGGAGGACGCAGAGCGCGAGGGCCGGGCTTTCGCTTCGCTCGGGGCGCCGCTCGAAGACCAGCGGGTTCAGCGTCTCGTGATCCTGCACCTCTCCCCCGCCCCGCAACGTGCGAGCGATGTAGAGCGGGTAGGCGAGGATCACGGCGATCCCGACCGGGATCCTCAGCGCGTCCGGCGCTCCCCAGGCCAGCGCCAGCGAGATTGCGAAGAAGAAGAGGAAGAAGAGCAGGTCGCGCTCCAGCGTCGGCCGGTGCGCCTTCAGCTCGAGCCCCTGCTCGCGACGACGGCGGTAGAGGTAGGCGAAGAGCCCGACCAAGCCCATCGCCAGCGTGCCGAGCAGAAAGGGAGCCCCGACGATCGCGCCGATCGCCACCTGGTCGGCACCCTCCGCGGCTCCGATCAGCGCGACGATCGCGATCAGCGTCTCCGGCATCGCGGTGCCGACCGCCGCCAGCAGGCTGCCGACCGCACCCTCGCCGAGCTCCAGCCGGTGCCCGATCCACTCCACCGCGTTGGTGAAGAGGAGGGCGCCCGCGAGAATCACCGCAAAGCTGACGACGAGCAGGAAGTAGTCCAAGGCCAGCTGAGCCTATGCGACCAGCAGGATCAGGCGAAGTAGAAGGCGAGGCCGAAGACGGCGTAGACCGCGAGCAACTGGACGCCCTCGAACCAGGTCGACTCGCCGTCCTGGGCGACGTAGTTGGCGATCAGCACGGCGAGCAGGATGGCGCCGAGCTCGAAGCCGTTGAAGACGAGGGCGAGCGGGTGCGGGCCGAGGAAGAAGGAGGCGAGGACTAGGAGCGGCGCGACGAAGAGGGCGACCTGGGCGCTGGAGCCGATCGAGATGTTGACCGCCAGGTCCATCTTGTTCTTCACCGCGACCAGCACCGCGACCCAGTGCTCGGCGGCGTTGCCGACGATGGCGACGACGATCACGCCGATGAAGAACTCCGAGAGGCCGATTGCGTGCGAGGCCTCCTCGATCGAGCCGACCAGCACCTCAGACATCAGCCCGACCAGCAGCCCCGCGCCGGCCAGGGCGAGGATCGACTTGCGCGGCGACCAGCCCCAGGTGCCCTCATCCTCGTACTCGGGGTTGAAGATGTCGCGGTGGGTCTTCAGCGAGAAGAAGAGGCCGGCGACGTAGGTCGCCATCAAGACGATCGCGACCGCAAGCGAGAGGTGCTCCACGGTCGAGCCGTAGTCGACCGTCTCGGCACCGGGTGCCGGCAGGCCCTGGCCCTCGACCAGCTCGAAGATCGCCGGCATCACCAGAGCCGCAGCGGCGAGCAGCAGCATCGAGGTCTGCACGCCGGCGCTGGTGCGGCTGAACGTCTGCTTGTCGCGACCGAGACCGCCGAAGAACATCGCGGCGCCGAGCACGAGCAGGATGTTGCCGATGATCGAGCCGACGATCGAGGCCTTGACCACCTCCTGCAGGCCCTGCTGGAGGGCGAAGAGGGCGATGATCAGCTCCGGCGCGTTGCCGAAGGTGACGTTGAGCAGGCCGCCGATGCCGGGCCCCGAGCGGGCGGCGAGCTCCTCGGTGGCGCGACCCATCAGCGCCGCCGTGGGGATGATCCCGAGCGCAGCCGCGCCGAAGACCAGCCCGGCCGCGGCGCCGGCGAGATCCAGCGCCACCGCCAGCGGGATCAGCGGTGTCAGCAGGTACGGCCAACCATAGGGAGTGCGGAGGAACGCGACTACTGCGTGCCCCCTGCGGCTGCGATCCGTTCCAGGAAGTTGATCAGCCCGGCCCCACCGATACCGCCCTGAACTATGCCGAGCAGTTCGACCGGATTGACGCGGAGCTTGACGAAGAGCGCGTTCAGCGGCTTCGAGCTCTTGGGCGCGGAGATCGTCTGGGGCTCGTTGACCTTGGTGAGAGTCAGGTCGATGTCGAAACTGACGCTTTCCGCGCCCGGGGGGGCCGATCCCTCCGGCGGCTTGACCGTGACCTGCGCCTGCAGCCGGCGCACGATGTGGTCGTCGCCGACATAGAGCACGAGATGCGCATCCTTGATCGTGTCCTCCGCCTTAACGCTCGATTCCTCGATCTGGGCCAGTTGCGCTCCGAATCCCGGAACCGCTTTCAGCTGTTCGCTGCAGAGCGCGTCTTCGTTCATTTCGTGCAGCGCGTCGAGCGCGGCTTCGGCATCGACGTCGCCGCTGACCTTCGTCGTGCTGGTCCCCCCCACGTCGACGGTTCCTTCTTCGGCGGGATCTTCGATGAGTTCGCTCAGCTGCCTCTCGCTCACGGCTTCCTGACAGGCGCTGACTTCTTCCGATTCTCCTAGGATCGACTGTCCGTAGCCGTAGGTGGTCGCATCGACCTTGTAGTCGGTCCCTTCGAAGTCGACGTAGGCGTCGTTGGCGCCGGTCAAGACGATTCCGCCTTCGAAATCCACCTTCTCACCGCCCACGGTGCCCTTCACGGCCGCGGTCAGATCGAGTTCGGGCGCCCTTTCCCCCTCTTCGACCTCGAATGGGCCGGACAGGTCGACGTCGACCTGTCCGCCATCGCCGCCCTCCGTGTCAATTCCAAGCGAGAGGTCAAGCTTGCCGCTTTCGATCCCCTTGAGCGTCGCTTCGTCAACGATGTCCTGTGCGCCACTGCTGCCGCCTCCGCAGGCGGAAATCGCCAACGCGAGAGCGACCATGGCAATGGAAACGATGGGGATGAGAAAGCGACGCAAGGCAGCGGACCTCCGTTTTGCAAAATCTGACTAGGGTCGCAAAAGCTTACGGCTCGGCAGGGCCTGGGGGGTCCCTCCCCTGGAACTCCCGCGCAGCGGCCTGGGGAGGGACCCCGAGGCCCTGCACCTAGCGAGTCGTCTCGATCTGCTGCGGCGTCTCCTCGGTCACGTTGAGCGCGAGCGGAAAGAGGAAGGCACCGAGGAAGATCAGGATGATCCCGGTCGCGACCAGCCAACGCGCCGCCGTGAGATGGCCGAGGATGCCGGTGGCGAAGCCGATCAGCATCAGCGCCAGGTAGGGACCGGCGCTGTGGGGCAGCAGCGTGGCAAGGGGCAGAGCGAGGTCGAGCACGATGGCGATTATCATCGCCCCGATGGCTGCGGGCTCTGTGACCGAGGTGAAGGAGGCGCTGGCGAAGGTCGGCTACCTCGCCGACGAGCCCGCTGCGCTGGTCTCCTTCCTCGCCCAGAGGCTGGAGAAGCCGGTCCTGGTCGAGGGTCCCGCGGGCGTCGGCAAGACCGAGCTGGCCAAGGCGCTCTCGCGCGCCACGGGTCGCGAGCTGATCCGCCTGCAGTGCTACGAGGGCCTCGACGAGGCCAAGGCGCTGTACGAGTGGAACTACCGCAAGCAGCTGCTGCGGATCCAGGCAGGCGGCGAGGACGGCTGGGAGGACGTCCACGGCGACATCTTCGACAAGGAGTTCCTGCTCGAGCGCCCGCTGATGCAGGCGATCGCCAGCCTCGAGCCGGTCGTGCTGCTAATCGACGAGATCGACAAGACCGACCAGGAGTTCGAGGCGATGCTGCTCGAGCTGCTCTCCGACTTCCAGATCACGATCCCGGAGTTGGGGCAGGTCTCGGCGACGACGATGCCGATCGTCGTCCTCACCTCGAACAACTCGCGCGAGCTGACCGAGGCGCTGAAGCGGCGCTGCCTCTACCTCTGGCTCGACTATCCCGACCTCGAGCGCGAGATGGAGATCGTCCGCCTGCACGCGCCCGAGCTGCCTGAGGCGCTGGCGCGGCGCATGGTCGAGGTGGTGCGGATGATCCGCGCGCTCGACCTCAAGAAGCCGCCCTCGATCGCCGAGTCGATCGACTGGGCGCGGACGCTGCTGCTGATGGGCGCCGAGGACATCGACAAGCAGACCTTCGAGCAGTCGATGTCGATCATCGTCAAGCACCGCACCGACATCGAGCTGGTGGCGGAGCGTGTCGGGGTGAAGCTTGCCGAGCCCGTACGGCCCCAGGGCTGAGACCGGGCCGCCCGGCCTGGCGGCGAAGCTGCTCGGCTTCTGCGAGGAGCTGCGCAGCGAGGGGGTCGCGGTCGGGACCTCGGAGATCCTCGACGCCTTCGCGGCGCTCGAGCAGGTGCCCTGGACGTCGCGCGACGACTTCCGCGAGGCGCTGGCGACGACGATCGCCAAGTCCCAGGAGGACCGCCGCCTCTTCGAGCTGCTCTTCGAGCGCTGGTTCTTCCGCGCCGCCGAGGCGGAGGCGATCGAGCGTGGCATCGAGGAGACCGAGCGGCGCCACGAGGGCGGCGAGCGGCTGGATCTCGACCAGCTGCAGGAGCAAATACGCCAGGCGATCCTCGAGGGCAACGACGGGGAGATGCGCGACCTGGCCCGGCTGGCGATCTCGGCCTTCGGACGCCAGGGCGAGGGCTCGGGCGTGGTGGGCGTCGACGTGCAGCGGATCCGGCGCACGCTGGGGCTCTCGGCGGGGACGCAAGCGCCGGGCGCCGACGGTGCCGCGGAGCTGCCGCCGATCGACCGCGAGCAGCTGAACGCCTTCGAGCGCCACCTGCGGCGCGAGCTCGAGCGCGACCTGATCGAGCGCACCTCCACGCTTCCCCCATCCCGGCCGCTGGCCGAGCTCGACCGCGCCCTGCCGACCAGCCCCACCCAGGACCTCGCCGCGGTGCACCGCGCCGTCTCGCAGATGAAGCGCCGCCTGGCGACGCTCGGGCAGGAGCAGCGGGGTCGGCGCAAGGGCCGGACGGTTGATGTGCGGCGCACGATGCGGGCTTCGCTGGAGACCGGCGGCGTGCCGATGCACGTGCGCTACCGGCCCAAGCGCCCGCGGCGGCCGGAGATCTACGTCCTCTGCGACGTCTCGACCTCGGTCACCTCGGCCAGCGTCTTCTTCCTCTCAGTCCTGCACGCCCTGCACGACTCCTTCCGCAAGCTGCGTAGCTTCGTCTTCATCGAGCGCATCTCGGAGGTGACCGACGTCTTCGAGCACGAGCGCGACTTCCGCGTTATCGCCCAGCGCATCTCCAGCGAGGGAGGCGTCGCCGACGTCTCCGGCTACACCGACTACGGCCGCGTCTGGCTCGAGTTCCTCGGCCAGATCTCCGACGAACTGGATCCGCGCTCGACCGTGATCGTCCTCGGCGACGCCCGCACCAACGGCCGTGAGCCCCACGCCAAGGTCTTCGCCCAGGTGGCGGAGCGGGCCGGTCGGCTCTTCTGGCTCAACCCCGAGCCGCGCCTGTACTGGAACTACGGCGACTCGGTGATGGCCGCCTACGAGCGCTACTGCGACGGCGCCTTCGAGTGCTGGACCACCAGGCACCTGGAGAACTTCGTCAACGTCGTCGCGGGAGGAGTCCCGGTCGAGACCTAGTAATCGTCCTCACAAACCCGCGAAAGGGAGTCCGATGCCGCCTTCTTACCCAGTCACCTTCTCAGTCGACTATCCCGAGCGCGAGCTCAACCGCTTGACGACCTTCTTCCGGATCTTCACGGTGATCCCGATCGCGATCCTGATCGCTCTGCTGCCGGGCGGCAGCATAGGTAGCTATGACTACGGCGTCGCGGCCTCAACCGGCAGTCTGATCTTCGTGCCGATCGTGCTGATGCTCCTCTTCCGCAAGAAGTACCCGCGCTGGTGGTACGACTGGAATCTCGAACTGATGCGCTTCGGCAACCGGATCGGCGTCTACGTGGCGCTGATGGACGACGAGTACCCCTCGACCGACGAGCAGCAGGCGGTCCGCCTCGACTTCGCCTACCCCGACGCGGAGCAGCTTCAGCGCGGCATGCCTCTGGTCAAGTGGCTGCTGGCGATCCCCCACTACATCGTGCTCTTCTTCCTCTACATCGGGGTCTTCTTCGCCGTGATCGGGGCCTGGTTCGCGATCCTCTTCACCGGCCGCTACCCGCGCGGGATCTTCAAATTCGTCGAGGGCACGATCCGCTGGTCCAACCGCGTATATGGCTATGCCTTCACCCTGGTCACCGACGAGTACCCGCCCTTCCGGCTCTCCCCCTAACGAGACCAGGCGCTACCTGGCAACCCAGGCGTCCGGCTGCGCAGCGAGTGACTCGACCTCGCTGGGCAGCTGGCCGCTGACCAGGTCGGCGAGCGTGACGTGCTCCAGCACGGTGCGGAGGCTGGCGCGGACGGCGATCCAGACCTCCTGCAGGTGCTCCGCATTGCCGCGGTACTCGATCGACTCCGGCGGGGCCGACTGGACGTGGGCGATCGGGCCCTCGACCGCGCGGACGACGTCGGCGATCGTCACCTCCTCGGCGGGGCGGGCAAGCCAGTAGCCGCCCTTGGCGCCGCGGCGGGCGCGGACGATGCCCGCGTGCTTCAGCTCCAGCAGGATGTGCTCGAGGAACTGCAGCGGGATGTCCTGCGCGTCGGCGAGCCTCTCGCCCTTGATCGGGCCCTCCTCCGCGGCCGCAAGCTCCGCGGCGGCCCGCACCGCATAGTCAGCCTTCGCCGAAACGCGCATGGACCCAGTAAATCAGTCAGCCGGTCACGTCAGGCGCCAGCTCGGGCTGGCGAGCGGCGGCTTGCGCGGCTTCCCGCAGCCGGCGACGGTGGAGCCAACGGGGGGCGGCGAGGATCAGGCCCAGGCCGACCGCTGCGATCGCGGCGGCGATCGGCCAGACGATCGGGTCGCCCTTCTGGATCGTGACGATGCCGGAAGCGACCAAGACGACGCCGAGGGAGGTGCGGATGAAGCCCTGCGGCGCCTTGTCGGAGAGGGCGGCGCCGATCACGACGCCCGGAATCGAGCCGAGCAGGATGTTGGCGGCGAGGACGAAGTCGACGTTGCCGCCCACCCAGTGGGCGATGCCCGCCGCCCAGAGCAGGATCGCGGCGTGGAAGACATCGGTGCCGACCACCTTTTTCGGCGCCAGCCGGTAGATCGCGATCAGGAGGATCGCGATCACCGTGCCCGAGCCCGCCGAGGTGACCCCGATCACGAGGCCGGTCGTCGCCCCGATCGTCACCGCGGCGACCTTGTGGCGCCGTTCGACGTCGAAGCGGTCGCGCTCGTCGACCAGGTTGCGCAGGATCAGCGCCCTGGTGAGGGTGATGATCCCGACCATTAGCAGGGTTCCGCCGAGCACCGCGTAGACGAGTTCGTCGAGGCGCGCTTCGCCGATGTGGTCGGCCAGCACCGAGACGATCGCGACGCCGGCCACGGCCGAGGGCACGCTGCCCAGCGCCAGCCACTTGACCAGCTCCATGTTCACCGTCTTCAGCTTCAGGTGGCGCCAGCCGCCGACGGTCTTGGTCACCGCCGCGTAGAAGATGTCGGTGCCGATCGCGGTGGTCGGCTGGATGCCGAAGAGGAGGATCAGCAGGGGCGTCATCAGGGAGCCGCCACCCATGCCCGTCATGCCGACGAGCACGCCGATTCCTAGTCCAAAGACGATGATTGCCGGGTCCATATGAGCTCCGCGCGGGTTGGTTATCGACTTTCCTGACCTTTTTGGTCAGGAGCGCGAGTGCGCCAGGATACCCCAAGATGCCCGCGAAAACCAAGGAATTCGGCGCAGATAGCGCATTGCCTGCCTCCGACGACGCGCTCGGCGTCGCGGTCTCGGTCCGTGGCCTGAGGCACTCCTACGGCGAGCTGTCGACCATCGAGCGGCTCGACCTCGACGTGCCGGCGCACGGGGTACTGGGCCTGGTCGGCCCCTCGGGCTGCGGCAAGTCGACCCTGCTCGAGCTGATCGCCGGCCTGCGGGAGCCCACGGGAGGAGAGGTCGCGCTGGGCGAAGGCCTCGACCCAGCGGCTCGCCTCGCCCGCTGCGCCTTCATGCCCCAGCGCGACCTGTTGCTGCCCTGGCTCTCCGCGATCGACAACGCTGCGCTCGCCCTGCGCAACCGCGGCGTACGACGCGGCGCGGCGCGGCGCGAGGCCGGACAGCTGTTCGAGCGCTTCGGGCTGGCCGGGTTCGAGCGTTCCTCCCCCGCCGAGCTCTCCGGCGGCATGCGCCAGCGCGTCGCCTTTCTGCGCACGCTCGTCGCCGGCAAGCCGGTTCTCGCGCTCGACGAGCCCTTCGCCTCGCTCGACGCGATCACCCGCGCCGAGATGCAGGAGTGGCTGGCCGGCGCGTTGGACGCGGACCCGCGCACGGTGGTGCTCGTCACCCACGACGTCGAGGAGGCGCTCTACCTGTGCGACCGCGTCGCCGTGCTCTCTGCCCGGCCGGCGCGGATCGTCGAGGAGATGAGCGCGCCCGCACCACGCGCGGCCGACCGTGACGAGGCTGTCACCGACCCCGAGTTCGTCGCCCTGCGCGAGCGGGCGCTGCACGCGCTGCGGGAGGGCACGAGATGAGGCGCTGGGTGCTCCCGGCGCTGTTGATCGCGGGCCTGGTCGGGGCATGGCAGATCGCCGCCACCACCGGGGCGATCGCCGACGCGCTGAACCTCGACCCCCTCCTGATCCCCTCCCCCGCGGAAATCGCCACCGCCCTGTGGGACAGCAGATCCCTGGTGGCCGAAAACGCCTGGGTCACGCTGAAGGAGATCTTCTTCGGCTTCCTGATCGGGCTCGCCGCCGGGCTCGCCTTCGGCTTTCTGCTCCGCCCCTTCGAGACGCTGCGACTCACCTTCTACCCACTGATAGTCGCCTCCCAGGCGATCCCGATCATCGTCTTCGCCCCGATCCTGGTCGTCTGGTTCGGCTACGGAATCGGCCCCAAGCTGGCGGTGGTCGCGCTGGTCTGCTTCTTCCCGATCGCCGTCGCCACGGCCGACGGACTCCGCGCCGTGGACCTGCAGGCGGTCAAGATGATGCGCACGCTCGATGCCTCGCGCCGCCAGCTGCTCTGGCGGCTGGAAATGCCCACCGCCCTCCCCTTCACCTTCAGTGGCGCCAAGATCGGCGTCACCTTCGCACCGATCGCCGCGGTCTTCGGCGAGTGGGTCGGCTCCGACTCTGGCCTCGGTCACCTGATCCTCCAGGACAACGCCCAGCTGAACACCGCCCGGGTCTTCGCCGCCGCCCTGGTCCTCTCGGCGATCGCGATCGGCCTCTACGGGCTCGTCGCCCTCGCAGAGCGCCGCATCGTCACTTGGCGATAGAAAGCAAGGGATGAAACCCTCCCGATCGTCGGCGGTCACCCTCGTCATCGCCATCGCCCTGCTGGCCCTCTCCCTCGCCCTCGCGGCCTGCGGCGAGAAGAGCGAGGACGTGACCGGCGAAACCGAGTCGCTCAGCCTCACGCTCGACTTCTACCCCAACCCCGACCACGCCGGGATTTACATGGCGCGGAAGCTCGGCTACTTCGAGGAAGCCGGGCTCGATGTCGACATCCGCACGCCGGCCGATCCGGCGGCGCCGATCAAGCTCCTCTCCGCCGGCCAGACCGACCTGGCGATCTCCTACGAGCCGGAGGTGCTGCTGGCGCACGAACAGGACCTCGGGGTGATCGCGGTCGGCGCGCTGGTCAACCGGCCGCTCACCTCGATGATCTGGCTGAAGAAGTCCGGGATCGGGGGTGTCGGGGACCTGCGCGGCAAGACGATCGCGACCGCCGGCATCCCCTACCAGGACGCCTACCTGGAGACGATCCTCGCCCGCGCCGACCTGACCCCGTCCGACGTCAAGGTCGTCAACGTCGGCTTCGGCCTACTGCCGGCGATCGTCGGCGGCAAGGCGGAGGCGATGCTGGGCGGCTTCCGCAACGTCGAGGGCGTCGACCTGCGGCTGCGCGGCAAGGACCCCGTCGTCACCCCGGTGGACCGGCTCGGGGTGCCGACATACGACGAGCTGGTACTCGTCGCCCAGCGCCAGCGGCTCGAGCAGGACCCGGAGCCGATCCGGCTCTTCCTCGCTGCCCTCGCCCGCGGCACCGAGGCCGCGGCGAAGAGCCCGCAGGCCGCGACCGAGGCCCTGCTGGAGGCGAACCCCGACCTCGACCCGAAGCTGACCCGGGCCGAGGTGGCGGCGACGTTGCCGCTGCTCGACCCGCCCCGCCACGGACGTCCCTATGGCTACATGGCACCGGGGCGCTGGACCGAGTTCGCCGGCTGGATGCGCGACAACGACCAGGTGTCCGCCCCGATCCCGCCGGCGGCCGTACTGAGCAACGCCTACCTGCCGGGGACGATCCCCGAGTAGAGCGGGGCGCCTTCCCCGAGCAGGGCCGTGATCTTCTCCGCCGGCAGCGCCCGCGAGAAGAGATGCCCCTGCGCCTGGTCGCAGCCGAGCCGGACCAGCTCAGCCAGCTGCACCTCATTCTCGACCCCCTCGGCGATCACTTCGAGGGAGAGGGCGCGGGCCATGCCGACGATCGCCTCGACGATCGCCGTGCGCTCCTGTTCGACGCCGAGGGCGTCGACGAAGGAGCGGTCGATCTTGAGCGCGTCGAAGGGGAACCGGTTGAGGTAAGCGAGGGAGGAATAGCCAGTGCCGAAGTCGTCGAGGACGAGGCCGATGCCGAGATCGCTGAGCGCTTCAAGGGTCCCGGTCGCCGTCGTCGACTCCTCGACCAGGGCGCTCTCGGTGACCTCCAGCCGCAGGTGGACGGGGTCGAGGCCGCTACCGGCAAGGATCTCGCCGATCGAGATCGCTAGGTCGCGGTTGGTCACCTGCCGTGCCGAGAGGTTGACCGAGACGTCGAACGGACGCCGGTCGGGGCGCAGCTCGTGCCACTCCAGCACCTGGCGGCAGGCCACCTCCTGCACCCAGTGCCCAATCGGCTCGATCAGGCCGCTGTCCTCCGCCACCGAGACGAAATCGCCGGGGTCGAGCAGGCCGCGCTCGGGATGGCGCCAGCGGACCAGCGCCTCGAGGCCGGTGATCTCCCCGCTGCGCAGCGTTATCACCGGCTGGTAGTGGAGCTCGAGCTCGTTGCGCTCGAGTGCCTGGCGCAGCTCACGCTCAACCTCCAGCCGCCGCAGCGCCCGCGCCCGCATCTCCGCGTCGAAGAGCTCGCAGCGCCCGCGGCCGCGCTCCTTCGCCCGGTACATGGCCGCGTCGGCGTCGCGAATCAGCATGTCGGCCTCGACCGGCTCGCGAGCGGAGGGCCGGGCGACGGCGATGCCGACGCTGGCGCTGACGAAGTGGTCGACGCCGCCCATCGCGTACGGCTCGGCAAAGGCAGCCGCGATCCGGTCGGCGATGGCCACCGCCTCGTCCTCGTCGGCGAGCCGGTCGACGAGGATCCCGAACTCGTCGCCGCCGAAGCGGGCGACGATGTCTCCGGGGCGCAGGTGGCCGCGCAGGCGTGGTGCCACGGCACGCAGCAACTCGTCGCCGGCATGGTGGCCCAGGCTGTCGTTGATCAGCTTGAAGTTGTCGAGGTCGAGGAAGAGGAGCCCGACCGGAGAGCCCGAGACGGTGCTGCGCTTGAGGGCGTCGCTCAGCGATTCGACGAAGCTGAGCCGGTTGGGAAGGCCGGTGAGCGAGTCGTGCAGAACGCGGTGGCGCAGCGCCTGGTCGGTGGCGTGGCGCTCGATCGCGTCGGCGAGGACGTTGGCCAAGGCCTGGACGAAGTGCACGTCCTGCGGCGTGAAGCGGTTGGGCTCGGTGGAGTGGACGTCGAGCACGCCGAAGGGCTGCTGCTTGCCGTCGATCGGCACCGCGAGGCTGCTGCGCACGCCGATCGCGCGCAGCGCCGGCGGCATCGAGAAGCGTCGCTCGCTGGACCAGTCGTCGACGATCACGTGCAGGCGCGAGTCGAGCGCCGCGCCGGCATGGGAATCGCGCGCTGCCGAGGCGCGAGCCGCGCCGACGATGCGGTCCTCGAGCCCGGCGCGCAGGCCGAGCCGGCGGCCATCGCGGCCGATCTCCCAGATGCAGGCGCTGTCGACTCCCTCGATCTCGACCATCAGCGAGACCGCCTCGCCCATCAGGATGTCTGGGTCGCCGTCCTTCAGCGCTCGCCCCCCGAGGCGCGCGACCGCGGCCTGCTGAGCGGCCGCCCGCCGGGCCTCCTGCTCGGCGAGCTTGCGCTCGGTGATGTCGTAGAGGACCCCGTGCCAGACCGGCGTGCCGTCTTCGTCGGGCTCGAGCACGGCCTCGTCGAGGATCCAGACGGTGCGGCCGTCGCGGGTGACCATGCGGTAGTCGACCGGCGGCGGGTTGCGGTTGCCCATCGTCTTGCGTGTCTCCTGGGACAGGGCTCGCTCCCGGTCCTCAGGGTGCAGCAGCCTCGCCCAGAGCTCCTCGTCGGCCAGCCATTCCTCCGGGGTGTAGCCGAGGATCTCCTCCACCTGGGGGCTGACATAGCGCCAGCGGCCGTTCTCGCCGAGCTCGGAGGCGTAGACGATCGCGGGCAGGCGCTCGACCAGCCGCCGGTAGTCCTCGCCTCCCGCCGAGATCTGGTCGAGGAACTCGTTGACTCGGTTCTCCGGCCAACTACCACCTGACGTCGTGCGCTCCATTGCTCGACTTATCGGCGTCCCGCCCACCCCCTTGAGCCTGGCCAGGCGACGCGCAACAGAGGATTAAGAGGGGTTCCTAAGACGCGATCGTCGACCAGGTCGCCGCGAGGCCGCGAAAGGGGGCGTAGGGAGCGTAGAACTCCTCCACCTCCTCGACCGTGGCGCGGCGACCGAGGCGGGCGAGCCGGCCCACCTGCTTCAGGTACATCAGGTCCCCCGCGGGCAGCGCATCGGGGTCGCCACGGCCGAAGAGCCCAAGGCACTGCACGGTCCACGGCCCGATCTCGCGTACGGCGAGCAGGCGCTCGTCGGCGACCGGCTCACCGGGGTCGCAGCGCCCGGCGGCGACGTCGGCGGCGACCGCGCGCAGCGCGATCGCCCGTTTCAGCGCCAGGCCCATCGACTCCAGTTCGACCGGCGCCCTGCCGGCGATCAGGTCCGGGGTCGGGACGTCGTGCAGGCCCTCGCGACGAGGCCCGAGCCTCACCCCCCAGCGGCCGACCATGCGGCGCTGGATGCGGGCGGCGCGGCCGCTCTCGATCAGCTGCTTGACCACGGCCCAGGCAAGGGCCTCCCAGGGCCACGGCCGGCGGCGCGGGCGGAGGTGGGGACGGCGGCGCAGCAGCGGCCCGAGCAGTGGGTCGCCGCGGAAGCGCCGGTAGAACTCGCCGAGGTCGTCGTCGACGCCCAGCGCGAAGCGCATCCGCTCCAGCGCCAGATCCAGCTCCGCGGGCCCCGCCTCGTGAGCCGGAACCCCGGCCGCCCGGCTGGGCGCGGCGATGGAGCCTGGGTCGAGCGGCTCGGCGCGCAGGACCACCCGGCCCTTCCCCGCTTCCCAGGCACGGGTCAGCACCGGACACCCCTCGACCTGGAGCAGCCGGGTGGCAACGCCGCGCTCGATCCGCATCACCCCGTCCTCGCCGCCGTGGGAAGGCAGGCGGTACGGGGAGGGAGGCCGGACTTCCGCCTCGGCGTTCACCGCCCCAGCAGGTGAACGTCGACGAGAAAGGAGCGGCTGGCGAGAACGTTGGCTGGGCGTTCGCGGCGGGAGGGGCGACGCTGAGTCCGCTTGCGCGTCGCGACCGCACCGACCGCCCGCACCGCGGCGACCGTCGCTGCCCCGGCGAGGACCCCGCCCGCAGCGGCTATCGCCGCAGTCTTCGCCTCGCTGCGCACCGGTAGGAGATCGGCAGGCTCGCTGGGCAGAACCCGGACGGGGATCGGCTCTAGCTCTGCGCCAGTCACCCGGCCGACTGTAGCGATGCATACGGGCAGCAAGAGGGCGCTGGGCGGCTGATTCCGCATTTTGCGTGCCTGCGGATCAGCCCAGCGCCTTCTCGTAGATCCGGTACTTCTTGACGACCTTCCCCCCCATGCCCTCCATGGCGCGGTTCATCGGGCCGTTGGTCTCGAGGATCCAGCCCATCTCGCCGCCTTCGATCGTGCCCGGCTTCTGCGCAGTCTCGAGGTGCTTCAGGTAGAGGCCCGCCGCGAGCCCGGTGTGGCGGTAGTCGTGCTTGACGCCGAGCGCGAAGACCCGCAGCTGGTCGATCCTGCGCTTGGCGAGGAGGAGGCGGAGCCAGCCCAGTGGCAGCAGGCGGCCGTTCAGCTTCGCCAGCGCCTGATTTATGTCGGGCAGGGTGAGGGCGGCGCCGACGGGCTCGCCGTCCTTTTCCGCGATGTAGGCCCAGTCCTCGTCGAGCACCTGCTTGAGCAGCTTGGCGTGGAACTCGATCTCGGCATCCGTCGCCGGGACGAAGCCCCAGTTGTCCCCCCAGGCCTCGTTATAGACCTCGCTGAAGGCCCGCATCTCGTCGGGGAGGTTCCGAATGCTGATGTTGCGGATCGCCACCCCTTCGTCGCTCAGCGCTTTCTCGGCGGCGGCGTGGATCGCCGGATCGAAGCGCTCGCCCTCCTTGAGGTCGCCGAGCCGGAGCTCCCACATCAGCAGGTCCATCGCCTTGCCGAAGCCATTTGCCTCGATCAGTCCCGGGTAGTGAGGGGGATGCCAGTTCTCGAGGATCATCGGCGGCCGCTCGTAGCCCTCGACCAGGATCCCGACCTCGTCGTTGGTGGTGAAGTCCATCGGGCCGAGAATGCGGCCGCGGCCCTTGCCACGGGCCCACTCGGTCGCGGCGCCCAGCAGCGCCGCGGCGACCTCCGGGTCCTCGGCGGTCTCGAAGAAGCCGAACATCGCGTCGCTGCCGCCCTGGGACTCGTCCCAGCAGCGGTCGACCTGAGCGGTGATGCGGCCGACCGCCTCGCCGTCGCGCTCGGCGAGGAAGTACTCCGCCTCGGCGTGCTCGAAGAACGGGTTCTTGCCGCGGTCGAGGAACTGCATGCGCTCGAAGATCAGCGGCGCCACCCACTGCGGGTGGTCGCGGTGCAGGCGGAAGGGGACCTTGACGAAGCGCTTCAGCTCGCGACGGGTGCGGACCGGCCGGATCGACACGTTTCCCACGGGGTCGTGAACCTACACTCTGGCCATGAGCGAAACGGCGAAGACACCCGTTGACGTTTTCGAGAAGGCGCGCAGCCACGACCGCCTCGAGCAGCTGGAAGCGGCCAAGCAGCACGACCTCCTCCCCTACTTCCGCCTGCTCACCTCGCAGGCCGGCCCCGTGGTCGAGATGGAGGGACGGGAGACGATCATGCTCGGCTCCAACAACTACCTGGGGCTGACCGGCGACGAGCGGGTCAAGCAGGCCGCCCGCGACGCCCTGGAGACATACGGCACCGGCGTCACCGGCTCGCGCCTGCTGAACGGGACGACCCCGCTGCACGTCGACCTCGAGCGCGAGCTGGCCGAGTGGATGGGGAGCGAGGACGCGATTGTCTTCTCGACCGGCTACCAGGCGAACCTGGGGACGATCGGGACGCTGCTCGAGCCCGGCGACACCGTGATCGTCGACTCCGGCGACCACGCCTCGATCCTCGACGGCTGCCGCCTCTCCGGCGCCAAGCTGCGCCCCTTCCGCCACAACCGGATGGACAAGCTGGAGAAGATGCTGCAGCGCGCGGCCGAGGACGGTGGCGGCGTGCTCGTCGTCGTCGACGGCGTCTTCTCGATGGAGGGCGACGTCTGCGACCTGCCGCGGATCGTCGAGCTCTGCAAGGGCCACGGCGCGCGGCTGATGGTCGACGAGGCGCACGGGGCAGGCGTGCTCGGCGCCCGCGGGGCGGGGGCCTGCGAGCTCTTCGGCCTCGAGGACGAGGTAGACCTGCGCATGGGCACCTTCTCCAAGAGCCTCGCCTCCTGCGGCGGCTTCGTCGCCGGCCCGGCCGACGTGGTCGAGTACCTGCGGATCTCCTCGCGCTCCTTCGTCTTCAGCGCCTCCGCGGTGCCCGCGGCGGTCGGCGCGGCGCTCGAGGCCCTGCGCGTGATCCGCGCCGACGGTCCGCGGCTTTTCGAGGCGCTGCTCGCCAACGCCTCCTACCTGCGCGAGGGGCTGCGCGACCTGGGCCTGAAGGTGATCGAGCCGGGCACGCTGCCCGACGGCACCGTCGCGACCACGCCGGTGGTCCCGGTCGTCGTCGGCGACGACTGGCAGGCGGTGCTGCTCTGGAAGGCGCTCTTCGACGCGGGCGTCTACACCAACGTCGCGATCCACCCGGCCGTCCCGCCCGGTGGCGCGCTCCTCCGCACCAGCCTGATGGCGACCCACGAGCGCGCGCACCTCGACGAGGCGCTGGCGACGATCGCCCGGGTCGCCGAGGACTTCCCCGAACTACCCCGCTCGGGGTAGTTTCATCCGCTCCCGGATCTCCCCCGGGTCAGCCTCGCTACGAAAAAGGTGCTCTTAGCGACCGGGCCGGGAAACACCGCGCGACTACGGGTTGACCCCCGACCACCCACGGCATAGCTTGCCCCTCGCGCCGCTTGCGTCCCGGGGCAGGGAAGCAAGTTGGTGGAGAACTCGACTCGACCACACCGAGGTTGGACCCTCCGGTCCGGCGCAACGAGTTACCAGTCAACCCCCGAATGTGAGGAGTCCCAGTGGACGCTGCTTCGATCGCCCCTGCTCAAACGACCGCTTCCGCCATCCAGGCCCCGCAGCATATGCAGGCGCTCGCCCGCGCCAACCGAGTGCGACTTGCCAGGGCGGAGCTGAAGCGCTCGATCGCACGAGGCGACGTCGAGGCCGCGGAGGTGATCCGCGAGTGCCCGTGGGAGACCGAGAGCATGACCCTTGCCGAGCTGCTGACCAGCCAGCGCCGCTGGGGCCGCACCCGCGCCCGCAAGTTCCTGCTCGGCCTCGCGCTCAGCGAGAACAAGCGCCTGGGGACCCTGACCTCCCGCCAGAAGGCGCTGTTGTCCTCCGAACTCGCCTCCCGCGAATCCGTTTTCGCCTGACCAATCAGCCGCCGAGGCGGCCGACCTTGAACGAGAGCCCGCCTGAGGCGCGCTGAAAGGCGTGCCTCAGGGCGAAGAAGACGACGAGGAACGCCGCCGCGCCTATCCCGAGGCAGATCGCAAGGATCAGCCCCGCGAGGTAGAAGAGGCCGCCGACGACGAAGACGAAGACGGTGCCGGCGAGCAGGGTCGTGTGGGAGCGGTAGCCGGCGAAGTGCTCGCGCGCCGCTACCTCGAGGCCGCCAAGACCGGCGAGGGCGACGCCGACACCCAGCGCGGTCGGGCTGCCGCCGACGACGCCGATGACGAGCGAGACGATGCCGGCAAGCACGGCCAGCTCGGCCAAGGGGAAGTTCCCCCACGGCGCCGGAGGCCTCTCCTCCGTGGCCGGCCTTCGGCTCTTTTCGCTTTGGCTCTTAGGGCTCAACGGCCGCAAGCCGCCCGGGTAACGGGCATCCGGAGGAGACCTTGACCCGCCACCAGCCCATCAGCATCCCCAGCGGGCCGAGGCGGGGACGGGAGTGCCAGTGGCCACAGCCGTGCTCGCCGATGTCGTCCCGCGAGACACGCACCCACTTGTAGCTGGCCGGCGAGGCCAGCATCCGCCGCAGCAGCTCGCGGTTGCGAGTCTCGAGCTCGGCGCGCTCTCGCAGCGCGAGTCGCGCCTCGCCGATCCGTACGGCGAGCGCATCGCGCACCCGCTCCAGCTGCTCGAGGCCGGCCACCCGCGGAGGGCCCGAAGGAGCCTCAACCCGAGTGTCGACGGAAAAGAGGGGGAACGCCTCGGCCGAGAGCCGGGACAGCTCCTGCTCGAGGCGGCCGATCTGGCGGCGCAGCTCAGCGCGGGCGAGGCGCTCGTCGCCTCCCGTCCTCAGCGTGTCTCGTTCGAGTAGAACCGGCATCAGGACCCGGATCGAGTGTAGATCACCGACCTGCCTCTTTCCTTATCCCTGTATTACGGAGGAGGCGATCCAGAGGGCCTCGTCGACCGCGATCTGGGGCACGCCCTTGACCTGCACCGCGGCGACCGTGATCCGTCGCGTGTCGCGGCCGACGCCACACTCGGCGGTCCCGCCGAAGAGCAGCTCGACGGGCCCTCGCTCGTCGGCGACGGTCAGCGTCCCCTGGTCGAGCTGCGCCGGCTTTCCGGGCAGCGCCTCCCCGGGCGCTGAAGCGCGGATGCAGAGCCGCCCCCGCAGCCGATCGGAATCGAAGGCGCGGACGGCGACGCCGGTCTCGGCGATCGCGATCGTCAGCGCGTCGTCGGGCATGCCGTGGGAAACAAAGGCCCCGTCGTGAAGCCGGTCCAGCGCAAGCCGCTCAACCGGCGTGCGGGTGCGGTCGGGGTCGAGCCCGATCTGGCGGAAGAAGACCCGGTAGGCCCAGGGGATCGGCTGTTCGCGCATGTGGATCGCATGCCCGCCGTAGAAGCGGTCCGAGAGACCGCGCAGGCGCAGGCGAGCCGACTCGGAGCTGCGCTTGGGGCGGCCGTCGACCTCGAGCCAGGCGATTCCGAGCCCCGGGAACTCCTCGGCGATATGGGGGGCAACCCAACCCTGTTCGGGTGCCGGGTCCCAGTCCAGGCCGGAGCCGGTTGCCTGCCCCGCCACGGTCAGCCTGCCTCCGCCACGCGGGTCGCCCGCAGCAGCGCCTCGATGCGAGCATCGAGCTGGGGCTCCGTCAGCTCGCCGATGCTCGCGCCCTGCAGGGTCCCGCCCGGGTAGACGAAGGCAAAGGTGGGGCAGATCCCCACTCGGTAGAGGGCGGCTACGGCCCCATCGCGGTCGTAGCCGACCGGCATCCGCCAACCCCGCTGGCGAATCGTCTCGCGGACGCCGTCGTGGTCGTCGCGCACGTTCAGCGAGAGGAAGCCCACACGGCCACGGTAGCGCGCATATGCCTGGTCGACCACGTCCTGCTGGGCGACGCAGGTTCCGCCGCCTCGGGAGAACCAGAACGAGAGCACCAGCGGCCGGCCGAAGAGGTCGCAGACGCGGATCGCGCCCGGCGTGCGGATGCGGCAGGCGGGGTCTCGACGGGCTCCCTCTGGGCAGGGTGCCTGCGAAGTCTCGCAATCGTCCTGGGCGACGTTGGCGTCGCCTTCCAGGGGGCCCGCGGCGCGCGGCACGGCGAACTCCGGCAGGGCCCAGCGGGGAGAGAGCTCGTCGAGGCCGAGCGTGCCTTCGTCCTCGTTCCCGAGGGTGTTGACCAGTGCGATCGCGATAACCGCCGCGAACAGCAGCCCGACCGCGAGCGAGTAGCGGTCCCTCACCGCTCCCCGGATCCTCTCAGTCCATCGACAGCGGACCGGTCACGTCCGCGTTCAGGAACTGGTGCACGAAGCGGTTTTCGGAGTCGAACAGTTCCTCCTTGGGCCCCGACTCGACGATCTTGCCGTTCCAGAGCACGGCGATGAAGTCGGAGATCCGCCGCGCGGTGTTGAGGTCGTGGCTGATCACCAGGTAACAGCCGCCGTTCTCCTCGTGCACCTCGCGGACGAGCTCGCAGAGCAGCGCTGTGCGCACCGGGTCGAGACCCGAGTCAGGCTCGTCGAACATCACGATCGCCGGTTCCAGCACCAGGGCGCGGGCGAAGCCGGCGCGCTTGCGCATGCCGCCGGAGAGCTCGTTCGGCATCTTGTAGACCGCCTCGCTCAGCCCCACCTCCTTGAGCCGGCGGTTGCAGATCTCGCCGATCTCCTCCTCGCTCTTGTCGGTGTGCTGGCGCAGCGGGAAGGCGGTGTTGTCGTAGATGTTCATCGAGCCGAAGAGGGCGCCGTCCTGGAATAGCAGGCCGAACTTCTTGCGCACCTCGAAGAGCTCGTCGTCGGTCATGTTCGGGATCGACTCCCCGTGCACGAGGACGTCGCCCGAGTCGGGATAGAGCAGGCCGACGATGTGCTTGATCAGCACGCTCTTGCCGGTGCCCGACGGGCCCAACACCATCGAGACCTGGTCCTCGGGCAGGCCGAGGTTGAGGCCGTTGAGGATGCGGGCGCGGCCGAACTGCTTGACCAGGTCGATGATCTCGATCGCGTCGGTGCCGCCGTGGTCGCGCTTGCGGCCGGTGTGGAAGCGGTAGGGATCGGACTCCGCCGGGTCGACGCCGGGGATGACGAAGTCGCGGCCCATGGTCATCCCGTCGTCGCTGACGTAGGGGCCGCTGTGCTCCGGCGCGGGCGCCGCCGGCTCGGCGACCTCCGCGGTCGTCTCGGCCTCGGTCTCGAAATCGCCGTCGTCGGCTCGCGTTGGATCGTCCATGGACATGAGTAGCTCAGCCTCCTATCGGCGCTCGCGGGTTGGCTCCCCAGAAGACCAGGGTGCCCAGCATCCCGATGATGTGAACCAAGACGATGTTGAGGACCATCGACTTCGCGGTGGCGGTGCCGACCCCGACCGGGCCGCCCGACGCCGTGTAGCCGTAGTAACAGCCGACCATGACTATGGCGGTTGCCATGAACATGCCCTTGATCAAGCTGAACATCAGGTCCGGCGGGTTCTGGAACAGCCAGAAGATCAGCAGGTAGCCGCCGGAGGAGACGTCGCCGATCTGCTGGACGACGGCGAGGTAGCTGGCGAAGTACATGATCCCGATCCCGACCAGGTACATGAAGGGGAAGGCGATCCAGGCGGCGAGCAGGCGGGTCGCGCAGAGGTAGGTGACGGGAGGGACGCCCATCACCTCGAGCGCGTCGATCTCGTCGGAGATCCGCATCGCGCCGAGCTCGGCGACGATCCCGGTCCCGACCTTGGCCGCCAGCATGTAGCCGAAGGCGTAGGGCATGATCTCGCGCAGGTCGCACCAGGCCGAGAAGACGCCGGCGTAGGCGGGCGCGCCCTGGGCGCGCAGCAGGTAGGCGCCCTCGATCCCGCACTGCAGGCCGAGGATGAAGACTAGGCCCCAGATGATCATCGCCGAGCCGAGAATCAGGATCCCCGCTTGGCGCAGGCTCTCGCCGAAGAAGCGCAGGACGCGGCCGCTGTAGACGAGGCCGGCGATGCGGGAGCCGAAGCGGGCGATCTCCCCGAAGGAGTCGAGCCAGCCGCGCGGGACCTCCAGCCAAGCGTTCATCGGATCGTCTGCAGCTCCGGGTTGGTGGCGAGCAGGGTCTGGGTGAAGGCGTAGTTGAAGGCGAAGACGCCCATGAAGGAGATCACGACCGCCTGGTTGACGGCGCGGCCGACACCCGCGGCGCCACCGGACGCGGTCATCCCCTTGTAGGAGCAGACGACGGCGATGATCGCGCCGAACAGCGTGCACTTGATCACCGAGCCCCAGAGGTCGGTGACCGAAGCGTTGGAGAAGAGGGTGGCGAGGAAGCCGCCGAGCGGCTGCTTGTAGAGGAGCTCGGTGATGATGCCGCCGCTGATCCCAAAGACCAGGGCGTAGATGTCGAGTAGGCCGGTTATCAGCATCAGGGCGAGGAAGCGGGGCACGACCAGGTTCTTGATCGGGTCGACACCGAGCACCTGCAGGGCGTCGAGCTCCTCGCGGATCTTGCGGGCGCCGAGGTCGGCGGTGATCGCGGTGCCGGCGACGCCGGCGACGACCACGGCGGTCACGAACGGCGCGAACTCGCGGATCGAGGCGAGGACGAAGAAGCCGCCGAGCCGGTCGAGCGCGCCGAAGAGGGAGAGGAAGTTGGCCGCCTGCAGGCCCGGGGCGCCGAAGCCGAAGGCCACGGTGGAGACCAGCAGCGGGAACCAGCAGAGCTGTAGGGCGAAGAGGAACTGGCCGATGAACTCCTCGCCGTAGGGGTAGGGGGGCTTGATCGCGGAGACGAGCGTGCGGGCAGTGAGGATCATCATGTCCCCGACCTGTTCGAACAGCGACTTGGCGGGCAGGAATGCCCTGTTTACAGCGGATCCGACCATCGTTCTCCTCCTGCGAACGAGTCTATGGGATGTGCCGGTGGGCACTGTTGAGTTCGGGCTAAAGGGGCACGGATGCGGGTCGGGAGCGGCCAACCCCCGTGCTATGTTCCGGCCGCTGTGGGGGGGCATCTCATACACGCATCGCATTCCCGCTTGCGGGCAGCGATCGTGGCCTGCGCCGTTGCCGCGCTTGCGATCTCGGCCGGCGCCTGCGGAGACGACTCCTCCTCCGACGCGAACGAGCCCGCCGGGAAGTACACGGTCGAGGTGGTCTCCGCCGAGTTCCCGGCGCGCCAGGTCCTCGGCCAGACCTCGCTGCTGCGGCTCGGCATCCGCAACACCGGGCGTAAGACGGTCCCGGCCCTGGCCGTGTCGATCTCGATCGCGGGCCGGGAGGGCCAGGCGTCCACCCTGCCCTTCGGGATCCGCGACCCACAGCCCGAACTCGCCCAGCCGGACCGTCCCGTCTGGGTGCTCGCCCTCAGATATCCGAAATTCGCCGGTTCCTCCGAACCGGGGGGGGCGGGCACCTCCAACCCGAAGACATTCGCCTTCGGCGAGCTGAAGCCGGGGGCAACAGCCAACGTGGTCTGGAAGCTGAGCGCGGTCAGAACCGGCCGCTACGTGCTCCGCTTCGTCGTCGACGCCGGCTTCGGCGGCCAGGCCAAGGCGGTCACCGCCGGTGGCAGCGAACCCGGCGGGTCGATCGGTGCCCGGATCGTCTCGGCGACCCCGGACAAGGTCGTCACCGACTCCGGTGAGGTCGTCGAGAAGTGAGGCCGGCCGCCCTCGTCGCGGCGGTCCTAGCCCTACTCGCCCTGCCGGCCTGTGGCTCCGCGCGGCAGCCCCCGGAGACCGGGCCGGAACGGCGGCCGGGTGGCAGCGTAGCCCTGAAGCAGGTCGGCAGCTTCGACAGCCCGACCTTCGTAGCCGCGGCGCCCGGCTTCCCAAAGCTGCTCTTCGTCACCGAGCAGGAGGGCCGGGTCGAGGTCATGCGCGGGGGCCGGCGCCAGGCCCACCCGTTCCTCGACGTCAGGGGGCTGGTCGGCTACGACGGCGGCGAGCGCGGGTTGCTCTCGATCGCCTTCCCCCCCGACTATCGGCAGAGCCGGCTCTTCTACGTCTATTACACGGACAACGACGGCAACATCCGCGTCGACGAGTTCCGCCGCCGTGGCGCGACGCGCGCGGCGCGCGGGTCCCGGCGCACGGTGATCGTGGTTCCCCACCCGGTCAACGCCAACCACAACGGCGGTCAGCTCCAGTTCCTCGGCCAGCTCCTGTACATGGGGACGGGAGACGGCGGCGCTGGCGGCGACCCGCCCAACAACGCGCAGAGCACCGACAGCCTGCTGGGCAAGCTGCTGCGAATCGACCCACGGCCCTCCGGCGGGCGGCCCTACTCGGTCCCGTCCAGCAACCCGTTCGTGGGTAGGGCGGGCCGCGACGAGATCTACAGCTACGGGCTGCGCAACCCCTACCGCTTCTCCTTCGACACGACGACGTCGCCCAGGCGGCCGCGGATCGCGATCGCCGACGTCGGCCAGGGCCGCTTCGAGGAGCTCGACTACACGACCGTGGGGGCCGCAGGCGGCGCCAATTTCGGCTGGGACGCCTTCGAGGGCTTCGCCCCCTACACCGAAGCTGACGGGAACACCCCCGACCCGGGTGGCACGGTGAAACCGATAATGGCCTACGACCACGACCGCGACGGCGGCAGCTGCA
This sequence comes from Solirubrobacterales bacterium, assembly GCA_036525295.1. Classification (GTDB taxonomy): domain Bacteria; phylum Actinomycetota; class Thermoleophilia; order Solirubrobacterales; family 70-9; genus VRUE01. The sequence goes on along the minus strand of DATDAQ010000069.1, from coordinate 16,812 downwards.
CGATCATCGGCGGCTACGTCTCCCGCGACCGCCGCCTGCCCTCGCTGCAGGGTCGCTACGTCTACGCCGACCTCTGCTCGGGCAAGTTGCGCAGCCTCGTCCCCCACCCGCGGCGAGCCAGCCACGACCGCCGCCTCGGCCTCGCCGTGGACACCCCCTCCACGTTCGGCGAAGACGGCCGCGGGCGCCTCTACGTGGCCTCTATAGAAGGGCCGGTCTACAGGCTCGTTCCACGCTGAGCACCTCCTCGATCCCCATGCTATGCTGCGCCCGAATGCGGGGGAATTTCTTGACCATACGAGGCCTCTTCGTCATCGCGGCAACCGCCTTTGCCCTCCTTTTCGCGGCGGGATGCGGCGACAGCGACGACTCGGCAACCGGCTCCTCCGGCGGCAGCACCGAAATCACCGTCGATACCGGATCGCTCTCGAAAGCGGCGTTCATCAAGAGGGTGGAACCGATCTGCAGGAAGGCCGCGGAAAAGTTCGAAACGCAGCTGAAGGCAATCTTCGAAGAAGCCCGCGACAACCCGCGGAAACCCACGGAAACTCCCTTCGAAATCGAATTCTACGAAGACGATTTCGCGAAGATCTACCAAACGCAGATCGACGAAATCAGCGCGCTCGGCGCGCCCAGCGGTGACGAGCAGGAGATCGCCGCCTACCTGGAAGCCGTGCAGAAGGGGATCAACGAAGCAGCTGAAGACCCCGAAGCCTTCAACCAGGCCTTCCTCGAAGCCCAAGGGAGCTTCAAGGAAACGCCCCAGCTGACCGCGGCGTACGGCTTGCGCGGCTGCTCGTAGCCGCGCGGGGAGTAACCTTGGCCAACCAGCCAAGGGCCGACGAAGGGAGTTTCCAGTGGAGAGCGGCACCGCCGAGAAGGGCAGCGAGGCGATCGAGGCGTCGAACGGAGCGGCCTCGGCCGCGGAGCCGGATGCGATCGAGGTCCACAACCCTGCGACCGGCGGCCTGATCGCCACCGTCGCGATCGACTCGCCCGAGAAGGTCACCGAGACGGTCGCGCGGGTGCGCGCCAATCAGGCCGAGTGGGAGGCGATCGGGATCGAGGGCCGCTACCGCTGGCTCTCCAAGCTGCGCGACTGGCTGCTCGACAACTCCGAGCGTGTGATCGACACGATGCAGGCCGAGACCGGGAAGGTCCGCGCCGACGCGTCGGGAGAGCCGGTCTACCTCGCCGACCTGATCAACTTCTACGGCTCAAAGGCGGCGCGATTCATCGGTGAGGAGGCAGTCCGGCCCCACACGCCGCTGCTGGCATCGAAGAAGCTGCGCGTGCAGTACCGGCCCCATCCCGTGGTCGGCATCATCAGCCCCTGGAACTTCCCCTTGATCCTCGCCCTTGGCGACGCGATCCCGGCTATGCAGGCCGGTGCCGCGGTCGTGGTCAAGCCCTCCGAGTTCACCCCGCTCGGGCTGGCCGAGGTGGTCAAGGCCTGGAAGGAGGAGATCGGCGGCCCCGACGTCTTCGACTGCGTACAGGGGATCGGCGAGACCGGCGGTGCGCTGGTCGACGAGGTCGACTTCGTCCAGTTCACCGGGTCGGACCGCACCGGGCGCAAGGTGATGGCGCGGGCGGCCGAGACCCTGACCCCGGTCAGCCTCGAGCTCGGCGGCAAGGATCCGATGATCGTCCTCGCCGACGCCGACCTCGACCGGGCGGCGAACGCCGCGGCCTGGGGCGGGATGATGAACTCGGGCCAGATCTGCATGTCGGTGGAGCGGATCTACGTCGAGGAGCCCGCCTACGACAGCTTCCTCGCCAAGCTCACCGCCGCGGTCGCCGAGCTGCGCCAGGGCGCCGACGGCAAGGGCTTCGGCAAGGAGGTCGGCGCGATGACCTCTCCCAACCAGATCGGCATCGTCGAGGATCACGTCGGCGACGCGCTGGCCAGCGGTGCGAAGGCGCTGACAGGCGGCAAGCGGGTGCCGGGTCCCGGCGACTACTTCGAGCCGACGGTGCTGGTCGACGTCGACCACTCGATGAAGGTGATGCGCGACGAGACCTTCGGCCCGGTGGTGGGCGTGATGAAGGTTCGCGACGCCGAGGAGGCGCTGCGTTTTGCCAACGACAGTCGCTACGGCCTCTCCGGCTCGGTCTTCGGCGAGAAGGAGCGAGCCGAGCAGGTGGCGCGGCGGGTCGAGTGCGGCGCGGTCAACGTCAACGACGTGCTGGTCAACTACGCGGCGATGGACGTGCCGATGGGCGGCTGGAAGCAGTCGGGGATCGGCTACCGCCACGGCGAGCCGGGGATCAAGAAGTACTGCCGCACCGAGTCGGTCGTGATCACCCGCTTCGGCGGCAAGCGCGAGGCCACCTGGTACCCCTACACCAAGGCCCGCCGCGGCATGATCGACCGCGTCGCCCAGGCGTTCAACGCCCGCGACCTGAAGCGCCGCCTGGGCTTGCGCGGCTAAGGACCCATTCCGCCAGGTGATCGCACCCCTGGCTACGGCGACGCTGCAGGGGAATTCGGCCTCCCCGGTAGCCTCTTTGGACCATGGCCGAGCGTGACTTCATAGCCGCTACGCGCGAGCGCGTCGTCGTCTTCGACGGCGGCATGGGCGCGACCCTGGAGCAGTTCGAGCTGACCCAGGAGGATTACGGCGGGCTGGAGGGCAAATGTCACGAGGCGCTGGTGCTGAACCGGCCCGACACGATCGAGGGCGTGCACGCATCGATGCTGGATGCCGGTGCCGAGGTGGTCGAGACCGACACCTTCCAGGGCTCGCGGCTGAAGCTCGAAGAGTGGGGCCTGGGCGAGCACACGCTTGAGATCAACGTCAGGGCGGCCGAGATCGCCCGCAAGGCGGCGGGGCCCGACCGCTTCGTCGCCGGCTCGATCGGGCCGACCGGGTTCCTCCCCGCCTCCACCGACCCCACCCTGGGCGACATCACCTTCGTCCGCCTGGTCGAGGTCTTCGCCGAGCAGGCCCGGGGTCTGGTCGAGGGCGGCGCCGACCTGATCATTATCGAGACCGCGCAGGACATCCTCGAGGTGAAGGCGGCGATCTTCGGCGCCCGCGAGGCCTTCGCGGCAACCGGCCGGCGGCTGCCGATCCAGACCAGCGTCTCGCTCCTGCCCCAGGGCGGCAAGATGCTGCTCGGCACCGACATCCAGGCGGTGCTGACGACGCTTGCGGCGCTCGACGTCGACGTCATCGGGCTCAACTGCTCGACCGGCCCCGAGGACATGCGCGACGCGATCCGCTTCCTGGGCGAGAACAGCCCGCTGCCGGTCCACTGCATACCCAACGCCGGTCTGCCGCTGCAGGGGCCGGACGGCGAGACGATCTTCCCCGAAGAGCCCGAGCCGCTCGCCGCCACCCTCGGCGAGTTCGTCGAGCGCTACGGCGTCGGCATCGTCGGCGGCTGCTGTGGCACGACGCCGGCGCACGTCGCGGCGATCCGCGAGCGGGTCGATGGGCGCGTGCCCGGCGAGCGCCCGGCCCCGGGCCCCCCCCAGGTCTCTTCGATGATGACCTCCACACCACTGGTCCAGGAACCGCGGCCGACCCTGGTCGGCGAGCGGGTCAACTCGCAGGGCTCGCGCAAGGCGAAGGAGCTGCTGCTCGCCGACGACTACGACGGCCTGGTACAGGTCGCCGAGGACCAGGTCGAGGGCGGCGCCCACGTGCTCGACGTCTGCGTGGCGCTGACCGAGCGCTCCGACGAGGACGAGCAGATGGCGGCGGTGGTGAAGCGGATCTCGCTGACCCAGCCGGCGCCGGTCCAGGTCGACTCGACCGAGCCGGAGGTGATCCGGGCCGCGCTGGAGCAGATCCCCGGGCGGGCGATCGTCAACTCGGTCAACCTCGAGGCCGGCCGCGAGAAGGCCGACGTCGTCGTGCCGATCGCCAAGGCCCACGGCGCGGCGCTGATCGCGCTGACGATCGACGAGGTCGGGATGGCGAAGACAGCCGAGCGCAAGGTCGAGGTCGCCAAGCGCATCCGCGACATTGCCTGCGAGGACCACGGCCTCAACCCGGAGGCGCTGATCTTCGACGCGCTCACCTTCACCCTGACCACGGGCGAGGCCGAGTGGCGGCCCTCGGCGGTGGAGACGATCGACGGGATCCGCCGGATCAAGGCCGAGCTGCCCGGCGTCAAGACCTCGCTCGGGGTCTCCAACGTCTCCTTTGGCGTCTCGCAACCGGCCCGCGCGGTCCTCAACTCGGTCTTCCTGCACCACTGCGTCGAGGCCGGGCTCGACCTGGCGATGGTCAACCCCAACCACATCACCCCCTACTCGGAGATCTCCACCTCCGAGCGCGAGCTGACCGACGACCTCGTCTTCGACCGCCGCGAGGACGCGCTGGAGCGCTTCATCGCCCACTTCGAGTCCAAGGGCGAGGAGGCCGCCGAGGAGGCGGGCGACCCGACCGAGGGGATGGAGCCCGAGGATGCCCTGCACTGGCACATCCTGCGCCGCAAGAAGGATGGGGTCGAGGTGTGGATCGACCGCTCGGTCGAGAAGATCGGCGCCGTGCCGACGCTGAACGAGGTGCTGCTGCCGGCGATGAAGGAGGTCGGCGACAAGTTCGGCGCCGGCGAACTGATCCTGCCCTTCGTCCTGCAGTCGGCCGAAGCGATGAAGCGCGCCGTGGCGCAGCTGGAGAACTACCTCGACCGGATCGACGGCCACACCAAGGGCAAGGTGGTGATCGCCACCGTCTTCGGCGACGTGCACGACATCGGCAAGTCGCTGGTCAACACGATCCTCACCAACAACGGCTACACCGTGATCGACCTCGGCAAGCAGGTCCCGGTTGACGCGATCATCGAGGCCGCGGTCGAGAACGAGGCCGACGCGATCGGCCTCTCCGCCCTGCTCGTCTCGACCTCGAAGCAGATGCCGATCTGCGTCCAGGAGCTGCACCAGCGCGGGCTCGGCTTCCCGGTGCTGATAGGAGGCGCGGCGATCAACCGCGACTTCGGCCGCCGCACGCTCTACCCGCAGGGGAAGGAATCCGACGAGGTCTATGGACCCGGTGTCTTCTACTGCAAGGACGCCTTCCAGGGCCTCGACACGATGGATGCGCTGGTCGACGAAGAGGCGCGCGAGGCGCTGGTCTCCCGGATCCGCGCCGAGGCACAGGAGCTGCGCGAGAAGCCGGCGAAGGCCGACGACGGACCGCCGACCACCGACGCGAGCGTCCGCTCAGCGGCCCGCACCGACGTGCCGGTCCCCGAGCCGCCCTTCTGGGGAGTGCGCGAGGTCGAGATCGACCTCGACCAGGTCTTCCCCCACCTCGACCGCCACGTGCTCTTCAAGCTGCACTGGGGCGGGCGTGGGGTAAAGGGCGAGGCCTGGCGGCAGCTGGTCGAGGGAGCCGACGGCGAGGAGGGTTTCGCGCCCCGCCTCGAGCGTATGTGGCACGAGCAGGACTATCTTCACCCGCGGGCCAGGCTCGGGTACTTCCCGGCGGCGGCCGATGGCAACGAGCTGGTCGTCTTCGATCCAGAGGACGCCGGGCGGGAGCTCGAGCGGCTCGCCTTCCCGCGCCAGCCCAAGCACGACCGGATCTGCCTGGCGGACTTCTTCCGACCGCTGAAGTCCGGCGAACGCGACGTCGTCGCTCTGCAGGGCGTAACCGTCGGGCCCGAGGTGACCGAGCTGATCGAGCGGCTGGAGCGGGAAGGCGAGTTCGCCGAGCAGCTCTTCGTCCATGGCCTCGGCGTACAGGCGGCGGAGGGACTGGCCGAGTGGCTGCACTCCGAGGTCCGCCGCGACCTCGCCATACCGCTCGACCAGGGCCGCCGCTACTCCTGGGGTTACCCCGCCTGCCCGGACCAGTCCGAGCACGAGAAGGTCTGGCGCCTGCTCGACCTCGAGCAGATCGGGATGACCCTCTCCGGCGGCTACGCCGTCCTGCCCGAGCAGTCAACGGTGGCGATTGTCGCCCACCACCCTCAGGCTGTCTACTTCGGCATGAAGTCGGGCTTCATTCCAGAGGACGAGGCCCCCGACGAGCTGATCGCCGGCACTGTGCGCGGCAGAGTGGGCGGGACCACCGGCCCCGCCCACTCCCACCGCTCGGCCCCCCGCTGACGAAAGTAGGGGGTCGACTTATGGCTCATCACAAACACGCTCGGTAGGGCTTCAGCACCGAACGTTGTCCAAACCCACAGACCGAGCCGGAGTCCCCAGCGACGCTGGTTTCTACTGCCTGGCAAGGGGTGTGTATGAAATAACAGTTCGCCGACTGCCAATCAAGGCGATTTCTCCAACACACTCAACCCCAGAAGCTCGATGCGTCACAATTGCCTGCAAACCACAACATATCGAAAACGCGCACGCGCCTAAGGGCGCAAGCTCGAAGTATGCCGACGGTGTATTTGGTTTCTAGAGCGGCGGACCGCACCCCGGCGAACTTGGCGGGGTGCAGTTCCACCTTGGACCTACCCGAGGATGTGCGCCTCTCCTAACGTTTCCATTAACGAGTCGATGAGTCCTTCGTCGGGGCAGAAGAATTTGCCGCCTAATTCATTGGTGGGGGTTTCTTCCATGGTCCAGTGCCCGCCTCCGCCCGCGAGTTCGATGCCTTCAGCGTCATACACGCAGTCGATGCCGATATTGGGGCACTGTAGACGTAAACGGCCACTTGTTAATGTCAAGATGCCTTCATCTAACCCTGTCTTTAATAGATTGGCTAATGGTTGTTCTTGTGTAGTTAACGTACAGTTGCTGTGCGCCGATCCGGTGCCACAACCAGTGGATGTTTTGCTTGTGAAATGAATCGACTGTGGATTACCTAACCCTAAGGCAGTGGATTCCCATAACTCTCCTAAACATAAGACATTTATTGGGGCTAAGAGCTTTAAGACCGTGCCGGCTGCGAGAACCGCATGGATCGTGCCCGCTCCTTGTCCAGCCCCACAGGTTAAGCCCGTGTGGGAGGTGCAGACCTGCGTGCTGGTGGCCGACGCCGATGTCGCGCCGACGAATGCCATTGCCGCCACCGCCGCGAGCGCGGCGAGGCCGAACGTCTTGATGAGTCTCATGGTGAATCTCCCTTCCGGCGAGCGTTCGCCGGGGTCGCTTGCTCAGTGCCCGCCGAGCGGCGGGCTTCTCACAGGCGATCCTGAGCCTCCGCCGATGCGATGTCGAGCTTTGCTACCCCTACCCATCGCCCCAGTCTGAGGGGCGCCCGATTCCCCCTGCACCTGGCGAGATGACCAGACAGCGCACGCACCGATCCGCGTGTGCACGGATCGGTGCGTGGTGGCTGCCTTAAAGCTTTTATCCGAGAACGTAAACGCTCCCTAATGCTTCCAGTAACGCATCCAGCACTCCTTCGTTGGGGCAAAAGAATTTGCTACCTAATTCCGTGAGGGGAGTTTCATTCGCGGTGAGCATCCCTTCGCTGACTGCGAGTTCCAGGCCTGCGGTATCGATTACGCAGTCAAGGCCGAGGCTGGAAACCACAATTCTTAGGCGTCCGTTTGTGGCTGTTAAGACTCCTTCGTCTAACCCCGTCTTTAAGAGGTTGGCTAAAGGCTGTTCCTGAACGGTCACCGTGGCGTTGGTGTGCGTGGCGTTGGTGCCGCAGCCCGAGAACGTCTGGGTTGTAGTGTGAACCGACTGGGGATTCCCTAATCCTAATGCGGTTTTTTCCAGTAAATAGCCTAAACATAAAACATCAATTTCAGCTAACACTGTCAGTACCGTGCCGGCTGTCAGAACATAGTGAACCGAAGTGGCTGCGTTCCCAGCCCCACATGTTAAGCCTGTATGGACGGTGCAGAGCTGCGTGTTAGCGGAGGCCGACGCCGACGTCGCGCCGACGAATGCCATTGCCGCCACCGCCGCGAGCGCGGCGAGGCCGAACATCTTGGTGAGTCTCATGGTGAATCTCCCTTCCGGCGAGCGTTGCCGGGATCGTTTGCTAGATGCCCGCCGAGTGGCGGGCTCTCACAGGCGATCCTGAGGCTCCGGCGCTGCGATGTCGAGCTCTGCTATCTCCATTCATTACCCCGATCCAGAAGGGCTCGAGTCCCCCTGCACCTGGCGAGATGACCAGACAGCGCACGCACCGATCCGCGTGTGCACGGATCGGTGCGTGCTGTGCACTCAAGGCCCGTTTCTACTGAAGGACGTACACGTCCCCTAATGTTTCCAGTAACGCGTGGACGAAACCTTCGTCGGGGCAGAAGAATTTGCCGCCTAATTCATTGGTGGGGGTTTCTTCAAAAGTCCAATGCCCGTTCCCAACTGAGGCTTCGAGACCTTCTAGGTCATACACGCAGTCGAGACCAAGGTTGGCGCACTGGAGACGTAAGCGGCCGTTCGTGGACGTCGCGACCCCTTCATCTAACCCCGTCTTTAAGACGTTGAATAAAGACTGCTCCTGAACGGTCACTGTGCAGTTGTCGTGGGAGGGCCCTGTGCCACAACCCGAGACTGTGTGGGTTAAAGTGTGAACTGACTGTGGATTGCCTAAGCCTAAGGTATCAAGCTCCCATAACTCCCCTAAACATAAGACGTTTATCGTTGCTAATAGTTGTAATACCGTGCCAGCAGCAAGGACCAGATGAACCTGCGCCGATCCGTTGCCGTCTCCACAGGTTAAGGAGTTGTGGATACCACAGAGCTGGGTGGTAGTCGAGGCCGACGCTGAGGTGGCGCCGACGAATGCCATTGCCGCCAACACCGCGAGCGCCGCGGAGGCGAACGTCTTGACGAGTCTCATGGTGGATCTCCCTTCCGGCGAAGGTTGCCGGGATCGTTTGCTAGATGCCCGCCGAGTGGCGGACTCTCACAGGCGATCCTGAGGCTCCGGCGCTGCGATGTCGAGCTCTGCTATCTCCATCCATCACCCCGATCCAGAGGGGCATACGATTCCCTGCACCTGGCGAGATGACCAGACAGCGCACGCACCGATCCGCGTGTGCACGGATCGGTGCGTGAACTCAGTATTCAGACGACTACTGAAGTACGTATGTATTCGCAAACGTGGTTTTCAATAACCCGTCTAGGAGCCCTTCGTCGGGGCAGAAGAATTTGCCGCCTAATTCTTTGGCGGGGGTTTCTTCCATGGTTAGGTGTTGGTCGCCGACTTCCAATTCAAGACCTTCGAGGTCATACGTGCAGTATATGCCAAGATTGGAGCAATGGAGCAAAATGCGACCATTTGTAGGAGTAAGGATCCCTTCATCTAACCCAGTTTTTAAGAGATTAGCTAAAGGCTCTTCCAGTACGGTCACCGTGCAGTTGCTGTGCCCGGAGCCGGTACCGCAGCCTGAGAACGACATGGACGTGGTGTGCACCGACTGGGGTTTGCCTAACCCTAAGGCTTCGGCTTCCACTAAAGCGCCTAAGCATAAGACGCTGATCGAGCCTAATAGTTTGCCAACAGTTCCTACTGCTAGGGTCATGTGAACCGAAGTGGCTGCGCTCCCAGCCCCACACGTTAAGCCCGTATGGATGGTGCAGAGCTGCGTGCTGGTCGAGGCCGATACCGACGCCGCGCCGACAAATGCCATTGCCGCCAACGCCGCGAGCGCGGCGAGGCCGAACGTCTTGATGAGTCTCATGGTGATTCTCCCTTCCGGCGAGCGTTCGCCGGGGTCGCTTGCTCAATGCCCGCCGAGTGGGGAGCTTGCCCGCAACTTGACAGGATGTCCTATTCACGCACGCACCGATCCGCGTGTGTGCACAGATCGGTGCTTGCTGTGCACTCAAGTCCTGGTTTCTACTGAAGTACGAACACGTTCCCTAATGTTTCAAATAACGCGTCCAGGAGCCCTTCGTCAGGGCAGAAGAATTTGCCGCCTAATTCATTGGTGGGGGTTTCGTCAAAAGTCCAATGCCCGCCCCCAACTGCGAGTTCGAGACCTTCTAGGTCATAAACGCAGTCGAGACCAAGGTTGGCGCACTGAAGACGTAAGCGGCCGTTTGTGGACGTCGCGACCCCTTCGTCTAACCCCGTCTTTAAGACGTCGAATAAGGGCTGTTCCTGAACGGTCACCGTGCAGTTGTTGTGGGAGGAACCCGTGCCACAACCTGTGACTGTTTTGGTTAAAGAGTGAACTGACTGTGGGTTGCCTAAGCCTAAGGTATCAAGCTGCCATAACTCCCCTAAACATAAGACGCTTATCGTTGCTAACAGTTTTAATACCGTACCAGCAGCTGTGACCAGGTGAACTTGCGCCGATCCGTTGCCGTCCCCACAGGTTAAGGAGGTGTGGACGCCACAGAGCTGGGTGGTAGTTGACGCCGAGGCCGACGTCGCGCCGACGACTGCCATTGCCGCCACTGCCGCGAGCGCGGCGAGGCCGAACATCTTGATGAGTCTCATGATGGATTCTCCCTTCCCGCGAGCATGCCGGGATCGTTTGCTCGATGCCCGCCGGTGGCGGGCTCTCAGAGGCGATCCTGAGCCTCCGGTGGCGCGATGTCGAGCTTCGTTGCCCTTACTCGTCGCCCCAGCCTGAGGGCGCCCGATTCCCCCTGCACTTGGCGAGGTGATGGGTCGGCGCACGCACCGATCCGCGTGCGCACGGATCGGTGCCGGTGCGGTGCGAACACGTATGGAGGGGAGGACGTCTCCCCGGGTTAGGTCACAGCGAGGGAACTAGCGCCCACGTCCTGCGCGGCGTTTTGCTTTCGCACCGCAGGAAGCCTTCAGCACCGGGTTCAACGTGGCTTTCTTGCCGTTGTGCCCGGTGAATTTGGCAGTGACCTTGTTGACTTTGGCGCAGAGGTTGGTCGAGTTGACGATCAGACCCTTGCTGCCACCCGGGAAGCTGGCGACGGCTTCAGTGATCGGGGCATCCGGGAAGGAATCGAAGGTGGCGCGAATACCGCCATTCACCGAGTCGATCCGTGCGGCCGAGTGCACCTCGAATGGCAGGGAGGGCGGGCCCTTGACCACGGCGACCATGTCGGGTAGCGGGTTGTTTGAGGAGCGCAGGTAGATCTGACCTTCCAGGGTCTCGTCGAACAAGGGGGTCCTGGCCTTCACCGCTCCGTAGATCGATCCGGCCGGGCATTGGTCCGCGGCAAACTGCACTCGGGTGCAGACGGTGCGGATATGGGCCTGGTCGAGGAATGCCGAGTGCGGCAGGGCCACCGAGAAGCTGCCGATGTTGGCGCCGCCCGGGGGCATCTTGAGGATCGTGCGCAGCCTCGGGTGGGATCCCCTATGGGTGCCGCCGAATAGCCGCATGGCGAGCTGGGGCTTGAAGCCGAGCCTGTCGCAGTCGGTCGCGGCGTAGGGAGAGGACGGATTGGCGATCTTTCCCCCAGCGGAGAGGATCGCGGACGTCGTCGCCTTTCGCGCGCAGGAGGTCGGGTTGAGGGAGAAGCCCGGGCGGTCCAGGAAGACGTTGGTGGTGCGGTAGCGCACTGGCACGCCTTCGAGGATCTGTGGCAGCGGATCCGACTTGGCGGTCGCCTGGGCGGTGACCGGGTCGACGTAAATGGCGGAGCGGACCACCTGGTCGCCGAGGTCGAAGGGACCCGCCTGAGCGGGCACGACGGCGATCACGCTGAGCGGGGCGTCCTTGTAGGGGCCGCCGAGGTAGACGGCAGTCGGGCGCTTGCCAGGCTGGGGGACCCAGAGCGGGTTGGAGCCGGCGCCGACGGAGGCGGTAACCCTGCCGACGCGGCTCTCGGCCGAGCACTGACCCGTTTCGGCCGCTACGCCTTCGCAGCGCGGGATGCCGGCGAAGGTGGCGGCCATGCCCCTGGGCAGGGTGATCTCCAGGGCAGCGAGGTTCTCTTCGCCGTCCTGGCGTGCGATGGTGAGGGAGAAGGGCGAGTGGGCACCACCCTGGGCGTCGGTGGAGCCGGCGGAGATCTTCGGGCTGAAGCCCCCGAGGCCCTCGCAGCCTTCGTCGATCGTCATATGGGAATTGGAGATCTGCGGCAAGCCACCCGACCAGGGGACGAATTCGTATTTGCTGGCGTAGTCCCCACAGGTGGGCGGATTGAGCAGCGGCGCCCTAAAGCCCGACTTGAAGACGATCTTCATCTCGCGCACCGGTGCCTGGGGGACGTCGAGGATCGTCGATTCCATCTGTCCGGTCTGCTCGTTCAGGTTGAGCTGGCCCTGCAGCTTCACGTGCGCGCCAAGGTCGTCGGCGACCGCCCAGAAGCGGTAGAGGTTGCCCGGTTCGGGCTCACGCAGATAGATCGCGCCTTTCATCCGCCGCGGCAGTGCCGGGATCTCGACCTCGAACTCGGCCAGCTTGGCCGCGTCGGGGCATTCGGCGGCCACCCGTTTGCCGAATTTAACCTGCGCTTCGGTGCACACATCAAGGCCGTCGGCGGCGCCTGGATTGACCGTCATTCCCTCGGGCAGCGTCACGCGGACATCGCGCGTCTGGGAGGGTTCGAGCACTTTCGCGCCCTCCGAGGCCGGTATCCGGGCAGTCACGTCGAGGCCGGTCGGCGCCCCCGCACGCCGGTTGGTCGGCTCGATCGTGAGGCCCGGGCCAAAGGGCAGTTTGTTGCAGCCGGTGATCTGGGGGAAGCTCGCTGTCATGGTGTCGAAGCGTTCCGGTTCCGCCCAGCCGGAGGCGGCGACTTTCATCTCCAGTGGCACCCCGCAGCGGGTCGGGTTGGTAAGGAAGGGCAGTTCGCGCGAACCGGGGGGGCGCGAGGGCGATTCGGTGCAGTTGTCCGTAAACACCTCTCCAGGCGTGCAGCGTTCGGTGTCGTGCTCTTTGGCCGCCGGCACCCCCCACAATTTCGTTTCGGCTCCGACCAGGTGCACGCCACTGACCACCGGGGCGTCGACGACTTCGACGCTGAGACCGTAGTCGCCCTCGGAGCGCAGCGTCGCATCGGCGTAGATGGTCGTCCCGATCGTGCCGCCGACGAAGCCCACCCGCGCGATCACATCCCCGCCCGGCGGCACCATCATGTAGAGGGGTTGGATGTAGACGGCGTCGGAGCCGTAGAGGTCAGCTCTGACGGTGCCGATCTGGGAGCCGTTGGGGCATTCTCCCACCGCCAGTTCGACCACCCGGCACTGCTGAGGCAGCCCGAGCACGCTGGGGTCCCCGACCAGTCCCGGAGGAACGTCGGTGCGTACGTTACGGGTCGGCACGAAGGAGTCGTGCATGCCCTTCTCGTCCGGCTCGCTTTCAGGATCCTGGGCAATATCGAAGCTGAGGGTGAGGTTGGGGTGGGCACCCGCTTGAGTAGTCGAGAGCGAGGCGTCGATCGACTCGAGCGCGAAGCATTTCGCTTTGAAGGCTTTGTCGGGACAGGGCGGCGCGATCGCTCCCGCGGGAGCGGCCAGGACAAGGGTGGTGAGGGCCGTAAACCCCAGCAGGGCAGCTATGCCTATGCAGAGGATCGTCGGCGTACCTTCATCGGGGCTGTAGCTGGCCCGCTGCTTCTTCGAATGCTTGCGGTGGCGCCGCCCAGCGAAGTGGCTCCACCCGGCGTAGGGCGCCACCGATCCCTGGTAACCCCAGTGATTGCGGTCGCGCCGCCCTACAAAGTGGTACGGCCATGCGAAGTGCGCCAGAGTCAGCATGAAACCCGAGTAGTTGTGGTCGCGCCGCCCTGCGAAGCGGCACCACAACTCGAAGTAGGACCCCATGCGGCGGATCATCGACGTGCCTCCCGGTCCTGATTGGCTCGTTTCTTCGAGTGCTTGCGCTGCTTTTTCTTGCTGTGCTTTTTCACACAACGGCCTTTGACCCGGTGCTTGCCCTTCGCACATGGGGGGCGACCCTGCGGTGGGCTTTCGGAGCCGGGGCCAGTCGAGGCAGGAGCCGGCAGGTCCGGCGGGGTCGACGCCGGTCCCTGACAGGCGTCGCCCTGGCAGGGAGCAGCCGCAGGCGGGTCGGGGATGCCGCCGAGAACCCGCGCATCGTAGATCGAGAAGGTGCCGAGCAGGTCGGCTCCCACCAGCTTCTCCTGCGTGACGAAGAAGACGTCTTCGCCGTCGGCGCCCATGCCGTAGAGGAAGCTCGGCAGTTCGCCCTGCCCGGTCGAGATCAGCGCCAGGCAGCCACGCGAATCCTCGCAGGTGTCGCCACCGGGACCGGCTGTCCCTGGCGCTTTCCACCCGTAGACGTCGGTCACCGCGTTGGCGTCCTCAGGCAGAAGTGCCTCGCGGCTCTCGAAGAAGACCCGCCGCCCGTCGTCGGTGAGGTTGGGGATCATCGTCGAGGAATTGGTGACCCCCTGGAAGAGAGACTGGAAGATGGTGTCGGCAATGGAGTCGTGGGGAGCGTCGCTCGGGTCGCAGGAGACGCAGCTCAGCTGAGAGCCCACGGGGGCCGCGGGGTCATAGCGGTAGATCTCCCCCTTGCCTTCGTTGTCGTAGGAGGTGAGCTGGGCGTGGGACTGGAAGGCGAAGACCTCGCCGTCGGGCGTGCTGCGCGCCGGCGAGTAGGCGCGCCCGGCCTCATACGACCCTCCGCTGGTCGCCCGCTGACCTGGAATCGTGCTGGTCCACGCCAGCAGGTCTTCCAGCTGCTGTTCCTCCTCGAGGCTTTCTCCCGTGCGGAAGTTGACAAGGTCTTGAGGGTCCAGGATGGCGACGAAGCTGGCTTTGGAGCCGTCCCATGCATAGAGGTTGGCCTCGCCTTCTTCGGCTTCTTCGCCGTTTTCGTTTTCGCCCAGTTCCATGACTTCGGACGGTTCGGTCTCCTCGGAGGTGAAGAAGACGTGGGAGCCGTCGGCGGAGACGTTGACGAAGTTCGACTCGGTGGCGATCTCCATCGGTTCCTGTTCCTGGTCGGGGCCGGCGCAATTCCCCCCTTCGATGTCACAGGCGAAGAGCGTCGCCGGAGGGGGTGAGTCGACTTCCGCGTTGGGGAAAAAGGGTTTGTCCATGAAGAAGACGCGTTTGCCGTCTTCGGAGATGCCCGCGTAGGTGTTGGCAGCATCGGTCACCTGTGTCGTTTTGTCTTTACGGTGCACATAGAGGGTTTTGCCGAGGCCACCCGTGCTGAAGACGACAGCGGAGCCGTCTTCGGTAGCAGCCAGATAGCGCGGCTCTTCGCTGCCGCCGAAGGCGTTGCCGTCGGGATCGACGGAGATGACCTCGCTGGCGGCGCTGCCGACTTTGCGATCGTAGATCGCTTCGGTGCCCGCCGTCGGAGCCGCGGAGTCCAGTTCCTCGTCGGAGGTGAAGATTACGTGTGTGCCGGCAGCGGCCAGGAAGCGCCCCTCGGCATGGAGGTCGGTGCCGAGGTCGCCGCAGCCGGCCAGCTCGAACTTACCTTCGGGGTCTGAGAGTTTGAACGTCGCTATGGGCTCTGGCGCACACGCGCGGCTCGCCTCGCCGGCGGGGACACGCACGTAGGTGCCTGAAGGGAAGGACTGCTCCGTCGGAGTTTCGTGTCCGAGGACCTCGTAGAGGGCGTAACGCTGATCTGCGGAGACCCCACCGGGTTCACCGTCGCCTCCCCCCCCTTGGGCGAAGGTGAGCCCGTAAGGCTCGTTCTGCCAGCCGCCTTTGGGGTGGTCGCCCTCCCCCCGCTGCGCGCGGAAGGGGTGGCCGTCCACCCGGGGGACCATCGCCCTGTAGGCAACGCTCTCGCCGGCTTGCGCCCCGCGCGGCGCGACGAACCAGCTGTTGAAGAACCGATGGCCGGCTTCAGAACTGAACGAACCGAGACGCGTCAATCCCCCCGTCGTCGACAACATCTCGGCCGGGGTGACCAGCTCGTAGGCGCGGCAGTCGGGCAGGAAGGCGGAGAGGCCGGTGCGGTATTCGGCGTTGTCGCATTCCTGCAGCGGGGGGCGCGCCAGCGTTTCGAAGGCGGGGCCCTCCACGCTCGTCGCGGCCACGGCGTTCTCGGCGAGAAGCCTGAAGCGGTAGAGGGTCCCCTCTTCGAGGCCGGTGACCGGCGCTTCGACCACGACAAGGCCTTCTCCCGCCGGCAGCTCGGTGACCGGCGTGCTCTGGGCGCCGGCAAAGGTTCCGCCGTTTTCTTCGTATTCGGCCTGGGTCAGGTACTCGAAGTGGTACTCGGTCGGCGAGCCGGAGGGGTCGACTTCCCCCCTCAGCGTGGCTTCGTCGTAGGAGACCGGCAGCGCACTCTTGACGATTACCGCAGGGGGCTCGAGGGTGAAGGGCTCGGGGTCTCCGGTGTCGGTGCCGAATTCATTGGTGGCGGAAAGGCGGTAGCGGTAGGGCGTTTCGATCTCGAGATCTTCGACATCGACGTGCACGGGAACCGGTTTACCGCCATTCCCGATCGCTTCGAGACCCTCGGCGCAGGGAACTACTTCGGCGCCAGCAAAGGATTCGCTGTTTCCTTGGTATTCGGTCTCGGTCAAATATTCGAAATTGCATTCGAGCAACGGGGCGTTCGGGGTGACTTCGCCGTGTAGGGTCGCTTTGCCCGGGCCGAAGCCATCGGCTTTGCCGGTAGAGGCTTTTGGTGGAGTTCCTTTCGGGGGCGGATACTCCAACGCCCCGAACGCCGTCACGTCAAAGGGCTGCACTTCGTTGTTGGAGCCGTCGGAGGCGACGTAGACGTTGCCGTTCCCCGGGTAGAGCGAGGCGCAGCTCGGCGTCGTCTGTTCGGTCAGCGGCGGGTCGTGCAAGGCGCAGCTGCTGTCGACCGCGATCCTGTAGCTGGCGGGGCCGCTGGAGAAGGTGCCGAACTCGGCCACGCAGGCGCCCGAGGAGTCGTACTCGCGGGCCCCCCCGGCCTGGTTGTTGGCGTACTCGATGATGTGGCCATTGGACTGGTCGATGGCGACCCTCGGGTTTTGGCCGAGCTCTCCGTTGGGGCAGCCGCCGCCCTTGATCTGGACGTTCAGCAGCTCCTCCGGTTCGCCGCAGCTGACCTTGGCCAGGTTCTGGCTGGTCC
>DATDAQ010000068.1:0-40894 GCA_036525295.1 Solirubrobacterales bacterium | reverse complement strand
CGAGGCCGGTCCCGCCGCGCCCACCGGAGCCGCCTCGTGAACATCGAGTGGTACATCGTGCTCTCGAGCCTGCTGTTCGCGGTGGGAGCGATGGGGATCCTGCTGAGGCGCAGCCCGATCGTCATCCTTCTTTGTCTCGAGCTGATGTTGAACGCAGGGAACCTTGCCCTGGTGGCATTCAGCAGGATGGTCGGCAACCAGGAGGGGCAGGTCTTCGCGATCGTCGTGATGGTGGTGGCTGCCTGCGAGGTGGTCATCGGCCTGGGCCTGATCGTGGCGATCTTCAGGCGCAAGCTGCCGCTTGACGTCGACGAGCTGACGGAGCTGCGCGGATGAGCGCGACGGCCTGGGCCTGGCTGGTCCTGCTCTTCCCGCTGGTCGGCTCGATCGCGATCGCGCTCGGCTTCAAGGCGATCCCCGCCAAGGCCGCCGGCATCATCGGCACGGCTGCGATCGGGCTCGCCTTCGCCTGCGGGGTCGCCGCGCTCGTCAGCCTGCTCGGCGAAGACCCCGAGGCGCGCCACCACGCCTCCTCGCTTTGGGACTACGCATCGGTCGCCGGGCTCGACATCAAGCTCGGCATCTTCGTCGACCCGCTCTCGGTCTTCATGGTCCTGGTCGTCACCGGGGTCTCGACCCTGATCCACCTCTACTCGTTCGGCTACATGCAGTCCGACGAGGGCTACCACCGCTTCTTCAGCTACCTCAACTTCTTCGTCTTCTCGATGCTGCTGCTGGTCCTCGCCGGCAACTTCGTCCTGCTGATCGTCGGCTGGGCCTTCGTCGGCTTCGCCTCCTACGCGCTGATCAGCTTCTGGTACCGGCGCACGACGGCGACCAAGGCCGGGATGAAGGCCTTCGTGATCAACGTCGTCGGCGACATCGGCCTCGTCCTCGCCGCCTTCCTGATCTTCCGCGAACTGGGGACGTTCGACTACGAGGCGGTCTTCGCCAAGGCACCGCAGGTCTTCAGCACCAACGAGTGGACGATCGTGGCGATCTGCCTGCTGCTGCTCGTCGGCGCCTTCGCCAAGTCGGCGCAGCTGCCGTTCCACACCTGGCTGCCGGACGCGATGGAGGGCCCGACGCCGGTCTCCTCGCTGATCCACGCGGCGACGATGGTGACCGCCGGCGTCTACCTGATCGCCCGCACCCACGTCCTCTTCGACCTCGCGCCGACCGCCGCCGACATCGCCGCCTTCACCGGCCTGGCGACGCTGCTGGTCGCCGGCACGATCGCGATCGCGATGACCGACCTGAAGCGGGCGATCGCCTACTCGACGATGAGCCAGATCGGCTACATGATCATGGGCGTCTCGATCGGCGCCTTCAGCGCCGGCATGTTCCACCTGATGACCCATGCCTTCTTCAAGGCGCTGCTCTTCATGGCGGCCGGCTCGATCATCTCGGCGATGGCCAACCGCCAGGACATCGACCGGATGAGCGGCTTCTGGAAGGCGATGCGCTTCACCTCGTTGATGCTCTTGATCGGCGGCCTGGCGCTGGCCGCCTTCCCGCTCACCTCGGGCTTCTTCTCCAAGGACTCGATCCTCGCCTACGCCGAGGCGCGTGGCGGGATGTACCACTGGATGGCGATCGGCGGCTACGTCGGCGCCTTCCTCACCGCGATCTACACCTTCCGGCTGATCTTCCGCGTGCTGCCCGGCAGACCTTGCCCCGAGGCACAGGAGCTGATCGAGACCGGGCACCTGCACCACGGCGATCCGATCAACCCGGCGAACGAAGAGCTCGAGGACCCCGATGTCGGCTTCCCCGGCGCCCACCACCACATCGCCGAGCAATCCACGCCGATGGCGGTGGCGATGGCCGTGCTCGCCTTCGGCGCTCTCTTCTCAGGGCTGATCCAGGTCCCCGGCGTCACCGACGTGCTCTTCTCCTGGCTCGAGCCGGTCTTCGCCAACTCGGAGCTGAGCCACATCCACCCGAGCGTCGGCGCCGAGTGGCGCGGCCTGGCGATCGGCGGCGTCATCTCGCTGCTCGGCATCGCCACCGCCTACCTGCTCTGGGTGCGGAGGCCGGAGCTGCCGGGCCTCTTCCGCCAGCGCCTGCGCCCCGTCTACCTGCTCGCCGTCAACAAGTGGTACTTCGACGAGGCGATCGACTTCCTGATCGTGCGCCCGGCGCTGGCGATTGGCCGCTTCGCCGATCGCACCTTCGAGCGGGTGGTCGTCGACGGGCTCGTCAGCGGCACCGAGGACGTCGTCGGCGCGGGCGGCCGCGTCGTCCGCCTCGTGCAGAGCGGCTTCGTGCGCAGCTATGCGCTGCTCCTGATCGCCGGCTTCGCCGGGCTTGCCCTCTACTTCCTGCTGAGTAGCTCATGACCAACTCACTGCTCTGGACACCGCTCGTCTTCGGCCTCCTCGGCCTCTTCGTGCCACGCCGCCTCGCCGGCTGGTGGGCGACGCTGGGGACCGCCGTGACGCTGGGCCTCGCGATCGCCCTGCTCGCCGGCTTCGACTCCGGCGCCTCGGGACTGCAGGACACCGTCGACGTCAACTGGATCCCTGGCCTCGGCGTCGACTACAGCCTCGGCGTCGACGGGCTCAACCTCTTCCTGATCGCGCTGACGACGGTGCTCTGGACGGCCGGGACGGCCTTCGCCGCCTTCCGCGAGCAGGAGCGCCCCCACCTCTTCTTCCTGATGATGCTGCTCGGCGAGACGGCGACCCTGGGCGCCTTCCTCGCTCAGGACCTGCTCCTCTTCGTCCTCTTCTTCGACCTGATGCTGGTGCCGTTCTACTTCCTCTTCGGCGCCTGGGGAAGCGACCGCGAGGACGGGCCGACGGCAGCGGCGGCGACACTGAAGATGATCGTCTACACGCTGATCGGCTCGCTCTTGATGCTGGTCGCGGCGATCGCCACCGCGATCATCGCCAGCGACGGCGGCCAGATCACCTTCTCGATCGCCGAGCTCGCCCAGCAGCCGCTGGCCGAGGGCAGCCAGCGCTGGATCTTCTGGTTCTTCGCCGCCGCCTTCCTGGTCAAGATGCCGGCCTTCCTCCTGCACGGCTGGATGCCCGACGCCTACCGGGCGGCGCCGCTGCCGGTGCTGGCTGTCTTCTCCGGGGTCCTGGCAAAGGTCGGCGCCTACGGCTTCCTGCGCGTCGTCCTGCCGCTCTTCCCCGACGCCACCGTGGAATTCCAGGAGGTCGTCCTGGTGATCGCCCTGGCCTCGATCCTCTACGGCTCGGTGATGGCCTTCACCCAGACCAACGTCCGGCTCGTCGCCGGCTACTCCTCGGTCGCGCAGCTCGGCTTCATCACCGCCGGCATCTTCGCGCTCTCCGCCGACGGGGCCGACGGGGCGGTGCTGCAGATGGTCAACCACGGTCTGGTCGTCGCGCCGCTCTTCGTGATCGTCGCCCTGCTCGCCGAGCGCTCCGGCACGGAGGACCTGCGCGAGATGGGCGGCATGGCAATGAAAGCCCCAGTACTGGCGGCTCTCTTCCTGATCGTCACTCTCGCCACGCTGGCGATGCCCGGCTCCGCCAACTTCGTCGGCGAGTTCTACATCCTCAACGGCCTCTTCGACTCGAAGATCGTCTTCGCCATCGTCGCGATCACCGGTGTTGCGATGAGCGCTTACTACGCCCTGCGCCTCTACCAGCGCACGATGCACAACCGCCTGCCGGAAGGACTGGAATCTCGTGAGATCAATTGGCGAGACGGCATCGTGCTGGTGCCCCTCGTCCTCTGCATCCTGGGGTTGGCGCTGTACCCCCAGCTGATCCTGAGTCGGACCGAGGGCTCGGTGTCACAGGCTGTCGCGGCGGTGAAAGGGCCGTCGGGGGGGTCTCCCAAAACACTCAGCGGGTCGCGCCCCTGGCCCACTGGGGTGACAACCCCTCAGCTGCGCGAACCCGCGTTTTGGGAGACCCCCCCGACGGCCCATCCCCACCAGGAAACAACGGAACAGTGAACTTCCACGCCCCTCACATCGACTACGCCGCGCTCTCGCCGGTCCTGGCGCTGACCGTCGGCCTCTGCGTCGTCCTGCTCACAGCGGTCTTCAAGCCGCTGCGCCGGACGGCGCCGGCGCTGACGCTGCTCACCCTGGCGACGACGGCCGGCCTGCTGATCTGGCAGTGGGGGGACTCGACCAGCCTCGTCGCCGGCGCTCTGCGCCTCGACGACCTCGCGATCTCGATCTCGCTGATCGCGATCCTCACCGCCTCCTTCGCGGTCCTCTTCTCGATCCGCGAGCCGGCCGCCGAGGAGGTCGGCTCGAGCGAGTACCACGCGCTGCTGCTCGGCTCGGTGCTGGGGATGGTCCTGCTGGCGCAGGCCCAGAACCTGGTCTCCTTCTTCGTCGCGATCGAGACGCTCTCGATCCCGCTCTACATCCTCTGCGCCGCCAACATGCGCCGCGAGCGCTCGCTCGAGTCGGGGCTGAAGTACCTGATCGTCGGCTCGCTCGGCTCGGCGACCCTGCTCTACGGGATGGCCTTCCTCTACGGCGGCTCCGGCTCGACCGGCTTCGAGGGGATCGCCGAAGGCATAGTCAGCAGGCCGGCCAACGACGCCCTGATCCTCGTCGGCATCGGCCTCACCGCGGTCGGGCTCGCCTTCAAGACCTCGGTCGCCCCCTTCCACCAGTGGACGCCGGACGTCTACGAGGGCGCTCCGACCCCGATCACCGCATTCATGGCGGTGGCGACCAAGGCGGCGGCCTTCGCCGTCTTCGTCCGCTTCTTTCTCGTCGCCCTCAACGTCGAGGCGAGTGAGTGGCAGCCGGCGCTCGCCGTGCTCGCCGCGATCTCGATCGTCGTCGGCAACGTCGGTGCGCTCAGGCAGGACTCGCTCAAGCGCCTGCTCGGCTACTCCGGCGTCGCCCAGGCCGGCTACATCCTCGGCGGCCTCGTCGTCGCCGACAGCGCCGGCGTCGCCGCGCTCGTCTTCTACCTCGCCGGCTACGCCTTCATGAACCTCGCCGCCTTCGCCGTGATCGTCGCCCGCGAGCGCGAGACCCCCTACGGCGACGACATCCGCGCTGTACAGGGCCTGGGCGCCGAGCGGCCCCAGCTCGCCTGGCCGCTGACGATCTCGATGCTCGGCCTCGCCGGGCTGCCGGCGACGGTCGGCTTCATCGGCAAGCTCTACCTGATCGAGGCCCTGGTCGAAGGCGACTACACCTGGCTCGCAGTCTTCATCGCCGTCGGCACAATGATCTCGCTCGCCTACTACCTGAGGGTAGTGGCGGCGATGTGGATGCGCCCGGAGAGCAAGACATCCGGGGCGACGCCCGCGATCGCCGGCGCCTCTCCCGAAGCTGACCCGGTCGACCCCGAAGCGGGCCGACGCATCTACCTCGTCGCGCCCGCCCTGCTCGCCGCCGCCGCGGTCGTCTTCTTCGGCGTCGTCCCCCAGCCGCTGGTCGAGTTCGCCCAGCACGCGGGCCTCTCGCTTTTTGGGCGCTAGGAGTTCAGCGGGTAAATATGATCGGCCGGCAATGAAGGTCCGGCTCTATGGTCTCCCGGGGTCGCACCCGACAATGGCGACGCAGGCGATGCTCGAGTACAAGGGCATCGAGTTCAGCCGAGTAGACCTCGTCCCCTTCCTCGCGAAAGTCGTCCTGCGCCGACCGCTCGGCTTCCCGAGGAACACCGTGCCGGCGATCACGATCGACGGCCGCAGGGTCCAGGGGTCGCGCGAGATCGCACGCGAGCTCGACCGAGTGCAACCCGAGCCGCCGCTGTTCCCCACCGGGCCTGGGAAGCGCACCGCGGTGGAGGAGGCCGAGCGCTGGGGCGAGGAGGAGCTCCAGCACCCGGTGCGCCAGATCGTGCTCTGGGCGATGCACGCCAACGGAGCCTCGACCCGCAGCTACATGGATGACTCGAGGATGGGGGTCCCAATCGGCCTCGCCGCCCGCCTCACCCCGCCCTTCATCGCTGCGGGGGTGCGCGTCAACGAGGCAAGCGACGAGGTAGTCCGGGCCAACCTCGCCGGGCTCGACGGCGCCCTGCAGAAGGTCGACGAGTGGATCGCGGCCGGCGTGCTCGACGGCGAGGAGCTGAACGCCGCCGACTTCCAGATCGGGGCAAGCGTGCGCCTGGCGATGACGCTCCAGGACCTGCGGCCGCCGATCGACGGCCGTCCCGCCGGCCGGCTGGCGCGCCGTGCGGTCCCCCGCTTCCCCGGCGACGCGCCACCGGTCCTGCCCTCCGCCTGGCTGCGGCCGCTGCGCTCCCACGGCCCCGCCTGAACGGCCAGCTCCGGGCCACCGGGAGCGAACCGGGTCAGATTTTCTGGCCGACCTCGATCAGGTGGCCGTCCGGATCGCGCATGTAGCAGCGGAACTCGGTCTTGCGCTCTTCCGGAGGCGCCAGGAACTCGGCCCCCCGGGCGCTCCACTCCGCGTAGACAGCTTCGATGTCTGCGACGCGGATGTTGAGGAAGCTGCTGATGCGATCGGGGTCGGTGGGCGCCTCAAGCGTGACGGTCGGCTTGTCCTCGGTGGGGCCACCGCCCACGTTGATGATGATCCAGCTGTTGGCAAGCGCCACGCATGACGGCTCGCCGGTGCGGACGGTCTCGCCACCGAGCACGTCGGCGTAGAAGCGGCGCGAGCGCTCGACGTCGGCGGAGACGATGAAGTGGGTCAGCACAATCCCTTCATCGGGTGCGGGGAACTCGGCCATGCGGGACCTCCTAGGGGTTGGCTCGCCGATTCTCCCAGCAATCAAGTCCCCTGGCGCTTGCACGCCGCTCGCCGATCGGGAACTATGGTGGGCCGAGCTGGAAACCTAGGAGGAGGAGACGCAGTGGAGCCAGTCGAGACCGCGCCGGCCGAGGCGAGCGCCCGGCCCGGGGCCCTTTCCGCCACGACGATGTGCGAGGCGTTCCAGATCACCGCTGCCGAGTGGGCCGATCACCCGGCGCTGCGGCTGAAGGACAGCGACTACGAGGCGAGCTTCGGGGAGTACGCGGAGACGGTCCGTCGCCGTGCGGCGGGCTTGGCGGAGCTTGGTGTGGGGCGCGGCGACACGGTCGGCTTCATGCTCGTCAACCGGCCCTCGCTGCACCTCACCGATTGCGGCGCTATGCACGCCGGGGCGACCTGCTTCTCGGTCTACAACACCTCTTCTCCCGAGCAGGTGGAGTACGTCGTCGCCGACGCCGGCAACCGGGTGATGGTCACCGAGCAGGCCTTCCTCGACCTCGTGCTCTCTGTCCGCGAGAAGGTCGAGAGCCTCGAGCACGTCGTGGTCGTCGATGGCGAGGCGCCGGAGGGGACGATCTCGATCGAGGAGCTGGAGGCGATGGGCGACCCCGGCTTCGACTTCGAGGCCGCCTGGCGCGCCGTCGAGCCCGACGACGTGCTCTGCCTGATCTACACCTCCGGCACCACAGGACCGCCCAAGGGGGTACAGCTCACCCACGCCAACATGCTCGCGGTCTGGCGCGCCACCGACCAGGTGCGGCCGGTCGCGCCGGGCGGGCGCGGCATCTCCTTCCTGCCCACAGCCCACATCGCCGATCGCTGGGCAGGACTGTACGCGCAGATGATCTATGGCTCCACCGTGTACTGCTGCCCCAATCCGCGCGAGATGGTCGCCTACTCGATCGAGGTGAAGCCGACCGCCTGGGGTGGAGTGCCGCGCATCTGGGAGAAACTCAAGGCCATGCTCGAGGGCGCGATGGCAGCCGAGCAGGACCCGGAGAAACGCAAGGCGGCCGAGTGGGCGATGGAGATCGGCCGACGCAAGGTCGCCGCCTACATGGAGGGCGACATTCCCGACGCCCTTCAGGCCGAGTGGGAGAAAGCCGACGAGCTGGTCTTCTCCAAGATCCGCCAGGCGCTGGGCCTCGACGAGGTCGAATCGTTCATCGTCGGCGCCGCGCCGACGCCGCCCGAGGTGCTCGAGTTCTTCCTCGCGATGGGGATCGAGATCTGCGAGACCTGGGGCATGTCGGAGACCAGCGCGGTTACGACCCTCAACCCGCCCGGCGGGATACGACCGGGAACGGTCGGGTCGCCGGTCCCCGGCGTGGAAGTGACGCTGGCCGACGACGGCGAGGTGATGGTGCGCGGCCCGCAAGTGATGCCCGGCTACCGCAACATGCCGGAGAAGACGGCGGAGACCTTCACCGAGGACGGCTGGCTGTTGACCGGCGACGTCGGCGAATTCGACGAGCAGGGATACCTGCGGATCGTCGACCGCAAGAAGGAGCTGATCATCAACGCCGGGGGCAAGAACATGTCGCCGGCCAACATCGAGGCCAAGGTGAAGGCGGCCTCGACCGTGGTCGCCCAAGTGGTGGCGATCGGCGACAGCCGCCCCTACAACGTGGCGCTGATCACCCTCGACCTCGAAACGCTGGCGATGCGGGGAGCGGCGGAGGACGACCCGGCGATCGCCGAGGAGGTCGCCGCCGCGGTCGAGGAGGCCAACCAGCGCCTCTCCCGAGTCGAGCAGATCAAGCGCCACAAGATCATCCCCGGCGAGTGGGAGCCGGGCGGCGAGGAGCTGACGCCAACCATGAAGCTGAAGCGCCGCCCCATAGAACGCAAGTACGACGCAGAGATCGAGGCGCTGTACTCCGCTGACTGACGGCTCTGGCGCGGCGGGTCCTGTCGCCGCGAGAGGTGTTCACGGTAGAGCCGCCTCTCTTTGTGAGCTGAAAGGGTCCCGGCCGTGGGGGTTCTGCTGACAACTGTCGCGATTGTGCTCGCTGTCGCCATCGGCGTCGGGGCGGAGAAGCGTTGGCCGGCCGGGGCGGCGCAGGCGGCGCGGCGGTCGCTGACGCTGATGCTCTACGTGCTGCTGCCGCCGGTGATCTTCTTCAACATCGCCGCCAGCTCGATCGACGTCGACCACGGGATAGGGCTTGCGCTGGGGATCGTCGCCTCCTCGCTCGGCGCCCTGCTCGCCTGGTGGGTCGCGAGCCGGGTGCTGAAGCTGGCCCGCTTCCAGGTCGGCGCCGTGGTCTGCTGCGTGCTCAGCGTCAACACCGGCTATCTCGGCTACCCGCTGACTGTGGCGCTGCTCGGCCGCGAGGAGCTCCCCACCGCGGTGCTCTACGACGTCCTCGTCACCGGTCCTTGCCTACTGCTGGGCGCCTTCGCCGTCGGGGCGGCCTTCGGCACCAAGGCCGGCGAAACCCCGCGCCAGCGGGTGGGCGCCTTCTTCACCCGCAACCCGCCGCTCTACGCGGCGATCCTCGGCCTGCTCGCCCCCCAGGAGCTGGCGCCCGACGTCCTCGTCGACGTCTCCCAGGCCCTGATCGTGGCGATCCTGCCGATCGGCTTCTTCGCCGTCGGCGCCACCCTGGCCGAGAACGCCGAGCACGGCGAGCTGCCGATGCCACCGCCGATGACCCGCCCGGTCGCCCTCACGATAGTCACCCGCCTCGCGGTAGTCCCCGCCCTGTTGATGCTGCTCGCGGCGCCGCTGATCGACCTCCCCGCCGCCTACCGCCTGCTCTCGGCGATGCCGTCGGGCCTCAACTCCCTGGTCATCGCCCACGCCTATGGGCTCGACATGGAGATCACCGCCGAGGCGGTCACCTGGTCGACCGCGATAGTCGTCGGCGCGGCACTGGTCTCGCTGCTGCTCTGAGCCGAGGAGGGACTCCTTTTCGGGCAGGTTCCTATCCTGTGTCTCATGACCGAGTTCCCGACCGTGCGAGTCGCAGCGATCCAGGCCACACCGGTGATTCTCAACGCCGAGGCGACGATCGAGAAGGCGGTCGGCCTGCTGGAGCAGGCCGCCGCGGAGGGGGTCCAGCTGGCCGTCTTCCCCGAGACCTTCGTGCCCCTCTATCCCTCCGGCGTCTGGGCGAAGGACGCTGCCTCGTTCGCCGGCTGGGACGAGTTCTGGGAGCAGCTCTGGGCAAACTCGGTTGAGATTCCCGGCCCGCTCGTCGATCGCCTGGCCTCGGTGTGCGCCGCGAAGGACATGCATTGCGCGATCGGCATCAACGAGCGTGAGCTGCAGCGGCCGGGATCCCTCTACAACACGGTCGTGCTGATCGGTCCCGAGGGTGTGGTCTGGCGGCACCGGAAGTTGATGCCCACCCAGCACGAGCGTCTCTTCCACGGAGTCGGCGCCGGCGACGATCTCGAGGTCGCGCAAACCCCGCTGGGACGGATCGGCGGGCTGATCTGCTGGGAGAACCGGATGCCGCTCGCCCGCTACGCCGTCTATCGGAGCGGGCCGCAGATTTGGCTTGCTCCCACCGCCGACGACAGCGACGGGTGGCTGGCGAGCATGCGTCACATAGCGATCGAGTCCGGTGCCTTCGTCGTATCGGCGCCGCAGTACATCCCGGCGGCGGCTTTCCCAGACGACTTTCCGGCGCCGTTGCCGCAGGGCAAGGACGTCTTCGGCAACGGCG
Source organism: Solirubrobacterales bacterium (assembly GCA_036525295.1). GTDB lineage: Bacteria > Actinomycetota > Thermoleophilia > Solirubrobacterales > 70-9 > VRUE01. The sequence goes on along the minus strand of DATDAQ010000068.1, from coordinate 30,532 downwards.
GTGCGGCAATCGTCGAGCCTGCCGCGGGAAAGGTGATTGCGGGCCCTCTCTACGGCGAGGAGGGGATCGTCGCCGCCGACTGCGACCTGCGCATCGGCCTCCACGCCAAGCGCTGGTTCGACTCCGCCGGGCACTACAGCCGCGAGGACGTACTGGCACCGCAAGTGCGCGACCCCTGATGCTCCACCACGCGACACTCGAGGTAATGCCCGCCGAGCTCGGCCGTGCGACCGAGTTCTGGGTCATGGTCGGTTTCGCCGAGGTCAGGCCGCCGGTGGACCTCGCCGCCGAGTTCACCTGGTTCGAGCGCGGGGGCACGCAGATCCACCTGAAGCACGCCGAATCGCCGACGCCAGGGGCTGGTCACATCGCGATAGTCGTGCCTGATTTCGAGCGGACACTGGAACGCCTTCGGGACAGCGGCTTCGAGGTCGCCGACAAGCGCGAACGCTGGGACTCCCAGCGCGCCGAGGCGATCGCACCCGGGGGCCACCGTGTCGAGCTGATGGCGAAACCCCCCAGGTAGCGGCGTCCTTCCGCTCCGAGATACTCGCCCGGTGACTATCGCGGTTGCTTCGCTGAGTGACATCACACCCTTTGTGGGGGCTATGGCTGCCCTGCTTGCCGCAGCCGGTGGAGGCTTGGCGGCCTTCGAGTACAGACTGAAGTCAAAGGCACAACGAGTCGAGATCGACGTCCAGCTCTCCAAGCTGCTTGCCGAGCTTGTCCCCATCGCGAACGGTCGAGGCGGAGCCGAGATGAACACGGAGGTAGGCGAAGCGACACAGGCCACGGCGATTGTCTCGATCGGCTACTTGGGCGGAAAGCACCGCTCCCTCAACGCCCCCGCCCGCCAGGCGCTGGATGCACTGGATTTCGTCGACAAGAAACCGAAACTGCGGCCCGCCCGTAAACGCGCTCTCGAATTGATCGAGGGCGCATAAGAGGGTCCCGGCCAGAGCCCGCCGGGAGCGCGGCTACGATGCGCCGGTGCGCTACCCGGTCGAGGACTTCACCGCTGAGGAGCGGGCGCTGCTCGCCCCTCACTTCACCAACCTGGACCGGCCGGTGTTCGCGCTGGTCAATCTGCCGGAGACAGTGAAGGGGGCGCTTTTTGCCCGCTATTCACGGTATTCGGGGACGGTGCGGCGGCTCTACCTGGAGGAGTTCGCGGAGGACGCGGCGGATGGGGTGCGGCCCTTCGACGGGGCCGAGGGCGAGCGCGCGGCGGGGCTCTACGAGCGCGTCTTCGTCGGCTACGGCGACGACTCGATCGCCCAAGTGGGCGGCGCCCACGTCGCCTGCGAGTTCGTCTCTAACATCCTCACCAAGCAGCTGCAGCGCGGCCGCCTCGCCGCCTACCTGGAGCAGTCGACCCGCTACATCCCCTACGACGTGCCGCTGCCCGATGGCGGCTACCGCTACTACCGCGGCGACGACCTAGGGCCCGAGTTCGCCACCGCGATGGACGAGCTCTTCGCGATCTACTCGCGCTCGCTGGTGCGGGTCGAGGCGTGGGCGGCGGAGCGCTGGCCGCGCGGGGACGGCGAACCGGAGGGGCCCTGGCGGCGCTCGATCAAGGCCAAGGCGCTCGACCTCCTGCGCGGCCTGCTCCCCGCAGCGACCCTCAGCCACGTCGGCATCTACGCCTCCGGCCAGGCATACGAGCAGCTGATCCTGAGGCTGATGGCCTCGCCCCTGCCCGAGGCGCGCGAGTACGGCGGCATGATCCTGGAGGAGCTGAAGCAGGTGATGCCGAGCTTCGTCTCACGGGTCGAGCGGCCCGACCGCGGCGGCGAGTGGATCGGCTACCTGCAGCAGCGCCGCGAGCGCACCGAGCGGTGGGTCTCGCGGCTGGGCCTCGACCGGCGCGACGCCGGTGAGGCGACGCCCTCGGTCGAGCTGGTCCACGTCGACGGCAGCGAAGAGGACCTGCTCGCCTCCTGCCTCTTCGAGTCGGCCGCGGTGCCCGAGACCGAGATCCTCGCCCGCATCGACGTGCTCGACCGCAGCGAGCGGGCCGAGCTGCTCGGCGCGATGGTGGGTGAGCGGCGCAACCGCCGCCACCGCCCCGGCCGCGGCTTCGAGGCGCTGCGCTACCGCTTCGAGATCGTCTCCGACTACGGTGCCTTCCGCGACCTGCAGCGCCACCGCATGCTGACCTGCCAGTGGCAGCGACTGGGGCCGGACCTGGGTGCCGGAGTGCCCGAGGAGGTGCGCGAAGCCGGCGCCGGAGACGAGTTCGAGCGGGCGCTGGAGGTCTCGCGCGGCGAGTACGAGCGGCTCGTCGCCGCGGGCACGCCCGAGCAGGCGCCCTACGCGCTCAGCCTCGCCTACCGGATCCGCTACACGCTCGACCTCAACGCGCGCGAGGCGATGCACCTGATCGAGCTGCGCTCCGGCCGCGAGGGGCACCCCACCTACCGCGCGGTGGCGCAGGCGATGCACGAGCGGATCGAGGCGATCCACCCCGGAGTCGCCGGGGCGATGAGCTTCGTCGACACCTCACAGGAGCCCCGCTTGGAGCGGATCCTCAGCGAGATCCGCACCCAGCGCAAGCGCGCCGCAGCAGCTACTCCGCCGGATCCTCGGGCTTAGGCTCGAGTTCGCCGGCGGCTTTCTCCCCCGGGGTCGGCCAGGGGATCGCTTCACCGGCCGCCCAGGCCGGGGGTCTGCCTCCCGGCACCCAGCCGGCGGCCAGGAGGGCGAAGTAGAGGAACCAGAGCAGGGTGAACTGGATCAGCAGCAGCAGGGCGGCGATGCCGAGCGCCATCCCGAGCGAGCCCCAGAAGCGGGTCAGCAGGCCGGTTCGCATCGCCCAGAGGCAGCTGTAGACGAGGGCGAAGGCGAGGCCGAGCCGGCCGCCGAGGCTGAGGCCGGTGGCGAGGCCGCGGACGCCGGCGTCGGCAACGGCGTTGGTGGCGGCGTCGTCTTCGACATTTTCGGACGCGCACTCGCCGACCGCGGCGCGGCCGCTGCCGAAGTCCTCACGAAACTGGGTCTTGTCGTCGCCGCGGTCCGAGACGCATTCCCGGGTCGCTTCCTTGACGCTGAGGTCGGCGCTTGCCTTGCCGTCGACGAATTCCTTGGCCGCCTCGTTGGTGGCGATGGCGTTGCACAGCGCTCCCCCGGCGAGGAAGAGCGGCGCAGCGACGACGAGGCCGATCAGTTGCGGGCGCACCCGCTCGCTGCGGGCCTGGGCGGCGCGAAACAGGAACACCAGGGGGAACACGAGCAGGGCGAGCCCGACCGCCTGGAGGATGCTGGAGAAGACGATGTCGGAGCGGTGCGCGTCGGCCGCGCGCAGGATCTCGGCTTCGCCGTCGCCGCTGACCGAGCTGACCACGATCGTCGACGCGATCAGCATCGCAAGCGCAGCGAAGGTCGCCAGGGCGACGGGCATCGCCCAGCGACGCTCGCGCTCCAGGATGGCCTCCCTGCTCGGCTGCAAGTCCACTCAGCCGCGCTCGTGGAAGTAGAACTGCGGCAGGGCGCCTTCGATGACCTCCGCGGTCATCTTCTGCGCGACCTCGAGGTTGCCGGTGCGCACGGCGATGTCGTCGAGCGTGACGATGCCGGCGAGCCTATCCGCATCGACGACCGGAAGGCGACGCACCCGGTGGCGGACCATCAGCGCCGCCGCCTCGTCGAGCTCCATCGCGGGTTCACCGCAGACCAGTGGCCGCGAGGCGTACTCGGCCACCGGCTCGGCGCCGTCGACCCCCTCGGCGAAGACCCGCAGAGCCAGATCGCGGTCGGTGACCATCGCCACCGGAGAGCCGGCGGGGTCGACCAGGACCACCGAGCCGACCCGGTGCTCGCGCATCTGCCGGGCGACCGAGACCGCGCTCGAATCGGGCGAGGCGGTAACGACGCCGGGGGTCATGATCTCGCTCAGCTGCACCGCGCCGTACGCTACCGGCATGAGTGCAGAGCGAGCGACTGTAGACGGGCGGCGACGCACCCCCGTGGTCCCCCTCGAGGCGGGCGCCGGGCCCGAGAACCCACCCTGCCCCGCCTGCGGCGAGCCGCTCTTCGGCTGGATCGACGCACGGCCTGGCCTGGCGGGTCCGGTGAGCCGCTGCGAGAGCTGCGGCCTCGGCGTCGTCGGCTCCGCCGGAGGGGTCCAGGGCGCCCTCGCCGCCCTTGACCGGGTGCGCGACGGCGAGACGATCCGGATCGCCAGCCGAGCGAGCTTCTCGGCCTGGATCGGCGGCGCCGGCTGGGCCGGGCTGGAACCGGGCAGCCGCTACCTGTTCACGCCCGAGTCGGTGCGCCGGCTCGTCGCCAGTCGCGACCAGGTGGTCACCGGTCCCCGCTGGTCGGCCGGGCCCGGCATCGCGACGATGTGGCAAACGGTCCTCAACGGCTTCACCTTCGGCCGCAACCTAGCCCTAGCCCGCCTCGGCCGCGCCGAAGCAGTCCACGCCGAGCGCCCCTGGCAGCGCCGCCTGGACGCCCTGATCACCCTCGTCGTAGCCATCCCAGCGTTGATAGCTGCCATACCACTGGAGCTGACGGCAGCAGCCACGAGTCGCGGCAGCACGATCTCGCTCCACGTCGAGCTGCTCTAGAGGCGGGGGCGGGGAGCCCCTCGGGCGGGCGGATACTCAAAATGCCGGGCTAATTAGCCCGGCATTTGGACGGCCGAGGGGCTCCCCGCCCCCGCCGCCTTTAGGACAGTCCCTCCCGAGCCTCGCGCACCAAGGTGACCGACTCGGGGAAAAGGACGCGGATCGCGTCGCGAACCTGCATCGCCTGCTCGTCGGGGCTGCCGGAGAGATCGAGGCGACCGATCGAGGCGACGGTCATCTCGACCGCGAGCTTGATCGCGTTGTCGGCCCAGGCGACGCGCTGGGAGGACTGCATCTGCTCGGAGAGCTCCTCCATGCGGGCGCGAAACTCGTCCGGGTCGCCGAAAAGATTGAAGGGGCTGCCCTCCACCCGTCACATGAAAGCAGAGACCCAGAGGCGGCACGGTCCCGTGGCGTTGTGCGCGCCACGCGCGCGCTCGCCCGCCCTAGCGTCAGCGCCATGCACTGCGGGCGGGGAGCGGAGAGGGGATCGGCGAGCGTCGAGCAGGCCGGCCTGGTGGCGCTCGTCGCGCTCCTCCTGCTCGTCGCCATCGCTGCGGTTGCCGCGAGCGGCGAGGTCGACGCCGGCCGTGAGCTCGCCGGCGCGATAGGAAGGCGGATCGCCTGCGGTCCCCGCCTCCCCGGTGCCTGCCGCCACCACCCGCTGGTCCCCGCCTACGGTTGGCCGCTGGCGCGGCTTGCCCGTGCCCTCGCGCCCGCGCCGGTGGCCAAGAGCGGCCCCTCCGGCCTACCGCTTGTCCCGGTCGACTTCCGCCGCTGCCGGCGCGAGAGCTGCGCCGTCGCCGCGGGGGCGCACCTGACCGCCTCCGGGCGCCGCACCACCGCCTTCACCCAGATCGTCGACCAGCGTCGCTTGCTCGGCTGGATCGAACTGACCTACTGGCTCTACCGCCCCGGCCTCGGCTGGGAAGGCATCGTCCGCCGTGCCGGCAAGGCCCAGATCGACGCGGCCGCCGGCGTCCAGGTCCTGCTCGAGGACGACCCGGCCCTGGTCCCGCTGGAGACCCTCCCCGGCCGCAACCATTATGAGTTCCCCGCCTCCGAACGGCCGCCCTGGCAGTGGGGGGTCGACGGCCTCTACCCCGGCTGGTCGAGCTGATTGCAATGTGGCCCTTTGACGCTAGAATGTGGCTACATGGGCAAAACGGTCGGCATAAGAGAGCTGAAGAACAACGCCAGCCGGATCATCGAGCAAGTCGAGGCGGGCGAGACGATCACGATCACTCGCCGCGGAAAGCCGGTGGCGACAATGGTGTCGACAGACGTGCCTCCGGGCCTCGCCTCCCTGATCGCCGACGGGACGGTGCGACCGCCGCAAAGCCGCACCCGGTTTGTCCCGAAACCAGTCAAGCTGCGTGGACCAGGGCCGACAGCCTCCGAGTACGTCTCCGAAGGCCGTCGCTGAGCCTCTATCTGGATACAAGCGCTCTGGTCAAGCTGCTCGTCGACGAGCCGGGCAGTGACATCGCCCATGCTTCCCTCGTCGAAGCAAGCTTTGTCTCGACCAGCGCCATCACTCACGTCGAGGCCAGCGCCGCCTTGACGAGGATGCGGAAAGGTACGCGCCTATCCGGCCCGGAATTCGAAACGGCCCTTCAGAAGCTCGAGGAGCTGTGGAACCCGCTCTACATCCATGCGGTCACCGACAGGCTCATCCACGACGCCTCCGCGGCCGCGAAAGAGCACGCTTTGCGGGCGTACGACGCCCTTCACCTCGCCAGCCTCACGGCTTTCGTGGGGAGATCGCTGACGCTGGCCTGCTGGGACCTCGAGTTGCGAAGTGCAGCGCGAGAGCGTGGCATCGCCCTCCTCCCCTCAGAGCTCTGACGAATGCGCCTACGGCACAGCCGTCGATGGCGCCGCCTCCTCCTCCCGCGCCGCCTCATCCTGGGCCTGTTTGATCAGCCCCCGCCAGTCCGTCGTTCTGAATACCAGCAGGATCGCCGCGAAGCCGAGCACGACCGACCAGGCCGCCATCGCGATCTGGGTGCCGACCGAGTAGGAGAGGACGGCGGCGCGCGAAGGTCCGTGCAGGGTCGCCACCAGCAGCGCCTGCTGGGCGCCGGCACCGCCGGGCGTGAAGGGGACGACGTTGGCGATCGCCTGGACGCTCATCACCAGCATCACGCTGCCGACCGAGCCGCCGATGTTGAAAGCCTCGAGGAAGAACCAGAAGGCCGCGAAGCGACAGAGCCAGCCGAGGCCCTGCCAGGCGGCGACCTCGCGCAGGTAGCGGCGCGGCTGGCGCAGGATCGCGAGCCCCTGTTTGACCCGGTCCCAGAAGCGCCGCACATGACGGGCGAGGTAGTAGATCCCGATCGCGGTTGCCAGCAGCAGCGCCCCGGTGACGATCAGGAGGGTCTTCGGGTGGTCCGCCCAGAAGGAGATCTCGAAAGCGGGCAGGTGTGGGATCCGGGGCAGCGGCGGCAGGAGGCCCTGGGTGATCGCGTAGAGGAGCACCAGCACCCCGACCGTGGTGTCGAAGACGGTCTGGACGAGGAAGGAGGAGGTGACCGCGGGATAGGAGGAGTGCGGGATCTGGCGCTTGACCAGGAAGACTTTGGTGACGTCGCCGGCGTGGGCGGGGACGATCGCGTTGATCCCGGCTCCGGCGAGATAGGCGGCGCTCAGGTGCGTGAAGGAGATCCGCTCGCCCGGGTAGGCGGCTCGCAGGACGTTGCGCCATGCCCAGGCGCGGCAGAGCTGCATCGCCAGCAGGAAGCCGAGCGCGATCGCGAACGGTGTCCAGTCGATCTCCGAGAGATGCCGGAAGAACGCCGAGGCGGCGTTGAAGAACGAGTTGAAGCTGGATGCGAGATCGGCGTGGGGCATCACGGCTACACTAGCCCGCTCGTGTCAGAGGCCGAGACGCAGATCCCAGCTCCCCAGGCTCCCCGCGACCCCGCCGACGAAGCGATGTGCGCGCGAGCGCGCGAGCGCTACACGGCCGACCGCAAGAGCCGCTTCCGCCGCCGACGCAAGCGCCATGCCGAGCTGCCCAACCTGATCATCGTCGGCGGGCTGAAGTGCGGCACGACGAGCATCCACCACTACCTCGGCCTGCACCCCGAAATCCAGATGTCGAAGCCAAAGGAGCTCAACTTCTTCGCCGCCGAGCTGAACTGGGACCTCGGCCTCGACTGGTACGCGAGCCGCTTCGACGACCGCTTCAAGGTGCGTGGCGAGTCCTCCCCGCACTACACGAACCTGCCCCGCTTCGAGGGCGTCCCGGCGCGGATCAGGGAGCACTGCCCCGACGCCCGCCTGCTCTACATGGTGCGCGACCCGATTAAGCGGATCCTCTCTCACTGGGTGCACGCGACCGGCGCCGGCTATGAGACCGGCGACCTGGTCGAGGTCCTCTCCAACCCCGACTCCTCCTACATGAACCGCTCCAAGTACTGGCTGCAGCTGCAGCCCTACCTGGAGCTCTTCGATCGCGAGCAGATCGAGATCATCACCCAGGAGGAGCTGCAATCCGAACGCGAGGAGACGATGCGCAAGGCGTTCGCCTTCGCCGGCGTCGACGAGAACTTCACCTCGGAGCAGTTCGACCGCGAGTGGGAGAAGTCGAGCGCCAAGCAGGGCGACAAATACCAGCTCATGGAGAAGCTGATCAAGCTGCCTGGCTTCCGCTCCTTCGACCGCAACTTCGACCGCCTGCCCGAGTCGATGCGCTGGATCGTCGAGAAGGTCGTCCACGACCCCGAGAAGCCGCCGGCGCCGAAGCCGGAGCTCCCCGACGACCTCTTCGAGACGATCCGCGGCGACTTCGGCACCGACGTCGCCGAGCTGCAGCGCTTCGCTGGCCGCGAGTTCGCCGGCTGGCACGACTACTCCTGAGGCGCACTGGAAGCCTCTAGGCTCCGCAATCAGTGCGGCGCCTGATCCCGGATCCCGGCGAGACCACGGTCGAGCAGCAACTCGACTCCTACCGGCCCTGGGAGCAGCCGCACGAGGAGCGCCCGTTCGTGGCGACGAATTTCGCGGTGACGGTCGACGGGCGGGCGGCGATCGACGGGCGGTCGGGGCCGATCGGCTCCGACCTCGACACGGAGATGCTCATCCGCCTGCGCACCCGCTTCGACGCGCTGCTGATTGGGGCAGGGACGATGCGGGTAGAGCGTTATGGCAGGGCGGTCGCAAGCCAGGGCCAGCGCGAGCGCCGTGAGCGTCTCGGCCTCCCGCATGACCCGTTGATGGTGATTATCAGCGGCCGCCTCGATCTCCCTTGGGATGCGCCCCTCTTCGCCAACGGAGGGGGTCGCGTCCTGATCTTCACCGCCTCGGAGGCCGAGCCGCCGGAGACGGCGACGAGCCTGCGCGTCGTCCGCCATGAGGGCGAGGTAGACCTCGCCGCGGCCCTGTGTTACCTGCGCGAGGAGCGCGGTGTCCGCGCCTTGCTGAGCGAGGGCGGCCCCCATCTGCACAGCCAGCTCTGGGCGGACGGCCTGGTCGACGAGCTCTTCCTCACCACGGCGCCGCGGATGACCGGCAGTGCCGAGGCACCCCGCATCCTCGAGGGCCAGACCTTGCCGCAGGCGACGGAGCTCGAGCTGGCCTGGCTCTTGGAGCACGAGGGCGAGCTCTTCGCCCGCTACCGCCGCGGGTAGGCCTCCGCCGGTACCGTTCCGGCGACCCAGCCCCGAGGAGAGGACCCAGTCGATGGACTTCACGCCGAGCCCCCAGGTCGAGACGCTGCGCGAGCGCATCCTCGACTTCATGGACGAGCACATCTACCCGCAGGAGCGGGAGATCATGGAAGCGCTCGACGCCGAGGTCGCGCCGGGAGTCCCCTTCCCGAAGATCCTGGTCGAGATCCGCGAGCGGGCTCGCGGCGAGGGGCTGTGGAACCTCTTCATGCCCGAGGAGCGCTTCGGCCCGGGCCTGACCAACTGGGAGTACGGCCTGCTCTGCGAGGAGATGGGACGCAGCCCGGTCGCGGCGCCGATGGCCTTCAACTGCGCCGCGCCCGACACCGGCAACATGGAGATCCTCGCCGAGCACGGCACCGAGGAGCAGCGCGAGCGCTGGCTGGAGCCGCTGCTGGAGGGCCGGATCCGCTCCTGCTTCTCGATGACCGAGCCCGAGGTCTCCGGTTCGGACCCGACGCTGCTGCAGGCGCGCGCCGTGCTCGACGGAGACGAGTGGGTGATCGACGGGCACAAGTGGTTCACCTCCGGCGCCGTCGGCGCCGACCTGGCGATCGCGATGGTCGTCACCGACCCCGAGGCGAACCCCTACGCGCGCGCCTCGATGATCTGCGTGCCGACCGACGCGCCCGGCTTCAACCTCGTCCGGCCGATTCCGGTGATGGGCCACGACAAGGGGCCGGGCCACTGCGAGATCCGCTACGAAGAGTGCCGCGTCCCCGCCTCCAACCTGCTCGGCGGCCAGGGAATGGGCTTCGTCGTCGCCCAGGACCGGCTCGGGCCCGGCCGCATCCACCACTGCATGCGGGCGATCGGCACGGCGGAGCGGGCGCTGGAGATGATGTGTCACCGCGCCAACGAGCGCCAGGCCTTCGGCGGCCCGCTGGGCGAGAAGCAGTTCGTCCAGGAGGCGATCGCCGCCTCGCGGATGGAGATCGACCAGGCTCGCCTGCTGACCCTCTACGCCGCCTGGAAGATGGACACCGAGGGCAAGCGCGCCGCCCGCCAGGCGATCTCGGCGATCAAGATCATCGCCGCCAACATGGTCATGGACGTCCTCGACCGCGCGATCCAGGTCCACGGCTCGCTCGGCATGACCGACGACACCCCCCTGGCCGCCCTCTGGCGCTTCAGCCGCATGCTGCGCCTCGCCGACGGCCCCGACGAGGTCCACAAGATGGTCCTCGCCCGCCGCGAGCTGAACCGCTGGGGAAAACGCGCCGAAGCCGAGGCTGCGGGAGAGCTGGACCCGAAGCACGCCCGGCGGGCGATCTGAGGAGGGAAGAAAGAAGGCCGGGCATGTGCCCGGCCTTCTTTAGTTCATATATCCAGTTGGTCTAGCCGATCTTCTGAACCAGGCCACCGAAGTAGCACTGGCCGGCATGTCCGGTGAGGTTGAACCCGATGCTCTGGTTTTGCGTGACGATCGCGGTGCCGTCGGGCGCCACTGCGATCAGGCCGGGTTCTTCGGCGATCTCGATCTCGATTTCGCCGGTGCCGCTTGAGTTGTCGTAGAGGAAGGCGGGGTTGTCGCTGACGTTGAACGGCGTGAACTCGGCGCCATTGTTGTCGTCCATCACAGCGCCGTCCACGGAGGTCAGCAGCTGCAATTCACCTTCGTCGGTTCCGCCTTCGTCGATCCGGCAGACGCCCTGAATCGTGAACGGGCCGACAGCGGCGATGTTGTGAGTCCCCGGCCCGGTGTTGACCGAGAACGGAATTCGGCCTGTCACGCTGTTGGCGACGTTGGCGTTGCTGGCGCTCGGCACCGTGCCCAGGGTCGAGAGGTTGATCTTGGCACCCGTCACCGCGCCGTTCTTGAGTTTGGCCGTGGTGACCGCGTTCTTCTTGATCTTCGCCGCTGTCACCGCGTTCTTCTTGATCTTCGCGGTCGTGACCGAGTTGCTCTTCAGTTCGTTGCTGCCGATCTTCTTCGCGGCGACGGCGCTAGCGCCTCCGAGGACGAGGAAGACGGCGATCGACGACATCACGTTTGCGTACGTGAGCCGCTTGCGGGGCTTCGTCAAGGGTCTCTCCTTTGGATAGCTGGATCTTTGTGTATAGCTGGATAGAGCTCGACTTGCCTTCGCGGCGGCTGCTTCGAATCCTGCCGGCCGACCGGCAACGCGTCACGGGTCGGCCGAAGACGTGCCTACTTGGCTCGAGTAATGGCGATGGCCACCGACACGGTCGAGCCTTCGGCGCAATCCGGGTCGCCGATCAGCTTGACGGCGACATCCTGCGTGACGCCGGGACTCGTCATCCCGAGTGGCGCGGTGGCACCGGTCACGGGGCGCAGCCCGCTCGGGTCCTCGGGCGTCGGTTCACCGGCGCTGACAGCGAGGAAGCTTTCAGCCATTTCAAACGCACTTTCGTTGACATAGGGCCTAACTTCAGGCGCGCAGGGTTCGGCCCCGGTCGCGGCGAGATCGTTCCCCCTCACCTCGACGCTGAGAAAGTCGACCACACCCGCCCGGGGCGTGAAGCTGGTCGTCCCGGTGAGGGGAATCGTCGCGGCCGTCGCGCTGTCTGCCGCGACCGGTCCGCCGCTCGCGGTCGCGATCACGTTCGTGCCCGTCGCGATCTTGCCGAAGCCCACGGCCCCATCGGCGATCTTTGCCCCGTCGACCGAGCCGTCCTTGATCTTCACGGTCGTCACCGCGTTCTTCTTGATCTTGCGATTGGTCACCGCGTTCGCCTTGATCTTCAGCGTGGTGACGGCATTCGCCTTCAGCTGCCTAGGGCCGACGCTGTGCCTGGGCACCTTCGCGGCGATCGCCGTGGCGCCGCCGATGACGAGGACTACAGCGAGGGTCGACATCACGTTGGCGTACGTGAGCCGGTTGCGTATCCGCTTCACGAGGCCTCCTTGGTGGCTGGGGAGCGAGCGAAGGCTCTAAGGATGGCATGACTGCTGACAACAAAGAGGGCGACCGAATGGCCGCCCTCTTTGAGCTCTTGACCAAAGCTCCCTGCGTATTTCTCGTTATCGGCGTTCCAAGGGCGGATGCCCCGGGCTTAGAAGATGCAGGTAGCCACCGGCCGGTATTCGGCGGTCGTCGCGCCGCCGTCGTAGCTGACTTCGACGGTCGCCGTGTCGGGGTCGCCGCTGCGGTCGATCGCCGAGACACCCACGAAGTGCCGCTCGTTGTGGCCGCCCCCGGCGGTCCAGTCGACGGACACGCTGAGCAGGTCCTCGCCGAAACCGCAGGACACGGTCGCCGAACTGATCGAGTAGGCACCGTCGTGGGCCGTCGCGTCGGTGATTTCGGTTTCCGGTCCGAAATGCTCGTGCACCGTGTCGAGCTCTTCCGCCCCCACGACGCTCGAAGCGATCTCGGACGAGCCGACCGCGTCGGTCGCGATCTTCGGCGCCGTCACGGCATTTTCGGCGAGTTTTGCGGTGGTGACAGCCGAATCGAGCAGCTTCACCGTCGTAACAGCTCCGTTGCCGAGCTTGATGGCCACTACCGAGCCGTCGGCGAGCTTGTCGCTCGTGACCGCGGCGTTGACGATCTTGCCCGTCACCACGGATCCGTCGGCGAGCTTGGCGGAAATGATCGACCCGTCGGCGATCTTGCCCGACGTGACGACGCCGTCCTTGATTTTCGTTTCCGTTACGGCATTTTTCTTCAGCTGTTTGCTGCCAACGGTGTTTTTGCCGAGTTTGCCGGCGGCGAGCGCAGCGCCACCGCCGAGGACGAGGAAGATGGCGATCGAGGACATCACGTTTGCGTACGTGAGCCGCTTGCGTATCTGCTTCACAGGGTCTCCTTGGGATCTAGTGATCGGGATTGGCAGGGGTTGGCCGTGGAAGCATTCCCCCGACTAGCTCTGACGACCCTTTCAGGTCCGCGGCGAGGATGTCAAGCGCTCTGGACGGTGCTTTCAGCCGCGCCGCTCGGCCTCGTCCGCCGCCTCGGCGAGGCGCTCGACGAGACGGGCGAACTCTTCTATGCCGGGGTCGACCTTGCCGTACTGGCCGGCCGCGTAGCGGGCGTAGACGCCCTCGAGGATGATCGCCAGCTTCCAGTAGCCAAGGGCGACGAAGAAGTCGAGCTGGGCGAGGTCGCGGCCGGAGTGCTCGGCGTAGCGGGCCTTCAACTCCTCGCGGCTGGGGAAGCCCGGCGCCAGGCTCGCCGGCTGGCCGAGGGCGACCAGCTCGTCGCCCGGCTCGGGCCAGTAGACCATCAGCAGGCCGACGTCGGCGAGCGGGTCGCCGAGAGTGCAGAGCTCCCAGTCGACGACCGCGGCGACCTCGCCGCTCGGCGTCAGGATCATGTTGTCGAGGCGGTAGTCGCCGTGGACGATCGTCGCCGGTCCCTGCTCGGGAATCCGCGCCGCGAGCCGCTCGTGAACGGCGTCGACCGCATCCAGCTCGCGCGTCTTCGACTTCTCCCACTGGCCGTGCCAGCGGTGCAGCTGGCGGGCAACGTAGTCCTCCTTGCGACCGAGGTCGCCCAGCCCGACCGCGTCGGGGTCGACGGCGTGGATCTCGACCAGCGTGTCGACGACGCGCTCGCCGATCGCCCGCCGGTCGGCCTCCTCGGGAAAGGCGCTGGCCTCCGCCAGGCCACGCAGGATCGGCCCCTCGACGAACTCCATCGCGTAGAAGGGCGCACCGTTGACGCTCTCGTCCTCGCAGAGGCCGGCGACCGGGGGCACCGGCACGGCACTGGGCGCCAGGGCCGAGACGACCCTGTGCTCGCGAGCCATGTCGTGGGCCGAGCCGAGCCGCTTGCCCAGCGGCGGCCGGCGCAGCGCCCAGCGCCCAGCGGCGGCGTCGCGCACGCCGTAGGTCAGGTTCGAATGCCCACCCGAGATGCGCTCGAAGGAGAGCGGCAGCTGCACGCCGGGAACATGCTCGGCAAACCAGGCTTCGACCCCGCCCCGGTCGATTCCCTGCGGAGCCTCGGCGGTGCCGTCGGCCGTGCCTGTAGCCTCGTCGCCCATAGCCGCGCAAGCATATTCCCGACGCCGATTTCGCCTCAGCCCATCGGTCGCCAACCGGCTGACGATCGGCTTCGCGATCGCCTTCGCGGTGCTCACCGGTCTCGCGGTGATCGGCGTCGCCCGCTTCCTGCAGCAGCGCCAGGACTTCGAGGACGCCACCGCGCGCTCCTACCAGGTGGAGATCGCCGCGCGCAACCGGCTGGCCGAAGGGGCGCCCCGCGGCCCGGCCGCGGCGGCGATCGTCGCCCAGAAACGAACTCGCCAGCAACTGCGCGACGACATCGACGGGGAGACCCGCGACACGGCGCTGCTGGTCGGCGCCGGCCTGATCGCCGGCCTGACCGGGGCGGCGCTGCTCTTCGCCGGACTGATCGCCTCGATGCGACGCCCGCTGGAGGAGCTGGTCGACGCCTCCGGGCGCCTCGCCGGCGGCGACCTCGAGACGCGGGTCAAGGTCGGCGGGCTGTCGGAGACGGCCGCCCTCGGCGAAGCCTTCAACGAGATGGCCACGGAGCTTCAACGGCGCGCCGGAGAGCGCGACCAGCTGGAAACGATGAAGGACGAGTTCGTGCTCACCGCCTCGCACGAGCTGCGCAGCCCCCTCACCTCGGTGCAGGGCTTCGCCGAGCTGCTGATGCTCGAGCGCGACAAGCTCAGCCCGGCCCAAGCCGACACGGTCGAGATCATCCTCGACAACACGCGCCACCTGGTGCGGCTGCTCAACGACCTGCTCGACCTTGCGCGCAGCGACGCCGGCCGCCTGACGATCAAACCGTCGCCCACCGACGTCTCGTCACTGGTCGAGGACGCGGTGCGCACGATGCGTAGCCAGACCGAAGCGCGGGGGCAGTTCCTGGACCAGCGGGTCGATCCCGGCCTGCCCCAGGTCAGCGTCGACCGCGACCGGATCCGCCAGGTGCTGGTGAACCTGATCACCAACGCCCACGAGTACAGTCCCGACCGCGCATCGATCGAGGTGACGGCCACCCGCCGGGACGGCGAGGTGGAGATGGCCGTCCGCGACGACGGCCCCGGCATGCCAGCGGACCAGCTTGAGCACATATTCGATCGCTTCACCCGGGGCGACGCGGGCCTGACCCAGCACGTCGGAGGCACCGGCCTCGGCCTGGCGATCTCCAAGTCACTGGTCGAGCTGCACGGCGGCACGATCGCGGCCGAGTCGGTCGAGGGCCAGGGCTCCACCTTCCGCGTCCGCCTCCCGGCCCCCCCGGCCACACCCGCCGCCGACGGGCCGAAAAGTGAAGCGCCAGTTGACATTTCGGCCCATCGGCAGGAGGAACCGCGATGACCAGGGTCCTGATCGCCGACGACTCCGAGACGATCCTGCTGCTGATGCGGACCCGCCTCGAGATGGAGGGTTACGAGGTGATGACGGCGGCCGACGGCGTCGAGGTGATCGAGACGATGCGCGCCGCTGACCCCTCCCCGGACATCCTCCTGCTCGACGCAATGATGCCGCGCAAGTCCGGCATAGACGCCCTCCGCGAGCTGCGCGCCGACGGCATTGACACTCCCGTCCTCATAGTCAGCGCCCACCAAGACCAGATGGACGCCGGTGCCGCCAACGACGTCGAGGTGAGCGGCTACATCACGAAGCCGATCGACTTCGACCGGCTCTTCAGCCGTATCGCTGAGCTGACGCAGAGGTAGCGCCCGGGGTTAGTTCCGAGCTATCTCGAGGCGGATCTCTTTGCCTTTTAGCTTCGTTCCGTCGAGGAACTCGACGGTGCGCTCCGCCTTCTCGGGGGAAACGCGGACAAAGGAGAAGCGGTGCAGGACGCTTACGTCGTGGATCTCCTCGTCAGAAAGGACGGCGCCCTCGCGGAGGGCCCAGCGCAGGTCCTCCTCGGTGAGGCCGCTGCGCTCGCCTCGGTTGACGAAGAGCTTGACGGCAGCGCCCGGCTCGGGAGACACCTCCCCGGCGCCCTTGTCGGACCCCGCCTCCTTGACCGGCTCCACGACGGCGGGCTTCGCCTCGCTGCGCTCGCGGCGTCGCGGGCGAGGAGCGTGCTCGAGCCGCTCCTCCGGCGTTTCCCACTCGCCGATCGTCGTCTTCACGTCGCGCTCGATGCGGCCGATCTCCTCGCGCTGGGCGGGGGTGACGAAGGTGATCGCGCGGCCGGTCCGCCCGACCCGGCCGGTGCGGCCGATCCGGTGGACGTAGACCTCCGAGGAGGCCGGGACGTCGAAGTTGATCACGTGGGTGACGTGCTCGATGTCGAGCCCGCGGGCGGCGATGTCGGTGGCGACCAGCAGCCGCACCCGGTGGTCCTTGAAGGCGATCATCACGCCGTCGCGCGAGCCCTGGCTCATGTCGCCGTGCAGGGCCTTCACGTCGAGCCCCTTGTCCTTCAGGGTCTTCTCCAGCCGCGAGGCGCCGATCTTGGTGCGGCAGAAGATGATCGCCTGCTCGGGTTCTTCGGTCCGCAGCAGCTCGACCAGGCGGGCTGACTTCTCTTTGGCGGGCACCTCTACGAAGGCCTGGGCGATCGCGTCGACCGTCAGCTTCTTGGGCGTGATCCGGATCGTCGTCGGGTCGTACATGTAGCTCTCGGCGAGCCGCTGGATCGGCGGCGGCATCGTCGCTGAGAAGAGCGCCGTCTGGCGCCCGCTCGGGCACATCCGCAGGATCTTCTCGACGTCCTCGATGAAGCCGAGGTCGAGCATCTCGTCGGCCTCGTCGAGGACCACGTAGCGGGCCGCGGTGAGGACCAGCGAGCGGCGGCCCATCAGGTCCATCATCCGCCCCACCGTCGCCACGACGACGTGGGCGCCGGAGCGCAGCTGGGACTGCTGGGATTTGATCGGGGCGCCGCCGAAGACGGCGACGATCTCGACGTCGAGGTGCTCGGCGTAGGCGCGCAGCGCCTGCGTCACCTGGATGCAGAGCTCGCGGGTCGGCGTCAGCACGACCGCCTGCACCTCGTCGACGCTTGGGTCGACGTACTGCAGCAGCGGCAACCCGAAGGCCGCGGTCTTGCCGGTGCCGGTCTGCGCCTGGCCGATCACGTCGTGGCCGCCGAGCAGCTCCGGGATCGCCTCCTCCTGGATCGGCGTCGGGTCCTCGAAGCCGAGCTCGTCGATGGCCTGCTGGATCTGCGGCGAGAGGCCGAGCTCTTTGAAGGCGGTCATCGAGAGGGATCCAAGAGGAGCTTGCCGGCGGTGCGGCGGGCGATCAGGTCTTCGTGGGCGCGGGCGGCCTCCGAGAGCGGGTAGACGTCGCCGACCGTGACCTCGAGCTCGCCGGCGGCGACCGCCCCGAGCAGCTCGGCGATCATCGGGGCGACCAGCTCGCGGCGGGCCAGGAGGTGAACGAGCCAGAAGCCGATCACGGACTTCGAGCCGCGCAGCAGAGCCGCGGTGGAGACCTCGCGCTGTTCGCGCGAGGCGATCCCGAAGACGACCATCCGCCCCATCGGGGCGAGGATG
Organism: Solirubrobacterales bacterium; assembly: GCA_036525295.1. Taxonomy (GTDB): domain Bacteria; phylum Actinomycetota; class Thermoleophilia; order Solirubrobacterales; family 70-9; genus VRUE01. Next base: position 12,882 of record DATDAQ010000068.1, on the reverse strand, counting down.
CCCAGCTCGGCATCGAAGGCGCCGCCGCCGCTCATGTGCAGGACCGCGTCGACCCGCTCGCCGCCGTTGGCCTCGCGGATCGCCGCGCCGAGGTCCTCCGAGCGCGAGTCGACCGTGGCGTCGGCGCCGAGCCGCTCGACCAGCGCCCGCTTCTCCTCGCTGGAGGCGAGGCCGATCACCTTGGCGCCGGCCCGCTTGCCGAGCTGCACCGCGAGGCTGCCTGTGCCCCCGGCCGCGGCCTCGACCACCAGGGTCTCGCCCGGCTCGATCCGGGCGCAACGCCGCACCAGCGCCATCGCGGTCAGCCCCTGCAGGAGCAGCGCCGCGGCCTGGTCGTCGTCGACCTCGTCGGGCACGGGAACCAGCAACGCCTCGGGCACGGCCACCTTCTCCGCGTAGCCGCCGCTGCCCAGCAGCGCCGCCACCCGCCGCCCGTCGGCGGTTCGCCCGCTGACCTCAGCGCCGGGAATCAACGGCAACGACTGCTCAGCCAGATAGTCGTTGCGAGTCGCATGGGTATCCGCAAAGTTGATCCCACTCCGCGCAACCTCGACCACGACCATCCCATCCCCAGCTACAGGGTCGTCGACCTCCACATAGCGCAGCACCTCAGGGCCGCCGAACTCCTCAATCCGAATCGCCTTCACGGCGCGAGCATATTCGTCGGCCGTCCCCGCAGCTCGCGCGGGTGGCGCGGGGGAGGGGGGTCGAGGACGGACCGTGGCCCGCCCGCAGTGCCCCCCTCCCCCGCGACAGGACCCGCGCGCGACTAACCTCCCGGGCCGAATGTCGCTCACAGTCGTCGGCTCAATCGCATTCGACTCGGTCAAGACGCCCTTCGGCGAGCGCGACCGGATGCTCGGGGGCGCCGCGGTGCACTTCTCCCTCGCCGCCAGCTTCTTCACCGAGGTGCGGCCGGTCGGCCCGGTCGGGGACGACTTCGGCGCGGCCGAGTTCGAGATCCTGGAAGGCCGCGGCGTGCTCACCGACGACATCGAGCGGGTGCCCGGCGGGCAGTCCTTCTTCTGGCGCGGGCGCTACGAGTACGACCTCAACGTCGCCCACACCGAAGACACCCAGCTCGGCGTCTTCGGCGAGTTCGAGCCGAAGCTCTCGGCCGCCTCGCAGGAGGCCGACGTGCTCTTCCTCGCCAACATCCAGCCCGACCTGCAACGCCAGGTGCGCGCCCAGTGCGGCACGGCCCGCTTCTCGGCGCTGGACTCGATGAACCTCTGGATCGACACGGCGAAGGACTCGCTGCTGGCGGCGATCGCCGAGGTCGACTGCGTCGTCCTCAACGACGCCGAGATCCGCCAGCTGACCGGCGAGCCGAACCTTGCCCGCGCTGCCCGCGCCGTGATGGAGCACGGTCCACGCGCGGTCGTCGCCAAGCAGGGCGAGTACGGCGCGGCGCTCTTCACCGCCGACAGTTTTTTCGCCCTGCCCGGCATCCCGCTCGAGGACGTGCGCGACCCGACCGGCGCCGGCGACAGCTTCGCCGGCGGCTTCCTCGGCTACCTCGACAGCCACGAGGGCGAGCTCGACGAGGCGACGCTGCGGCGGGCGATGGGCTACGGCACCGTGCTCGCTTCCTTCAACGTCGAGCGGTTCGGGACCGAGCGCGTCGCCGCCCTCAGCCGCGAGGAGATCGACGAGCGCTTCTCCGAGCTGCACGCGATGACGCGCTTCGAGCCGCTGCCGGCGACTGCCGAGTAGCCCACCGGTTCTCCGGAACGCAACAGGCGGGGCAAGCCGAGCTGCGATACTGGCCGCTCCAGTTGAAACGGCTCGAGGAGGGGTGATGGCCACCGAGCAGCAGATCAGAGACGCAGCCGCCGACGGGGGCGCCCCGGCGGGCTCGGAGACCCTCACGGTCACCGACAACCGCACCGGCAAGACCTACGAGCTGCCGATCTCGGACAGCACCGTGCGGGCGATGGACCTACGGCAGATCAAGGTCGACCCCGACGAATTCGGGATGATGGCCTACGACCCGGCCTTCACCAACACGGCCGCCTGCCGCTCGACGATCACCTACATCGACGGCGATGCCGGAGTGCTCGAACATCGCGGCTACTCGATCGAGCAGCTCTGCGAGCGCTCCACCTTCCTCGAGGTCGCCTACCTCTTGATCTTCGGCGAGCTTCCGACCGGACCGCAGCTGGATCGCTGGACCTACGACATCACCCACCACACCTTCGTCCACGAGGACCTCAAGCACTTCTTCGAGGGCTTCCGCTACGACGCCCACCCGATGGGGATGCTGCTCTCGGGGGTGGGCGCGCTCTCCACCTTCTACCCGGCCGCGAAGAAGATCGACGACCCCGAGGAGCGCTACATGGCGGCGGTCCGGCTGATCGCCAAGGTGCCGACCCTGGCCGCCTTCTCCTACCGCCACAACATGGGGCTGCCCTACGTCTACCCCGAAAACGACCTCAACTTCTCCGAGAACTTCCTCTCGATGATGTTCAAGAAGACGGAAATGAAGCACGTGCCGAAGGAGAGCCTCTCGAAGGCGCTCGACGTGCTCTTCATCCTCCACGCCGACCACGAACAGAACTGCTCGACCAGCGCCGTGCGCGGCGTCGGCTCCTCCGACGTCGACCCCTACTCAGCGGTCGCGGCCGGCGTGGCAGCGCTCTACGGCCCGCTGCACGGCGGCGCCAACGAGGCGGTGCTGCGGATGCTGCGCCGGATCGAGTCGGTGGACAACATCCCGGCCTTTCTCGAGAAAGTGAAGGCGCGCGAGGAGAAGCTGATGGGCTTCGGCCACCGCGTCTACAAGAACTACGACCCGCGGGCGCGGATCATTCAGCAGCACATGGACGAGGTCTTCGAGGCGACCGAGTACAACTCGCTGGTCGAGATCGCCCGCGAGCTGGAGAAGCGGGCGCTCGACGACGAGTTCTTCACCTCGCGCAAGCTCTACCCCAACGTCGACTTCTACTCGGGGATCATCTACGAGGCGCTGGAGATCCCAACCGAGATGTTCACCGTGATCTTCGCCATCCCCCGTACAGCCGGCTGGGTAGCCCAGTGGATGGAGATGGTCGACGACCCCGAGCAGAAGATCTCCAGGCCGCGGCAGGTCTACACGGGCGAGCGCGAGCGGGACTACGTCGCGCTTGAGGACCGTGAGGGGCCCGAAAAGATCGTCGGGCCGCCGGCGCGGCGTCCTAAACGGCCGCGGCGGGGAGCATAGAGAGCACGAAGCGGTGGAGGGCTTTGGTCCTCCTCCCACGGAGACCGTCCGTCTTGCAGTGCCACTCGCTGCGGAAGCGGGTCGCTCCCACAGCCTCCGTGGGAGGAGGACCAAAGCCCTTTCGTATTCTGCGGCTCTTGAGCGCGTGGAAGCTGACGGTGCGGGACGGGTCGGATGTGGAGCACCTGAGCTTTGGGGAGCTTGGGGAGGCTGTGGCGGAGATGAGGCGGCGGGCGTTGGAGATTCGGGCCGAGGGGCCGGTGAAGGCTGTGTCGTCGTTGAGGGATTTTGGGCCGGGGGATCAGGTTCGGGCTCGGTTGCAGCTGACGGGGAAGGGGTGGCTGCGCAAGCCCGTGGCCGGGATGGACGTGCGGGGGGATGGGACGTTCATGCCGTACCGGGGCGGGATGCGGCGCGAAGAGCTCGATCCGAGTGGACACGACACCCCGTTCGACCTCGTGCGGGAGACTCTGGAACGCGATGGCCGAGGCTGAGATCCCAAAGGGCAGTTATGCCGCCGGGCGGCGGGTGAAGCTTCCGGCGGGGGCGGAAGCGCCCTATGCGGTCTTCGTCAACGGCGTCGAGCAGCGCGAGGGCGACGACTACCGGGTCTCGGCCGGCGAGATCGTCTTCAGCCGCCAGATCGTCAAGGAGAAGGTCGGCACAGGGCGCTGGCTGGCGATGTACCTGGGCCTCTTCGGCACTTACCGCAAGGACGAGACGATCGACCTCCAGTTCCAGCGCGGCGGCAAGACCGAGCTGGTCTCGGACCTGCCGGTCCAGCCGGACTAGTTGAAGAGGTAGAGCACCGCGAAGGCGGTGATCACGAAGGCCGCCGCTCCGGCGATCATGCCCTTGTCTTTGGACACCATCGCAGCGATCGAGCGGTCGTCGGCGCGGTCGTAGATCAGGTAGAGGTAGCGGAAGATGCCGTAAACGACCGGGGGAATAGTCCACATCATCTCGTTGCCGACGATCGGCGAGTTGACGGCGTAGATCGAGTAGCTGATCACTGTGCCGGTGGTGACCATGGCGACCATCTGGTCGAGGAAGGGCAGCGAGTAGTGCTCGAGGACGGGGCGGCTGCTGGTGCCCTCGTGCAGCTCGGAGACCGCCTCCTGGCGGCGCTTGGTGAAGCCGAGGAAGAGGGCGATCATGCCGGTGCAAAGCAGCAGCCATTCGGAGGCGTGGGCGTCGACGGCGCTGGCACCGGCGGCGACCCGCAGGATGAAGAGGCCAGCGAGGGTCATCACGTCGACGATCACGATCTGCTTGAGACCGAGGCTGTAGGCCATCTGGGCGATGCCGTAGCCGACCACCATCACGCCGACCTCCCAGTTGACCGTGGCGAAGGCCAGGCCGATGCCGACGGCGGCCAGCAGCGGCGCGATCAGCTTCGCCGTGCTCTCGGAGAGCTCCCCCGCGGCCAGCGGCCGGAAGCGCTTCTTCGGGTGCTTGCGGTCGAGCTCGACGTCGATCAGGTCGTTGACGTAGTAGCCGGCGCTGGAGATCGCGCAGAAGGAGACGAAGGCGAGCGTCGCCTCCAGCACCGCGTGCGGCTGGTTGAACTTGCCCGAGAAGACCAGCCCGGCGAAGACGAAGAGGTTCTTGATCCACTCCTGCGGGCGCCCGGTCTTGATCGCCGCCCGCAGTGGCGATCGGCGAGGCACCACCGGCTCGTCCATCGAGGGGACTACTGGGACCGTCGGCTGTTCGGAGGTGATCGTTTCCACGCTCAGGGTGGCCGGTGAGGGCGAATCCCGCTTCCGGCCAGGAGAAAGTCAGTCGCGACAGGGTACCGCCGCTAGGGGTCGATTAGGACGCCGGGGTTGAGGATCGCGGCAGGATCGAGCTCCGCCTTGGCGGCGCGTAGGGCGGCGGCGAACGGAGCGGGGCGCTGGCGGTCGTACCAGGGTCGGTGATCGCGGCCGACCGCGTGGTGGTGGGTGATCGTGCCGCCCCCTTCGATCACGGCCTCCGAGGCGGCGGCCTTGATCTCGTCCCACTGCTCGACCTCGCCACCGCGGATCGCGGGGGCGATCACGGTGAAGTAGGGAGCCGGCCCGTCGGGGTAGACGTGGGTGAAGCGACAGCTGACCCGGGGAGAGCCATTGCCCTCGGCAGGCACCCCGCAGACCTCCGCGACCTTCCCCCGCACCGCCTCCATCGTCTCGGCGTGGAACTCCTCGAAACGGTCCCAGGTGATCGCGGTCTCGAACGTCTCCGAGAGCACCCCGCAAGCGACGAACGTGTCGCGCAAGTAAGGCGCCAACAGGAACGCCCCCCGCCAGGCCCCCACCGCGTCCGAGCTTCCTCCGCCGACGGGCCTATTTCCGGAGCCGGAGTCCGGTTTTCGGCCCGTCGGCGGGGTGGTGGTGCGGGGATCGCCGGGGGTGCCGCCGTGCTCGCGGGCGATGTCGAGGGCCAGGCGCATCGGTTCTTCGACGGGGAGCTGGGCTGACTCGAAGCCGAGCACGAGGAGGTTCTTCTCGCCGGAGCCGGCGCCGGTGGTTTCGGCCTCGAGCGCGTCGAGGAGGCGGCAGTTCGTGGGGTACAAGCCGGACTGGGAGATCTCGCGGATCGCTCGTGCCGCGGCGTGGAAGTCGTCGAACTCGACGCCGCAGGAGCTCTTGTACTGCGGCCGCGGCCGGACGCGCACCCAGGCGTCGGCGATCACGCCGAGGATGCCCTCGGAGCCGATCAAAGCCCGGTCGGGGGACGGACCGGCGCCGGAACCCGGCAGCCGCCGGCTCTCCCAGATCCCCCGCGGCGTGATCGCCCGCACCGACTCGACAAGGTCGTCGATGTGCGTGTAGAGCGTCGCGAAGTGCCCCCCGGCCCGCGTAGCAATCCAGCCACCGAGCGTCGAGTACTCGAACGATTGCGGAAAGTGGCGCAGCGTCAGCCCATGCTCCCGAAGCTGATCCTCCAGCCCCGGCCCGGTAGCCCCCGCCTGGATCCGAGCCGCCAGCGACTCGGCATCGACTTCCAGCACCCGATCCAACCGCCTCAGATCCAAAGACACGAACGGCCTGTCCCCCAGCCGCCCCTCCACCCCGCCGACCACGCTCGTCCCACCCCCAAACGGCACCACAGCCGCCCCCTCGGCCTCAGCCCAGGAAAGAACAGTCTCGATCTCCGACTCGTCCCGCGGAAACGCCACCAGATCAGGCGGGTTCTCGAACTCCCCCCGAAACCCCCGCACCACGTCCCGATAGGCCTTCCCCAACGAGTGCGAAACCCGCTCGTAGCGCTCGTCCCTAAAAAGCTCCCCAAAAGCGCTCGGGACCTTCAACCGCGGAGCCCGCAGCTCAACTTCCTCCAGGGCCACAGGCTCCTCGACCTCGCCTCCAAACCCAAACCGCTCCCTTATCCCCGCAGCAGCAGCAACAAGCTCCTCCCCAGAGGGCGCCTGATCCTCATACCCCCACCCCCAGTGCTTGAGCCTTCTCGTGCTCATGACAGCGCCCCGCAGTAGAGGGTGGGGTACCCCTCTGACGGGCGGATACTCAAAATGCCGGGCTCATTAGCCCGGCATTTGGACGGCAGAGGGGGACCCCACCCTCTACCAATGCACGCCTTTCATGAGATGGGCAAACGCAACCGCCTCCGTGGAGGGCGCCCGATCCGGTGCCTCCTCGGTCTTCCCCTTGGCCGCCTGCGACTCCGGGAACAGTCGATAGGCCTGGTTCAGGATCCTGTCGCTGACCGTAGGCGCCACCGCGTACAAAAGCTCGCCGAAGGTCCCCAACCGCGTCGCCACCTTCTTCGGCTGATCGATCATCGCCCCGGCGATCATCTCCGCCGCCTCCTCCGGCGAGGCCGCCGGGAACATGTCGTACATCCGCGTCGGCGCGATCATCGGCGTGCGCACCAGCGGCATGTGGATCGTCGTCAGGTGGACGCCGTCGTCGATCACCTCGGAGGCGATCACGCGGCTGAAGGCGTCAAGCGCCGCCTTCGAGGCCACGTAGGCCGAGAAGCGCGGCGGGTTGGTCTGCGTCCCGATCGAGCTGACGTTGACGACGTGCCCCGACTTGCGCGCCCGCATCGAGGGCAGCAGCGCCAGGATCAGCCGCACCGCGCCCAGGTAGTTGAGCTGGATCGTCCGCTCGTAGTCGTGGAAGCGGTCGTAGGAGAGGCCGACCGAGCGGCGGATCGAGCGCCCGGCGTTGTTGACCAGGACGTCGACCTGGCCGTGGTAGGCGAGGACCTCCTCCGCCATCCGCTCGACGTCCTCGATGTCGGACATGTCGCAGCGGTGGATGTGGGCCACGCCGCCGGCCTGCTCGATCTCTAGCTTGGTCTCCTCGAGCTTCTCGAGCGAACGCGCCACCAGCAGCACAGTCGCACCGGCGTCGGCGACCTTGACCGCGGTTGCCTTGCCGATCCCCGACGAGGCGCCGGTGATCAGCACCACCTTGCCCCGCACCGCCGCGCTCAGCGAGCGGTCCTTGAACAGGTCCGGATCGAGGTTGCGCTCCCAGTAGTCCCAGATCCGGTCGGCGTAAGAGTCGAGCGGCGGCACCTCGATCCCCGTTCCCTCCAACGCGGCCTGCGCGTTGGTCGAGTCGAAGTGGGTGGGGTAGCTGAAGTAGTTGAGTACCCCCGCGGGAATGCCCAGCTCGCCCAGCCCCGCCTTCATCACCCGCTTCGCCGGCGGGAAGAAGCGCAGGCCGGTGCGCACCAGCGAGGTGGCCGGGTCGGTGACGCCGGAGTCGAGCCGCAAGGCCGCCTGGGGCGCATCGGCGGCGCGGGCGAAGAGGTTGATCATCTCGCCGGCGCTCTTCGGTGCCGGGTCGGTGAGGTGGAAGGCCTGGCCGTCGAGGCCCGGCTGGTGGGCGATGTGGTCGATAGCGTCGGCCACGTAGTCGACCGGGACGATGTTGATCTCGCCGCCTTCGACGCCGACGGCCGGCAGCCAGGCCGGCAGCACCCTGCGCGCCCGCTGCAGCAGCTTGAAGGCGTAGTAGGGCCCGTCGATCTTGTCGATCTCGCCCGTGCGCGAGTCGCCGACGACCACGCCGGGCCGGTAGACGCGCCAGGGCCGGTGGCACTCCTCGCGTACGACCCGCTCGGACTCGTGCTTGGTGCGGAAGTAGGGATGGGTGTCGAGGTGTTCGGCCTCCTCGAACATGTCCTCGCGCCACTCGCCCCTGTAGAGGCCCGCGGCCGCGATCGAGCTGACCTGGTGGAAGCAGCCCGCCTCGATCGCCCCGGCCAGTTCGACCGCGTGGCGGGTACCCTCGACGTTGGCGATCTCCTGAGCTTCGGCGCCGGCCGCCAGGTCGTAGACCGCGGCCAGGTGGAAGAAGTGGTCGACGTCGCCGCGCAGGGTGACCAGGTCCTCCTCGGAGACTCCGAGCCCGGGCTGGGCGAGGTCGCCGGCGATCGGCACGACCCGTGCTCCGTTCGGCCCCCAGGCCGTGCGCAGCTCCTCCAGCCGCCCCCGCGACCCAGCGCGGACCAGGGCGTAGATCGTCCCCTCGCGCTGCAGGAGCCGCTGCACGAGGTTGCGGCCGATGAATCCGGTGGCGCCGGTGACGAAGTAGTTCATCGCTGTTTCATACACTCATTCCAAGAATGGCGCAAACGGCGACCCTGCAGATCGAGATGCCCGAGATGGGCGAGTCGGTCACCGAGGGCATCGTGCTCGAGTGGCACGTCGCCGAGGGGGACTTCGTCCGCGAGGGGGACACGGTCGTCGAGGTGTCTACGGACAAGGTCGACGCCGAGGTGCCGGCGCCTGCGGATGGCACCATTACCAAGCTTCTTGTTGCCGTCGACGACGAGGTGCCGGTTGGGGCGCCCATGGCTGAAATGGAGCCCGGGGAGGGCTCCGACGAGCGCCCGCCCGCGGGTCCTGTCGCTGCAGGGGACCCACCGCCCCCTGCGGTCGCTAAAGCGTCCTCGGGGGCGGTCCCCCCTACAGCGCCACCCGCGGGAGATGCGGCTGGGGCTGCCGCCGGGACCAATGGAGCCGACGGGGTCCGGGCGACGCCTGTCGCGCGGCGGATAGCTGAGGCCAATGGCGTCGACCTGGGCTCGGTAGCTGGGAGTGGGCCGGGGGCGAAGGTGACTAAGGACGATGTTTTGGCGGCTGGGAATGGCGCTGCGCCGGCGGTGGCTGGTGAGGAGAAGGCTCTCAGGGGACCGGCGGGGATGCTGGCTCAGGCTATGGACGAGTCGCTGGAGGTGCCTACGGCTACGTCGTTCCGGACCGTTGCCGTGGACACGCTGGATGCCAAGCGCAAGGCTCTGAACGGGTTGCTGAAGGAGCGGGGGATGAAGGTCTCCTTTACGCACCTGGTCGCCTGGGCGATCGTGCAGGCGGCGAAGCGGCACCCGGTGATGACGCGGGTCTTCGAGCGGCGCGACGGCAAGCCGTTCGCGCTCGAGGGTGGGCCGATCAACCTCGGCATCGCCGTCGACGTCGAGCGCAAGGACGGCTCGCACAGCCTGATGGTGCCGGCGATCAAGGGTGCCGAGGGTCTCGGCTTCGCCGCCTTCCACAGCTGTTACGAGGAGCTGATCACCAAGACGCGGGAGAGCAAGCTAACCGCCGACGACTTCCAGGGCACCAACATCTCGCTGACCAACCCGGGCGGGATCGGCACCGTCGCCTCCGTTCCCCGCCTGATGGGCGGTCAGAGCGCGATCGTCGCCACCGGGGCGATCGCCTACCCGCCAGAGTGGGCCCACGCCTCTCCCGACCGCCTGCGCCAGCTCGGCGTCTCAAAGACGATGACGCTGACCTCGACCTACGACCACCGGGTGATCCAGGGCGCCGAGTCCGGCGCCTTCCTGCGCAGCATCGAGCAGCTGCTGCAGGGCGAGCACGGCTTCTACGAGGGGGTCGCGGCGGACCTGGGTGTGGAGGCCGCGCCGATCTCATCCGCGCACCCGGCCTCCGCCTCGGCCCCGCCGCTCGGCGTCCAGCAGCAGACCGAGGAGATGGCCGTCACCACAACCCAGCCCGACGAGGAGCTGCTGCAGGCGGTGCAGGCGGCCACCTCGCTGCTCAAGGGCTACCGCACGCACGGCCACCTCGCCGCGCGGCTCGATCCGCTCGGGCGAGAGCCCAAGGGCGACCCGGCGATCCAGCCCGAGAACCTCAACCTGACGCCGGAGCTGATGGAGCGGATTCCCGCTTCGATCCTGCGCATCGGAGTGCCTGGCGAGACCCTGCTCGAGGCGCTGCCGCGACTGCGCGAGGCCTACTGCGGCACGATCGCCTACCAGTTCGAGCACCTCTCCTCCCACCATCAGCGCACCTGGCTGCGTGAGATGGTCGAGACCGGGACCCATCGCCAGCCGCTTGCCGACGAGGAGAAACGCCGCCTGCTGCGCCGCCTGGTCGACGTCTTCGAGTTCGAGCGCTTCATCGAGAAGGCCTACCTGGGGCAGAAGATCTTCACGATCGAGGGACTCGACGTCGTCGTGCCGATGCTCGACGAGCTGGTCACCCTCGCCTACCGGGGGGGCGCCGAGGAGGTCGCCTTCGGCATGGCCCATCGCGGCCGGCTCGCCGTCCTCGCCCACAACCTCGGCCGCTCGGTCGAGTCGATCCTGGCCGAGTTCGAGGGCGCCAAGCAGATCGACGCGGTCAAGGCCGTCGCGGCGATCCCCCACGGCGGCACCGGCGACGTCAAGTATCACTACGGCCACCAGGGGGTCTACGAGACCAGCGAGGGCGAGAAGATCGCCGTCCGGCTCTACCCCAATCCCAGCCACCTCGAGTTCGTCAATCCGGTGGTCGAGGGCGCCACGCGCTTCCTCCAGTCCGACTTCGAGGGCTCGCGGATCGAGCACCAGCCCAAACGGGCGGTGCCGGTGCTGCTGCACGGCGACGCCGCCTTCCCCGGCCAGGGCGTCGTCGCCGAGACGCTCAATCTGCGCGCGCTCAAGGGCTACACCACCGGCGGCACCGTCCACGTCATCCAGAACAACCAGGTGGGCTTCACCACCGACCCCGAGGACGCTCGCTCGACCCCCTACGCGGCCGACATGGCGAAGGGCTTCAACGTCCCGATCGTCCACGTCAACGCTGACGACGTCGAGGCCTGCTCCTCCGCGATCCGGCTGGCGATGGCCTACCGCGAGCGCTGGGGCCAGGACATCGTCATCGACGTGATCGGCTACCGCCGCTACGGCCACAACGAGACCGACGAGCCCGCCTACACCCAGCCCCAGATCGCCGCCAAGATCAAGGCGCACCCCCCGGTCTCCGAGATCTATGCCGAGAAGCTCGTCGGCGAGGGCGTGATCGCCAAAGAGGACGTCGAGGCCAGTGCCGGCGAGCGCCACGACGAGATGTCGGCGGCGCTGAAGAACCTCCGCCACAAGATGGAGCTGGGCGACTACGAGGACCCGACCGTGACCACCTCCAGCACCGGCGAGCTCGACCGCAGCGCCAGCCCCCCGGTCCAGACTGCCGTCCCGATCGAGAAGCTGCGCGAGCTGAACCAGGAGCTGATCGAGGTCCCGGAGAGCTTCACCATCCACCGCAAGCTGCGCAAGCCGCTCTCCAACCGGGTTGGCGCTCTCGAGAACGGCGGGATCGAGTTCGGCCACGCCGAGTCGCTCGCTTTTGCCTCGCTGCTGACCGAGGGCGTCCACATCCGCCTCACCGGACAGGACACCGAGCGCGGCACCTTCTCCCACCGCCACCTCGTCCTCCACGACGAGAACACCGGCCTGGAGTACTGCCCGATGCAAAACCTCGCCGACGCCAACGCGCCCTTCGAGCTCTACAACAGCCCGCTCTCGGAGATCGCCTGCCTCGGCTACGAGTACGGCTACTCAGCGGCCACCCCCAACTCGCTGATCCTTTGGGAGGCCCAGTTCGGCGACTTCGCCAACGCCGGCCAGGTGATCGTCGACAGCTTCATCGTCTCCGGCGAGGCCAAGTGGGGGCAGACCAGCCGCCTCACGCTGCTCCTCCCCCACGGCTACGAGGGCTCGGGCCCCGAGCACTCCAGCGCCCGCATCGAGCGCTTCCTCGCCCTCGGCGCCGAGGGCAACATCCGCATCGCCAACCCGACCACGGCGGCCCAGTACTTCCACCTGCTCCGCCGCCAGGCGCTGATCCGCAAGCCCCGCCCCCTAGTCGTCTTCACCCCCAAGGGCCTACTGCGCCTCGACCGCGCGGCGGCGACGCCGCAGCAGCTGACCGACGAACATTTCCACTTCATCCTCGACGACCCGCGCGCCGGCGAGCGTCGCGAGAAGGTCGAGCGCCTGATCCTCTGCACCGGCAAGATCTACTTCGACCTCGATGGCAATGAACGGCGCGAGGGGGCCGAGAACGTGGCGATCGTCCGGGTCGAGCTGCTCTACCCGTTCGCCGAGGAGCAGCTGACCGAGCTGATCGCCACCTACCCGAACCTGAAGGAGATCGCCTGGGTCCAGGAGGAGCCACGCAACATGGGGTGCTGGAAGGTGATGTCCCGCCGCCTGCCCCACCTGCTGCCCGAGGGCGTCGAGCTCGGCTACATCGGTCGCCCGACCCGGGCCAGCCCGGGAGAGGGGTACTCTGGGGCCCACGCGAGGGAGCAGGAGCGGATCGTGCTCACGGCCCTCACGCCTGGGGCGTAGTTCGCCGCGGGTCCTGTCGTCGGGGGTGGGGGGTGCCCTCCTTGTCCTTCGCGCTGCTTCGGGCAGAGGGACATTGCGGGATG
>DATDAQ010000067.1:0-3253 GCA_036525295.1 Solirubrobacterales bacterium | reverse complement strand
CCTCGCTGGAGTGTTTTGGGAGAGGCCACCCGGCCCTCTTTCCAGAATCCAAGCGTCCTAAAGAGCGCGAACTACTCTCCTTAGCTGATGTATGACCGCGCGAAGATCTGGGTCGAGGGCGGGGCCGGTGGGAACGGGTGCATCAGCTTTCGGCGCGAGGCTCATGTGCCTCGGGGTGGGCCCGACGGGGGGGACGGTGGGCATGGCGGGGATGTGGTGCTTGTGTGTGCCGCTTCGAAGCGGGACCTCGCTGCGTTGAAGGGGAGCAAGCACTTCCGGGGGGGGAGGGGCTCCCACGGGGAAGGCTCGAAGCGCCATGGCGCCAGGGGCGACGAGAGGGAGATATTGGTTCCTGCGGGGACGCAGGCCGAATCGGTGGATGGGAGCTTGGTCGATTTGGTGGAGGCTGGACAGCGGGCGGTTGTGGCTCATGGGGGGCGTGGGGGGCACGGGAACAAGCGGTTTGCGAACTCGACGCGGCAGGCGCCCCGGTTTGCCGAGACGGGGACGAGCGGGGAGGAGGGGTGGATCGAGCTGCGGCTGAAGCTGCTCGCGGACGTGGGTCTGATCGGGCTACCGAACGCGGGGAAGTCTTCTTTGCTCGGCCGGTTGACGCGGGCGGCCCCGAAGGTCGCCGACTACCCGTTCACGACGCTCTCGCCGGTGCTGGGGACGATCGAGAGCGACGAGCGGCAGGCGATCGTCGCCGACATCCCGGGCCTGATCGAAGGGGCGGCGGAGGGTGCAGGTCTGGGGCATGAGTTCCTCGCCCACGTCGAGCGCTGCGCGATGCTCGTCCATCTGGTCGAGCTGGTGCCGCTGGAGGGCGATCCGGAGTCCAACTACGCGGCCGTACGAGCGGAGCTGTCCTCCTATGGCGCGGGGCTGGACCGGCTGCCGGAGCTGGTCGTGCTCTCGAAGCGCGATCTGCTCCCAGGAGACGAGGTCGAGGCGGCGCTGGTCGAGTGGCGGCAGCGGATGGAGGAGGGTGGCCTCGGTGTGCTCTCGGTCTCCTCGGCCACTGGCGAGGGCCTGGAGGAGCTGCGCGCCCAGATCTTGTCTTCGCTGCCCGAGACGCCCCCGGCCCGGCCGGACAGGGGCCCCGAGCAGCCAGCCGAATTCGAGGCCGAGCACCGCGTCTACCGGCCGGCGGGAGAGGGCGGATACTCGGTGCGGCGCGAGGACGACGGCGCCTATCGCGTCACCGGCCGCGGCGTCGAGCTGCTCTTCGAGCGCCACGACGTCAAGAACGAAGAGGCTCTCGCCTACCTCGAGCAGCGCCTCAACGAGATCGGGGTCATCGCCGCCCTGCGCGCCGCCGGCTTCGAGCCCGGCGACGACGTCCGCGTCGGCGAGCACGAGTTCGAGCTGCATCCATAGGCATATTGATGCCTATTTGATATGTTTTGACATATGAGAACGACGATACGACTCGAGAACGATCTGGCTCGGACCGCGAAGGCGCGGGCGGCGGAGCTCGGGATCACCTTCACCCAGTTGATCGACGAGTCGCTGCGTGAGCGGCTCGCGAGCCGGCCGTCACCAGCGGGGCGCGCGAGATTGCCCAAGCTTCCCACCTATGGCGAAGGGGGCCTGCGCGCCGGGGTGGACTTGACCGACAACCGCAGCCTGAGAGACCTGATGGACGACGAGCTGCCCACCGCCAGCGGTCCAGGCGACGGATCAGCTGCGTGATTCTCGCCGACGTCAATGTCCTTGTCTATGCCCATCGCAAGGATCTCTCCCAACACGAGAAATTCTCCACTTGGCTGAAGGAGGAGATGGAATCGGGCCGCGGCTATGGGGTGTGCGACGCGAGCCTCACCGGATTTCTCCGAGTGGTCACCAACGGGCGCATCTTCTCCGATCCCACTCCATTTCCGGTTGCCCTCCGATTCGCCGAGGTCCTGCGCGACCATGCAGCCGCTATCCACGTGAACCCGGGAACCCGCCACTGGCAGCTCTTCACCGATCTGTGCGCCGCGATCGGCGCTCGTGGCAATGACATCCCCGATGCGTATCTCGCCGCTCTCGCTATCGAGTCCGGCAGCGAGCTGGTGACGGCGGACCAGGGCTTTGGTCGCTTCCCGGGGCTACGCTGGTCGTCTCCCGCATGACGCTCATAGTCAAGCTCGGCTCCTCGATCGTCGCTGCGGACGACGGCTCCCTGCGCTCCGACGTCCTCGACTCGGTCTGCGAGCAGGTCTCCGGCCTGGAGCGCAGCGGGGAGCGGGTGGTGATGGTTACCTCGGGTGCGATCGCCCGCGGCATGCGGCTGATGGGCATGCGGGTGCGCCCGCGTTCGATGGACGAGCTGCAGGCGGCCTCGGCCGTCGGGCAGGGCGACCTCTTCCGTGCCTACGAGGGCCGGCTGGCGGGGCACGGAACCCGCGCCGCGCAGGTGCTGCTGACGGCGGCTGACATCGGCGCCCGCACCAACTACCTGAACGCGCGCCAGACGCTGCGGCGGCTGATCGAGTGGGGGGTGGTGCCGGTGGTCAACGAGAACGACACCACCGCGACCGACGAGATCAGCTTCGGCGACAACGACTTCCTCGCCGCCCAGGTGGCGATCCTGCTCGACGCTCGGCTGCTTGTGTTGCTGACGAATACGGACGGTCTCTTCACCGCCGATCCGGCACTAGACAAGGAAGCGAAGCGGGTCGCGGAGATCTCCGACTTCGCCGAGCTGGAGGGGCTCGACATCGGCGACCGGACTTCAGCATTCGGGTCAGGCGGGATGAGGAGCAAGGTGGCTGCGGCGGAGATGGCAAGCGAGTCCGGAGTGTCTGCCGTTATCTGCAACGGCACGAGCGAGGGCACGCTCGTAGCGGCGGCCAGCGGCGAGCCGGTGGGTACGCGCTTCGCGGCGAACGCCACGAAAACCTCGGGCTTCAAGCTCTGGCTCAAGTACGCAAAGCCTTCCCGGGGTCAGTTGCTGGTTGACGATGGCGCTGCCCGCGTGCTTCGCGAGGCGGGCTCCAGCTTGCTCCCGGTTGGTGTCACAGCGGTCGAGGGTGACTTTCAGGCAGGCGATGCGGTTGAGGTAGCCGCTGATGGCGTGCTCGTCGGCAAGGGGATCACCGACTACTCGGCGCTGGAGCTGAGACAGGTGAAGGGCCTGAAAAGCGCCGAGGTACAGGAGCTTCTGCCGCACGCTGCGGATGAGGTCATCCACCGAGACAGATTCGTGTTGGTCTGAGGGCCGGGTGCCCCCTCCCAAAACGCTCGGCAGGAGCCTCGCTGGAGTGTT
>DATDAQ010000066.1:0-4473 GCA_036525295.1 Solirubrobacterales bacterium | reverse complement strand
TCGGCGGCCTCCGGCGCGGTCGCCAGCTCGGCCCCGGCGACGAAGAGGTCGTCCTGCAGGCGCAGGATGTCGGTCGCGAGCTCGGCCTCGCCGGCGTCGCAGAGGGCACGAGCGACGCCGAGGTGGGAGCAGGCCTCGTCGAGCGAGCCGTAGGCCTCGGTGCGGTCGTGGTGCTTGGGCACGCGGCCGCCGTACCAGAGCGAGGTCGTCCCGTCGTCGCCCTTCTTTGTGTAGATCTTCACCACGCGCTCATCCTAAGCGCGTGTCCTCAGGCGAGTGGGTTGAAGACCAGCCCGGTCAGCACCTTGGGGTAAAAGTAGGTCGACTTCGGCGGCATGTTGGCATCGCTCTCGCAGATCGCCTTGGTCTGGTCGACGGGGATCGGGCGCAGGACGAAGGCGACGTCGTAGGTGCCGTCGTCGATCAGGCGCAGCGAGTCCTCGACGCTCTTGGCGTAGCTGATGCCGCGCTTGGCGAGGATGTCATCTTCGCTCAGGCCGGCGATGCCCTTCAGCACCAGGGTCTCGAGGATCGCCGCGTCGAGGCGGCGGTAAGCCTCCGGCATGCCCTCGAGCAGTCGGTCGAGCTCGGCCGTGTCCTTCAGCCGCAGGCGGAAGGCGCGCTTGTGATGGGAGTCGTAGAGGCCGAAGACGCCGACGCCGTCCTCACCGAGCGGGTCGACGCGGTCGGTCTCGACCTCAGTCACCTCGAAGAGCTCGCGCAGGCCCTCGCCGAGGCGCTGCTGGCGCTCCGGGTCACTGGCGAAGCCGGAGAGCAGGCGGTGGGTGGGGAAGATCGAGAGGCCGGGATCGTCGAGGCCGGTCAGCGCCATCAGCGTGTAGTTGTGGTCGCCCTCGCCGCCGATCTCGTCGCGGTAGGCGATCGCGGTCTCGTAACGGTGATGGCCGTCGGCGATCAGCAGCTGGGCATCGGCGAGCAGCGCGGTCAGCTCGTCGTGGATTCCCGGATCGTCGATCCGCCAGATCCGGGTGACCGTTCCGCTCGCGTCGGTCGCCTCGCCCCAGGGCTCGTCGAAGCCCACCTCCCTCTCCACCAGTGGCCACGGGTCAAGCGTGCTGAGCGAGAAGATCGGCGAGAGGTTGCAGCGCGTCGCGCGCATCAGTTCCAGGCGGTCCTGCTTGGGGCCCGGGAGCGTGCGCTCGTGCGGGAGGACCTGGCCGGTGTCGAAGTCCTCGACCCGGACGCGGGCGAGAATGCCGTGGCGCGTGTGCGCGGAGCCGTCGGGGCCGCTGTACTCCTGCTCCATCGCCCAGATCGAGGGCTCGGAGTCGGCGACGAGGGCGCCGGCCTGCTTCCAGGCATGGATTGCCCGGGCCGCCTGCGCGTAGGGATCCTCGCCGTCCTCGGCCTGGGGCCCGGTCTCCCCGTAGGGCTTGGGAAGGTCGATCGCGACCGCGTTGTAGGGCGAGCGCTCCAGCAGCTCGGCGCGCGTCGCGGTGTCGATCACGTCATATGGAGGAGCGACGACGTCCTGCAGCGAGCCGACCGCGTCGAGGTCGTAGTGCAGGGCTTTGAGGGGCAGGACCTCGGCCATCGGCGAAACCTAGCGGTTCCGCGGCCGGCCCCTCGATGCGGCTGAGAGGAGTCGAACCTCCACGGAGTTTCCTCCACACGGATCTGAACCGTGCGCGTCTACCAGTTCCGCCACAGCCGCGAGGGCAGGCAATTTAGCGGTTCCCCGATCCCGACCCTCCGACCCCCGGCACGACGGACCACCCGCCCCGCTCGCTAAAATGCCCGTTCCCTTGCCGCTATCGTCTAGGGGACTAGGACGCCGGATTCTCAGTCCGGAAACCGGGGTTCGAATCCCCGTAGCGGTACTCCGAGAAGCCCCGCAGCAGCGGGGTTTTTTCGTTCCAGGGCAGGCCAGCAGCCGGTTCGTGTCCCGAGATATGTCCCGAAATCGTCCCGATAGGCGGGGCGTTCGGGCTCGGGAGATGACGAAGGAGTCACGATGCGAACCAGCCCGCCCCGACCGACCAGCGGCCACGTCTTCAAGGTCGAGCGCAAGCGCGGTCCTCAGTGGTACGCCAAGTTCAGGCTGCCCGATGGCCGGCAGGTCCAGAAGCGGATCGGTCCCATTGGTCCGATCGCCGGACGAGCCCGCCGGCCGGCTACTTCACGAAAGCGACCGCGCGAGCGTGGCTGGACGACATGCTCGCCAAGGCCCGGCGGGGAGAGCTGCCCGGCCAGGTCAAGACCGGGACGACGGCATCCCGATCGCGGCTCTCCTGGCGCTGATCGTCGGTGCGGTTTGCATCGCCCTTGCCTCAAACGCTATTGGGGCACGTTGGGCTTCATCGAAGGCGGTGGACATGGTTCCGGCTGGATTAAGCACTTTCGACGCCGGGTATCTGTCGCGCTTCTTGCGGCTCCTCTGGCTAGGGCGCCTGGTCGACGGCCGTGAGCGCCCGTTCGAGTTGCGGGGAGCGAACACCCTCCAACTCCGCTGCCTCGCGCAGGCTGTCGATTACTTCCTGACCGCAGCCCTGCCGACTGTCCAAGTAAAGACGGTACGTGGTCGGTGCGCCCGGCAATGCGATCAGAACACGTCCGACCTCGGAGGGTTCCTTCGCATTGTCGTGACGCACAGCGAGGTCGAGCTGGTAAACGACTTCGCCGGCGTCGCGGCTGTGACCCACGGTGAACACGAAGCGATCGACCCCATCCGGCGCGATCTGCTGGTTGATCGGGAATTCCACGCTGTCCCCCTCAGCAGCGTGCCGCGGCAGGACGACATCGTAGGTGTTCGAGACCTCGATTCCCCCACCGACCCCGCACGGCGGCACCGCGATCAGCTTGCGAATCGTTACGACAGCATCGGTGATGACAGTTCGCCGCTCGCCGGTGTTCCTCAGTCGGACCTCGACTCGAGCCCGGGACCGACCCGTCTGCCGAGAGCCGATGAAGTCGGAGTTCGGGACGTCGATGATTTCGTGCTCGCTGGCGCCGTTGCGGACCACCGACTCCAACGCTTCGATCTCGGGGCCCGGCTTCTCCGAGGTGAGCCCCTTGAAGGCCCCGCTTATCCCGGCGATCGCCAGCCCGACGACTATCGGGCCGATGATCACTACCCAGAGATTTTCCAGCAGGAGCTTGCGCCAACCGGTGTGTTTTGGATCGGGCTCAGCCATTGTGGGTACACATAAGGACGGCGACTGATCATAGGCAACCTAACCGAATATTCGTTTGCCTAAGGTCATAGCCCGCGATTAGCCCGTCAGTGAATTGCCGGGGGCGCGCAGGCGATCGGCCTGACGACCCGGCAATGAGCGATACGCCCGCCGCCTGAGCTTCTCCTCACTGGCGGTAATCCCGACGCGGCTCTCCTGGCGCTGATCGTCGGTGCGGTTTGCATCGCCCTCGCCTTTGGCGGGGCGAGCGGCTGTGGCGCCACGAGCGTTGCCACCGGACACGTCAGGGGCGTACCGGCGAAGCTGATTCCGATCTACCAGCAGGCCGCGGCGAAGTATCGGCTTGGCCCAAAAGGCCCGGCGATCCTGGCCGCGATCAACTAGGAGGAGACCGCTTTCGGCACCAACCTCGGCGTTTCCTCGGCAGAAGCCGAAGGGTGGATGCAGTTTCTCCCCTCGAGCTGGGAAGCGTTCGACGTCGACGGTGATGGTGACGGGGTTAAGGACCCCTATGACCCTTGGACGCGATCTTTGCCGCCGCGCGGCTACTCCGCTACGGCGGGGCACCGGCCGACTGGCACGACGCGATCTACGGCTACAACCATGCCGAGTGGTACGTCGAAGACGTGCTAGCCGGCGCCGAAAAATGGGCAGCGATCGGCTCGATCGAAGCGGGCGGCTGTGAAGCGGTGGCGCCGAACCAGCGGATCGCGCGGATGATCGCCGAGGCCGACCGTCTCAGTGCCATGCGCCCGGAGACGGTGGGGCGGTTCGCACGGCCTCACGCCAACCCCCCGAAACGGCCCCTTCGATTGCAGCTCGGCGGTCAGTCACCTTCTCCAGGTCGGCGGTTTCGGAAACGAAACCATGACGACGGTTGGATTCGTCGCCTGGGGCAAGTCGGGCGGCGGCCGCTGGGTGACGATCCTCAACAAGCCTTACGAACCGGAAGCCCATGTGATCCTCAGATTTGAGCCCGGCGTGACGCCGCCAGACAAACGCTATTGGGGCACGTCGGGATTCATCGAAGGCGGCGGGCATGGTCCCGGCTGGATTCCAGAAAGCACCTTCGACGCGGGCTATCTCTCGCGCTTCGAGTTGCGACGTCCGCTGGGCTATTAGTCGAGTCGACCGATCCTGAGCCGAGGTACTGCGCTAGCGCAACTCGAACACTGCCGCTTTCACGCGAGGCTGTCGCATAAACCCCCTGCTTTTCGGTCCGTTCACGCCGAGAAAATGGGTCATGCCTCAGAACTTCCTCAGCTGTGACCGTGACCAGCCAATGCTGCTGCCGCCGGACCTCCGCGACTGGCTCGCC
>DATDAQ010000065.1:0-4803 GCA_036525295.1 Solirubrobacterales bacterium | reverse complement strand
GCTTGAGTGTTTTGGGAGGGGGCTCTCACCCTCTCTGCGACAGTCGTTAGATTCCGGTCATGAGCGAAGGGCCACCCGAGATCTCTCGCGCGGAGCTGAAAGCCAAGCTCGACGACGGGGCGCAGCTGGTCGATGTGCGTGCCGAGCATGAGTGGGATGCGGGGCGGATCGAGGGGGCTTCGCATTTGCCGCTGGCTGAGCTGGCCGAGCGGACGGGCGAGATCGACAAGGACCGGCCAGTGGTTCTCTATTGCCGCGGGGGCAATCGGTCGACGATGGCGGCCGAGGCGCTGAGCGCCGAGGGGTTCGATGCGGTGAAGCTGAGCGAGGGGATCGTGGGCTGGGCGGAGGCCGGGCTGGCTCTCGAGCCGGAGGGGGCTCGCGTCGCCGAGTCGGGCGAGGCGGCTGAGATCCTTCATGCCCGGAAGCGCCTTCCTCCGAGCTAGCCTGGAATAAATACCCTAATCCCTGTCAGGTTTTGCTATTTTCCACAGGGTGGAGGTAGCAGTCGACCAGCAGAAGGAGCAGCGGGGAAAGGGCCGCACCGGCACCCTGGAGAACCCCGAGCGCTACGACAACGTCCCGGGACACATCATCCCGATCATCGAGCGCGAGTTCGACGACTTCGACAACGAAGCCGAGGGGTTCCTCGCCGGCAAGATGGCCGAAGACGAGTTCATCGGCTTCCGCCTCAAACAGGGCGTCTACGGCCAGCGCCAGCCCGACGTGCAGATGGTGCGGGTGAAGCTTCCCTTCGGCGGCGTCACCCCCGAGCAGATGGAGGCCTTCGCCGACGTGGTCGAGAAGTGGGCCCCGCTCGAGAAGGGCCACATCACGACGCGGCAGAACATCCAGATCCACCACGTGCCGTTGCGCGATATGGAGTCGCTGATCCGCGAAATCTCAGCGGTTGGCCTCTCCTCGCGCGAGGGCTGCGGCAACACGGTGCGAAACGTCACCGGCGACCCCTGGGCCGGCGTCGCGCCCGACGAGATCTTCGACCCGACGCCCTATGCCGGCGCCTACGCCCGCTACTTCGTCCGTCACCCGACCACGCAGCTGATGCCGCGCAAGATCAAGACCTCCTTCA
This sequence comes from Solirubrobacterales bacterium, assembly GCA_036525295.1. Taxonomy (GTDB): domain Bacteria; phylum Actinomycetota; class Thermoleophilia; order Solirubrobacterales; family 70-9; genus VRUE01. The sequence goes on along the minus strand of DATDAQ010000065.1, from coordinate 3,713 downwards.
GCGGCTCCGACGAGGACCGCGCGATCGCCGGCATCCACGACGTCGCCTTCCTCTCGCGCGAACGCGACGGGGTCAAGGGCTTCGAGATCCGCGTCGGCGGCGGCACCTCGATCATGCCTCGCATCGCGCCGACGCTCTACGACTTCGTCGAGGCCGACAACGGCGACTACCTCAAGGTCACCGAGGCCGCGCTGCGCATCTTCGACCGCCAAGAGTGGCTGCGGGTCAACCGCGCCCGCGCCCGGATCAAGGTGCTGGTCGACAAAATCGGCATCGAGGCCTTCCGCGAGCAGGTCGACGCGGAGCTCGAGGGCGACTGGGTAGCCGAGCGCGACTTCGACGTCGAGCGCCTGCGCTTCGACGACGACGAGGAGCGCAACGCCCCCGCGGTTCCACCGACCGCCGCCTCGCCCAACGGCGACCGCACCGAGTTCGACCGCTTCGTCGAAGGGAACGTGCAGGCCCAGCGCCAGGAGGGCTTCTCCGCGGTCGAGGTGAAGATCTACCGCGGCGACCTGACCCCGGAGCAGTTCCGCGGCCTGGCCGCGATCATGCGCGAGTACACCGGGGGCTACGCGCGCAGCACGGTGCAGCAGAACCTGGTTCTGCGCTGGGTCCGCGACGAGGCGCTCTACGACGTCTGGCAGCGGCTGGCCGAGCTCGGCCTCGGCGAGGCCGGCGCGCGCGAGATCACCGACGTGGTCAGCTGCCCCGGCACGGACAGCTGCAAGATGGGCATCACCAGCTCGATGGGCCTCAACCAGGCGATCAAGGAGCGGCTCGAGGAGATGGAGATCACCGACGGGCTGACCCGCAAGATCCACGTGAAGATGAGTGGCTGCCCGAACGGCTGCAGCCAGCACCACATCGCCAACATCGGCTTCTACGGCGCCTCGCTGAAGGTGGGGGACCGCCAGGTCCCGGCCTACATTCCGCACATCGGCGGCAACTACGAGGGCGGCGAGGTCGTCTTCGGCACGCGACTCAAATCCCGCATCCCCGCCAAGCGGGTGCCCGAGGCGGTCGAGCGCTGGGTCCGCCTCTACGAGGCGGAGCGCTCCGGCGCGGACGAGGAGTTCAACCCCTGCGCCGAGCGGATCGGCGCCGCCCGCTTCGAAGAAGAGGTCAAGGACCTGACGCTGCCGGCCGAGTTCGGCCTCGAGACGATGCAGCAGTTCATCGACTGGAACCGATCGAGCCCCTACAAGGTCGAGAGGGGCGAGGGCGAGTGCGCGATATGAACCCGGTCGCCGCTCAGCCCAGCATCTCCGACCCGGAGGCGATCGCCGCCAACCTCGAGGACCGTACGGCCGAGCAGGCGATCGAGTGGATGTTCGAGACCTTCGGCGAGAGCCACTACATCGCCTGCTCCTTCCAGAAAACCAGCTCGGTGACCGCCCACCTCGCGAGCAAGGTCAACCCGCAGGCGCGCTTCTTCTACCTCGACACCGACGTGCTCTTCCCGGAGACCTATGAGACGCGCGACCGCCTCGCCGCCTCGCTCGGCGTCGAGTTCGACCGCTTCCATAACCTGACGCTCGAGGAGCAGGCGGCCAAGCACGGCGACGAGCTCTGGAACCGCGATCCCGACGCCTGCTGCGGTTTGCGCAAGGTCGAGCCGATGCGCCGGGCCCTCTCTTCCGTAGACTGCTGGCTCGCCGGCGTCCGCCGCGCGGACTCGGCCAGCCGCGCCAAGACGCCGAAGTTCGGCTGGGACAAGCGCTTTGAGCTGTGGAAGCTCAATCCGCTTGCGGACTGGTCCGAGCGCGACGTCTGGAACTACATCCATGAGCACGACCTCCCGTACAACCCGCTTCACGACCACGGCTACCCCTCGATCGGCTGCACGCACTGCACCAAGCCTGTCGGGGAGGGCGGTTCGCCCCGCGACGGCCGCTGGGCGGGCCTCGAAAAGTCCGAGTGCGGGATCAACTAGCGCCGCGACGCGGCTTCCATAACCCTTTCCCCCAACCGATTGGTGAGATTCAACGCATGAGCGAGACGATGACTGAGCTTTCCCTGACACTTTCCGAGCGCCACACGGCCGACTTCGAGATGATCGGAAACGGCGGCTTCGCGCCGCTGACCGGCTTCCAGGGCTCCGCCGACTGGCAGCGCGTCTGCGACGAGATGCGGACTGCCGACGGCCAGTACTGGCCGATCCCGATCACCCTGGCGACCGACTTGCAGTGCGCGGTCGGCGACGTCGTCTCGCTCTCCAGCGACGAAGGCAAGCCGCTGGGCCGGATCAGGGTCGAGGAGATCTTCGAGCGCGACGTGCGCGAGGAGGCCGAGAAGGTCTACGGCACGACCGACGAGGCCCACCCGGGCGTCGCCGCGATCTACGAGGAGGGCAACCGTTGCATCGCCGGCCCGATCGAGGTCGACGCCCTGCCGGACCACGAGGACGCCTTCATGCGCCGCTACAAGACGCCGGCCGAGCACAAGGCCGACTTCGAGGCGCGCGGCTGGAAGAAGATCGTCGCCTTCCAGACCCGCAACCCGATCCATCGCGCCCACGAGTACCTGACCAAGGCGGCGCTGGAGACCTGCGACGGGCTCTTCATCCACCCGCTGATCGGCAAGACCAAGGCCGGCGACATCCCCGCCGACGTGCGGATGCGCTGCTACGAGGTGCTGATGGAGAACTACTACCCAAACGACCGGGTGGTGCTGGGCGTGAAGCCGGCGAAGATGCACTACGCCGGCCCGCGCGAGGCGGTCCTGCACGCGATCGTCCGCCGCAACTACGGCGCCACGCACTTCATCGTCGGTCGCGACCACGCCGGCGCCGGCGACTACTACGGCACCTACGACGCGCAGAAGATCTTCGAGACGATCGACATCGACGAGCTCGGGATCGAGCCGCTGATGTTCGAGCACACCTTCTGGTGCAACGAGTGCGAGGGGCTTGCTTCCAACAAGACCTGCCCGCACGACGAAGAGGCGCACCTGTTCCTCTCCGGAACCAAGGTCCGCGAGATGCTCGGCAACGGCGAAAGGCCGCCGCACGAGTTCTCCCGCGACGAGGTCGCCGACATCCTGATCGACGCTTACAAGGAGGACTGAACGAGCATGGCAGGCGAGAAGGGCTTCACCCTCTGGTTCACCGGGCTTTCCGGTGCCGGCAAGACGACCATCTCCGGACTGCTGGAGACCCAACTGCGCGAGCGCGGTTCGAAGCTGGAGATCCTCGACGGCGACGTCGTGCGCGAAAACCTCTCAAAGGGGCTCGGCTTCTCCAAGGAGGACCGCGACATCAACATCCGCCGGATCGCCTTCGTCGCCGACCTGCTCAGCCGCAACGGCGTGCCGGTGATCACCGCGGCGATCTCCCCCTACGCCGAGATCCGCGACGAGGCGCACGAGCTGATGGGCGACCGCTTCATCGAGGTCTACGTCAAGGCGTCGGTCGACACCTGTGCCGAGCGCGACGTCAAGGGCCTCTACGCGAAAGCGTTCGCGGGCGAGATCAAGGAATTCACCGGGGTGTCGGATCCGTACGAGATCCCCGAGAACCCTGCCTGGGTCTGCGACACCGAGAACGAGACGCCGGAGGAGTCGGCGCGGAAGCTGCTCGAGTATCTCGAGTCGCGGGAGCTGATCCCGGCGGCCGCGGTCACGGCTTAATACGACGTAGCGGGGTGGGAGGGGCGGAGGCCTCTCCCAAAACGCGCGGCAGAGCCGCGCTTGAGTGTTTTGGGAGAGGCCTC
>DATDAQ010000064.1:0-3083 GCA_036525295.1 Solirubrobacterales bacterium | reverse complement strand
CAGCACGCCGATCACAGCGCGCAGGTCCTCGAGCGCCTGGTGTGCGCTGGCGCGGATCACTGCGGCCGCGCGCGCGACCTCCTCGGGCGGGGCGTCCGGGCGGAACTCCAGCGCGCCGGCGTGCAGGCTCAGCAGCGAGATCCGGTGGGCCAGCACGTCGTGCATCTCGCGCGCGACGCGCGTGCGCTCGGCGTGGCGGATTTGCTCGACGCGCAGCTCCTGCTCGGCCTCGGCATGACGTAAGCGCTCTTGCGCCGACTGGCGGCGCCCGCGCATGAACATGCCCCACGCGACGATGGCGGCGTAGGCCAGTGTCTGGATGACGAAGAACGCCAGCGGCGGGAGCGAGTCGTCGTCGGGCTGCACTGCGCGGAAGACGGGAAACATCGCGAGCTGCAGTCCGGCGACGAGGAACGCCAGCTGCCACCGGCGGTAGGCGGCGACGGTGAACAGGACGATCAGGCCGGCAAAGCCCGCGGAGGACGAGAAGGCCACGATCGGCACCGAGGCCAGACCGAGGCCGAATGGCCAACGCCGCCGCCACCACAGGGCGAGGCAGAGCGCAGCGCCACCAATCACATCGAAGACAAGCAGGGGCCCGTCCAGCCCGCGGCCGACCTGGTCAGCCAGCGCCAGGCCGCCTAGGGCGGTCGCCAGCAGGAACAGCGAGCAGTCGACGACCCAGTCGAACCGCGAGCGGCGCGAGGGCGGCTCCTCGTCCTCCTCCGGGACGACGACCAGGGTGGACAGGAGACGGCGAGCGGTCACTCCGCCAAGAGTAGGTGTCTCGGCCGCCCTTGGACACCGTTCCGAAGTCGATCAGATCACCGACTTTCGTCGGTCCAAGAGTCGCCCTATGGCCGATTGCCGAGCCCCGCTTCGCGGCCCATCGTGTCGTCAGGACAACGAACTCAACTGGAGGATGCAAATGGCAGCGATCGAGATTCAAGGACTCTCAAAACGCTTCGGCGAGGTAGCCGCAGTCGACGACCTGAGCTTCACCGCTCGCGAAGGAGCCGTGACCGGCTTCCTCGGGCCCAACGGGGCCGGCAAGTCGACGACGCTGCGGATGCTCCTCGGCCTGGTGCGGCCGAGCCAAGGCAGCGCCACGATCGGCGGCAAGCCGTACGCGGCGATGGCGGAGCCGTTCCGCCGCGTCGGGGCAGTGCTCGAGGCGGACGCCTTTCATCCCGGCCGACGGGCGCGCGATCACCTTCGCGTCCTGGCGACCGCCGCAGGTCTCCCGCTCGCGCGCGTCGACGCGGTGCTCCGCGAGGTCGACCTCGCCGACGTCGGGCACCGCCGGGTCAAGGGCTTCTCGCTCGGAATGCGTCAACGCCTCGGTCTGGCGAGCGCCTTGCTCGGCGAGCCGGAGGTGTTGATCCTGGACGAGCCTGCGAACGGCCTCGATCCGGAGGGCGTCCACTGGTTGCGGCAGTTCGTGCGTGCGTTCGCCGACAGAGGCGGCACCGTGCTGGTCTCGAGCCACGTGCTCGCCGAGGTCGCCCAGACCGTCGACGACGTGGTGATCATCGCGAACGGGGGACTCGTCACCCAGTCCTCGCTCGCCGAGCTGGCCAACCGGTCGCGATCCGGTGTGCGAGTGCGAACGCCGCAGGCCGAGGCGCTGCGCGGCGCGCTGCTCGCTCAGGGCATCTCTGCCCAGCTCGTCGCCTCCGATGCGCTCGTCGCCCTTGAGAGCGCCGCCGAGGCGGTGGGTCTGGTCGCGGCAGGCATCGGCGCGGTCATCTTCGAGATGACGCCGGAGCACTTCAACCTCGAGGAGATGTTCCTCGAGCTCACGACTTCCGAAGGAGCATCCCGATGAAAAACCTGATCCACGCGGAGCTGCTGAAGCTCCAGACGACCCGCGCGTTCTGGGCGTACATCGCCTTCGCGCTGGCCTTCGTCCCGGTCAGCATCGCGCTGACGATGACCGTCTCGAACGACGGCCTGTTGCTCGACAGCAGCGAGGGAATTACCGCTGTGTTCTCCGCTGCGTCGGCCGGCGGGCTGCTCCTCCTGCTCCTCGGCATCACGATGATGGCCGGCGAGTTCCGCCACAACACCGCCACGCCCACGTTCCTGATCACTCCCGATCGGAGGCGCGTGATCGCGGCGAAGCTCGCCGCGGGCAGCGTCGTAGGCGTCCTGGCGACTGCGGTCTCCTCGTTGCTAACCCTCGCGATCGCCCTTCCCTGGCTGGCGGCGCGGGACATCGACGTCAGTCTCCTCAGCACCGACGTCGGAGCCCCGATCCTGGGCGGGTTGATCGGCACTGGGCTGATGACGGCCTTCGGCATCGGCCTGGGCGCCGTGATGCCGAACCAGACACTCGCGATCACGGTCGTGGTCGTCTGGTCGACGACCGTCGAGGCCCTGCTCATCAACGTTGTCCCTGAGGTCGGCCGCTGGCTCCCGATGGGTGCCGCGAGCGCCCTCAGCGGAACCTGGTCGGCCGAAGAGGGCCTGCTTCCCTTCTGGAGCGCGGGATTGGTCCTCACCGGCTACACGCTGGCGCTGGCCGCGGCCGGCACAAACCTCGTCACGCGACGGGAGATCACGTGAGCCGGCTGCGTGCACTCCGGCTCCTGCCGCTGCTCCTCGCCGCCGTCGTGGCGGGGGGAGCAGCCGGCGCGGTCGAAACGCGCCCGGTGGCGACCACTCCGAACGACGCGGCCGTGGAGAAGCTCGAGCGGATCGTCCGTGCCCGCGTGGACAGCAGGCGCACCACCGGCATCGTCGCGGGCATGGTCTTCCCACACGGAGAGACCCGCGTGCTCGCCTAACGACCACCGCCACCGCCGCCCCGCGGAACCGATGACCCGCGTGAGGTGTACCGGGCTGGGCCAGTGTTCGGGAATGACGCCTGAAGGTCGCGTGCGGCTAGGTCAGCTACGAGTTTGGCTCGACCACCTTCGCAACGACCCAGCGGTGCTTGCCGATCTTGCGGTCGCGGAGGAATCCGAGGCTTTCGTACGTCGAGAGAGCGCCGTGATAGAGAAAGCCCGCAGGAACGGAGCCTGCATCCTCTGGATTCCGTGCCCCACGTCCGCGATCTTGTTTCAGCATTGAACGTCACC
>DATDAQ010000063.1:0-9383 GCA_036525295.1 Solirubrobacterales bacterium | reverse complement strand
AGTCGCGCGAGCGCAACTCCTGATGTCCCGGAGCCTGATCCTCGTCAAACCCGACGCCTTCGAGCGCGCCCTCACCGGGGAGGTGTTGGCGCGGTTCGAGCGCAAGGGGCTGCGGATCGTGGCGCTGAAGATGATGACCGCCGACGAGTCGATCGCCAACGAGCACTACGCCGAGCACGCCGAGAAGCCCTTCTTCGGCGAGTTGGTCTCCTTCATCACCGGTGGCACGCTGGTCGCGATGGTGCTCGAGGGCACCGAAGCGGTTGCGGCGGCCCGCCAGCTGATCGGGGCGACCAACCCGGTCGAGGCGGCTCCGGGTTCGATCCGCGGGGACTTCGCGCTCGAGGTGACCTTCAACATGGTCCACGGGTCTGACTCCGACGAGTCCGCGGAGCGGGAGATCGGCATCTGGTTTCCAGAGCTTTCTTGAGCGTAGTTCTCGCATCCGGGTCGCCGCAGAGAGCTGAGATTTTGCGGAAGCTTGGGGTGGAGTTCGAGGTCGTCGTGTCCGGCGTGGACGAGCTCAGTGGGGGAGACCCCGAGTTCGAGGTCTTGGAGAACGCTCGACGGAAGGCTCGGGCGGTGGATCGCGATGGGATGGTGCTGGCTTGCGACACGGACGTGGTGCTGGGCGGGAAGGCGCTGGGAAAGCCGGCCGATGCCGACGAGTCGCGGGGCTATCTGGAGCGGATGTCGGGGCGGGCGCACACGGTGATGAGCGGGCTGGTGGTGCTCGTGGAGGGGGAGGAGCGGAGTGGGCTCGAACGGACGACCGTGGTCTTCAGGGAGCTGAGCGCCGCCGATAAAGAACGTTATGTCGACTTCGGCGAGTGGGAGGGGCGCTCCGGGGGATATGCGATTCAGACGCTCGGCTCGACCCTGGTGGAGCGAGTCGAGGGAAGCGTCTCCAACGTGGTTGGGTTGCCGGTGGGGCTGCTGTTCGAGCTGGCGCCGGAGCTGTTCCCAGTCACGCACCCGTAAGCCGATTTGTGTCGATTTTGCGGGTTTGGGACAATCCCAGCCGGAAAGTCTCCATTCCACACATGGGCGTGCTCGGATATCTCAGAGGTCTCGGCGGTCGCGACATGGCCGTCGACCTGGGCACGGCTAACACACTCGTTTACGTCCGCGGGCGCGGCATCGTCCTCTCGGAGCCCTCGGTCGTGGCGATCGACTCCCACACCGGCCAGGTGCACGCGGTCGGGGTCGAGGCGAAGCGGATGCTGGGACGGACCCCGGGCAACATCACCGCGATCCGGCCGCTCAAGGACGGTGTGATCGCCGACTTCGACGTGACCGAGCAGATGCTGCGCCACTTCATCAAGCAGGTGCACTCCAACCGCTTCGCCCACCCCCGCGTGGTCGTCTGCGTCCCCTCGGGCGTCACCGGGGTAGAGAAGCGGGCGGTCGAGGAGGCCTGCCTCTCGGCCGGCGCCCGCCAGGCCTACCTGATCGAGGAGCCGATGGCGGCGGCGATCGGGGCGGGCCTGCCGGTGGCGGAGCCGACCGGCTCGATGGTCGTCGACGTCGGCGGCGGCACCACCGAGGTGGCGGTGATCTCGCTCGGCGGGATCGTCGTCTCGCAGTCGATCCGGATCGGCGGCGACGAGCTCGACGAGGCGATCGTCAACCACTGCAAGCACGAGTACAAGCTGGCGGTCGGCACGCAGACGGCGGAGGAGGTAAAGCTCGAGGCGGGCTCGGCCTCGCCGCTGCCCGAGGAAGTGCGGGCCGAGATCCGCGGCCGCGACCTCGTCTCCGGCCTGCCGAAGACGATCGAGCTCGGCTCCGAAGAGATACGCGAGGCGCTCGACGAAACGGTCGGGCACATCGTCGAGGCGGTCAAGGACACGCTCGACCGCACGCCCCCGGAGCTCGCCGGTGACATCATGGATCGCGGAATCACCCTCGCCGGCGGCGGCGCCCTCCTGCAAGGACTCGAACAGCGCCTCCGCGACGAGTGCCAGATGCCGTGTCAGCTGGCAGAGTCACCGCTTACGTGCGTGGCGGTGGGATCGGGCATCTCCCTGGAGGAGTTCGAGGCCATCCACCGCGCCAGCAAGCGAAATTCGGGAACGCGGCATTTTGCCTAGCTCCCCTTCATCTCAACTCCCCAACTTAGGCCTTCACTGTGTACCGAAAGCAAGTACGCCGTCGTAGGGCGGTGCTCGCCCTGCTGATCGTCGGCTCGTTCGTCCTGCTCTCCGCTACCTACGGGCAGGGCTCGCGCGGCTTCCAGCGCGGCGTCAGCTCGGTCTTCAGCCCGGTTCAGTCGGCGGCCGACCGTGCCCTGAAGCCGGCTCGCGACCTCGTCGGCTGGTTCGACCAGACCTTCGACGCGCGCGGCGAAAACAGCCAGCTCAAGTCCGAGCTGGTGATCGCGCGGGAGCAGGCCGTCGCTGGCCAGGAGGCCATGCACGAGAACGCGCAGCTGCGCAAGCTGCTCGAGCTGGACCGGAGCCCTGTGCTTGCCGCCTCGGCCTATGACGAGGTGACCGGCCGGGTGATCGCCCGCTCGCCGACGCAGTGGCGCTCGAGCGTGACGATCGACGTCGGCGACGGCGACGGCGTCCGGGTCGACGACCCGGTGATCAGCGGCGACGGCCTGGTTGGGCGCATCTCCTCGGTCGGGCCGGGTTCTTCGCAGGTAATGCTTCTCACCGACCACGCCAGCGCGATCACGGCAAAGGTCGTGCCCGTCGGCGCACAGGGCGTGATCAAGCCGGAAGTCGGCAATCCTGAAGACCTGATTCTCGACTTCATCGACTCGACCACGGAGGTGCACAGGGGACAGACGGTCGTCACCCTCGGCCAGCGCGCTCAGGGCCTCACCTCCCTCTTCCCGCCCGGCCTGCCGTTGGGCGAAGTGACAAAGGCCCCGATCGTCGAACAGGAGGCCAACGAACAGGTTGACGTGCGCCCCTTTGCCGACTTGAGGAACCTCGACCTCGTCCAGGTGCTGACCGGAGGCTCGCGCGGATGATCCTGACTCCGAAGATCGTCGCCCGCATCGCCGCGATCGGGTTCCTCGGCGTGCTCCTGCAGCTCTCCTTCTTCTCCCGGGTCGAGCTCTTCCACGTCAGCCCCGACGTGCTGCCGGCGCTGGTCGTCTGCCTCGCCCTGCTGGGCGGCAGCCTGACCGGGGCCGTCGCCGGGTTCGCTCTCGGCCTCTTCATCGACTGCCTGCTCGTCGAGGCGCTGGGCATCACCTCGCTGGTGCTGCTCGGGACGGGCTACCTGGCTGGCCTCTTCCGCGAGCGCTTCGAGTTCCACGGCTTGCTCGTGCCGGCTCTTCTCTGCATGGGCCTGACGCTGGTCGCCGAGCTGGGCTTCGCCGCGGCTCAGCTGCTGCTCGGCGTCGATGCCCCGATCAGCCTGCTGATCGTGCGCGACATGCTGCTGAAGAGCGTCTACGCGTTCTTCCTCGGCTGGCCGATCTACCTGCTGGTGCGCCGGGTGTTGCGCCCGGCCCTGGTCGAGGAGCCCAAGGTGCAGCGACGCAGGCAGCCGACCGTGCTGGGGGCGTAGGCACATGTACCTCCGGTCCGACGAGCGAGGCCCCGCGGTGAGCAACCGCCTGGCGCTGCGGATCGCGCTTTTCGGCGGTATCGCGGTGGTCCTCTTCGCCATTCTCTTCTTCCGTCTCTGGCGGCTGCAGGTACTGGACGGCGAGCAGTACCTGGCCGAAGCGAAGAACAACCGCACGCGCGAGTACCGGGTCAGTGCACCCCGCGGCGAGATCCTCGACCGCAACGGCGAGCTGCTGGTTGGCAACCGCACCAGCCTCGCGCTGCAGGTCAACCCGCGGAAACTTCCCGAGGATCCGGCCGAGCGCCGCGCCGAGCTCTCGCAGCTCGCGGACCTCACCCACAGCACCCTGCGCCGCGTGCGGCGGACGATGCGCGAAGAGCTGAAACTGGCGCCGGCCGCGCCGGTGACGCTGCGCCGCGACGTCGGCCACTTCCTCGTCTACTACCTGCAGGAGAACCAGGACCGCTTCCCGGGCGTCGAGGTCCAGCGAGTCTTCGTCCGCGACTACCCGAACGCGACCCTCGCCGCCCACATTCTCGGCAACGTGGGGGAGATCTCCCCGGAGGAGCTGAAGGATCCTCGCTACAAGGACCTCCAACCGGGCGACGAAGTCGGGCAGGACGGTGTCGAGGACACCTACGACGGCTTCCTGCGTGGAGACCCGGGCCTGACCAGGATCCAGGTCGACGCGCTCGGCCAGCCGACCCCCAACGGTCGCCTCGTCTCGAAGCCGCCGGCGCCGGGGGAGAGCCTCAAGCTCTCGATTGACGCCGAGGTGCAGGCAGCTGGGGAGGCGGCGCTTGCGGCCCGCGGGTCGGGCGCCTTCGTGACGATGGACGTGAACACGGGTGAGATCATCGGCCTGGGCTCGTCCCCGACCTTCGAACCGGATCTCTTTACCCGGCCGCTGACCCAGAAGCAGGTGGACGACACTTACCTGAACCCCGCGGCGCCGCTCGCCAATCGGGCCATCTCGGGGCTATACCCGACCGGCTCCACCTTCAAGATCGTGCCCGCCCTGTCGGCCCTCGAAAACGGCGTGATCACGCCCTCCGAGCCGATCTACGACAGCGGCTCGATCACCGTCGGCGGCCAGCCGTTCCAGAACGCCGGCGGGGAAGCCTACGGCAGCGTCAGCATGGAGCGCGCGCTCCAGGTCTCCTCCGACGTCTACTTCTACACGCTCGGCCTGAAGATGTGGGATACCGGCGACCTGCAGCGCACCGGACGCATGCTCGGCTTCGGCCGCACCCCTGGGATTGACCTTCCCGGCGATACCGAAGGCCTGCTGCCGAGCAGGCGCTGGCGCAACCAGCTCTTCGAGGAAGGGAACACCGACCGGCCCTGGTCGGCCGGCGACAACATCCAGCTCGCCACCGGCCAGGGAGACCTGCAGGCCAGCCCGCTGCAGATGGCGATCGCTTACGCCGCCCTGGGCAACGGCGGCACCATCGTCACCCCCCACGTCGGCAAGGAAGTGACAGACGCCGCCGGGCGGGTGCTGAGGGAATTCGCGCCGCCGCCTCGCCGCCGCATCCAGATCGACCCCGAGTACAGGAGCGTCATCCTCGACGGCCTGCACGACGCCGCGCAGGTGCCCGGAGGGACCTCCTACGAAGTCTTCGGCGGCTTCCCCGTGCCGGTGGCCGGCAAGACCGGCACGGCCCAGCGCGACGGCCAGGCCGACCAGTCCTGGTACCTGGTCCTGGCGCCCTATCCCGACCCCAAAATCGTCACTGCCGTTACGATCGAGGAAGGAGGGTTCGGCGCCGAATCGGCCGCGCCGGCCGCTCTCGACATTCTCGAGGCCTACTTCAACAAGCACACGACGGGTCCCGCCGGGCCCAACGGCGGCAGTCCAGGCTGATGTACGCGACTCGTGCACGCCAGGCAAAGCTGGAGCCCTTCGCGGTCCGTCCGGGCATCGCGGAGCGCCTCGGCCTGCCCTACATGGACGGCCCCCTGGCCCTCTTCGCCGGCGCCCTCGCCGCGTTCAGCGTCTTCACGCTGAGCCAGTCGACCCTGCACGACGTCCCCGGCAGTCCCAACTACTTCGTCGACCGCCAGGCCGTCTACTCTGTGCTCGGCATCGCTGGCATGTACCTCCTCGCCCGCATCGACTACTCGCGCTTCCGCGAGCTGCGGGTCGGCATCTACACCTTCCTCTGCGTGAGCATCTCCCTCGTCTTCGTCTTCGGCTTCGCGGCGCGCGGCTCACGGCGTGCCTTCGACCTTCCCTTCTTCAGCTTTCAGCCATCTGAGCTCGGCAAGCTCCTGCTCGTGCTCGCGCTTGCCGGGTTCGTCATCGATGGCGCCAGGAAAGGGTCAGACAGGCAGCGCACGGTGCGCTACCTCTGCCTCGGCCTGGCACCGGCTGCCCTCGTCTTCCTGCAGCCGGACCTCGGCACCTCTCTGGTGTACGGGGCAATCACCCTCGCCGTGATGTACGTGGGGGGCGTCCCCTGGACGCACTTCGCGGTGATCGGCGCGGCCATCGTCGCGATGACGGCGTTCGTCCTGGCGGTAGCACCCGCCATCGGGACGCCGCTGCTCAAGGATTACCAGACGGAGAGACTCACCTCGTTTCTGCACCCGAGCGAGGACCCTAGCGACGCTGGCTACCAGCAGAACCAGGCCAAGACCGCAATCGGATCCGGTGAGACGACCGGCCGAGGCGATCGGGCCACACAAACGCGGCTCGACTTCGTCCCTGAGCGGCACACCGATTTCATCTTTGCCGTGATCGGTGAGCGCTACGGATTCATGGGGGCCGCGCTAGTCCTATCCCTTTACGCCCTGCTGATCTGGCGGGCGCTGCGGATTGTGACGCTCTCGAAGAACTCCTACGGAACCCTCGTGGCGGCCGGCATTGCCGCCATGTTGCTGTTCCAGGTTTTCGTAAACGTGGGGATGAACCTCGGGATCATGCCGATCACCGGGATTCCCCTGCCACTGATGAGCTACGGGGGGTCGGCGGTACTGGCGACCTTCCTGGCGATCGGGGTCCTTCAGAGCATCCACATGCAAGCGCGTCTCAGCCAGAGGGGCAGGTTCGCCGGGTGATCCCTTGAAAGGGCCACCGGCAATGCGTACCTATCCGAACTGAGCTGAATTCATGAAAAAGACAATCCTGGTGTCCGCCGATCGCGGCGAGACCCGCGTGGCCGTGCTCGAGTCGAAAGCGAAAGGCGGCAAACGCGACGTGGCGGAGCTCTACATAGAGCGACGCGGCCGGCGTTCGATCGTCGGCAACATCTACAAGGGCAAGGTCGACAACGTCCTGCCCGGAATGGAGGCCGCCTTCGTCGACATCGGCCTCGAGCGCAACGGCTTCCTGCACGTCGACGAGATAGTCCTGCCCAATGGCGAACAGGCCCCGAGGCGCGGCCGCGGCAAAGGCCGCCGGATCGACGAGCTGATCAAGCCCGGGCAGGAGATCGTCGTCCAGGTGGTCAAGGACCCGCTGAAGTCGAAGGGCGCAAGGCTCTCGATGAACGTCTCGATCGCCGGCCGCTACCTGGTCTACGCCGCGCAGGGCAGCGGCGTCGGCGTCAGCCGGCGGCTCTCGGACTCCGAGCGCGACCGCCTGCGCAAGATGGTCGACCGCACCTACAAAGGGCCAGGTGGGCTGATCGTCCGCACCGCCGCCCACGGGGCGAAAAAAGCCGACTTCGTGCGTGAGATCGGCTACCTGCACAAGCTCAACGAGGTGCTCGAACGCCGCACCGAGCAGACCGTCGCCCCCGACCTCGTCTTCCAGGAGGCCGACCTGCCGGTGCGCGTCCTGCGCGACGTCTTCCTCAGCGACTTCGAGAAGGCGATCATCGACTCGCCCAAGCAGTTCGAACGGGTGACCAGCTTCTTCCAGCGCACCGCGCCGGAGCTGGTCGAGGGCGTTGAGCTCTACAAGGACCGCAAACCCCTCTTCGAGAAATGGGGGATCGACAAGGAAATCGAGTCGACCCTGGGCCGCCGCGCCGACCTGCCCTCGGGCGGTTACCTGATCATCGACTACGCCGAGGCGCTGACCGTGATCGACGTCAACAGCGGCAGCTTCACCGGCCGCGGCAAAGGGGGCCTGGAGGAGACGATCACCCGGGTCAACACGGAGGCCGCCGAGGAGGCGGTGCGCCAGCTGCGGTTGCGCGACATCGGCGGCATCATCGTCATCGACTTCATCGACATGGCGCGGGCGCGCAACCGCGACAAAGTGCTGAAAACGCTGCGCAAGGCGCTCGACACCGACAAGTCGAAGAGCTACGTGGTCGAGGTCTCGCCGCTGGGCCTGGTCGAGATGACCAGGCAGAACGTCACCGACGGCGTGCGCGAGATCCTCACCGCGCCCTGCCCCACCTGCGAGGGGGAGGGGGTCGTCCTCTCCGCCGAGACGGTGGCGCTGGACGCGATGCGGCGACTGCCGGACGTGGCCGCCGGCGCCAAGGACGCCGAGGCGCTGCTGATCCGCGTGCACCCGAAAGTAGCCGCCGAGCTGATCGACCCCGAGAGCGGCCTGACCGAGCTCGAGGCGGAGACCGGCAAGCAGTTCCACTTCGAGGGCGGCGACGCGCTGCCGATCGACACCTTCGTCATGGTCGAGGCCGGGACGCGGGCGGAGATCGAGGAGCGGGCGCTTCCCTTCAAGGTCGGCGAGGAGGTGCTGGTCAAGATCGACGAGCCGCACATGTACAACGCAGACGACGCGGTCGCCCGCGTCGACTCCTACATCGTCAGCGTCACCGGCGGCGGTCGCTTCGTCGGCGAGCGCAAGCTGGTGCGGATCGAGCGGGTCGAGCGCGCCGCCGCAGTTGCCAGCCTGCCGGGGGTCGAGGCGACCAACGGGGCCGCTGGCGGCAGCGAGAACGGCTCCGAGCTAGAATCCTCCGCCTCGCGCAGTCGCCGTCGTGGCCGCAGGGGCGGCCGCGGCCGGTCTGGGTCCACTCAGAGCAAGGACTAATGAACACGTACGCAGTCATAGAGAGCGGCGGTAAGCAGTACAAGGTCGAGAAGGGCACGTCCCTCCTCGTCGATCGGCTCAGCGCCAAGCAGGGCGACAAGGTCGCCCTGCGGCCGGTGATGTTCCGCGACAAGGAGGTCGTCGCCGGGGCGAAGGAGCTGGAGAAGGTCAAGGTCGAGGCGACCGTGACCGAGCACCTGCGCGGCGAGAAGATCAAGGTCTTCAAATACAAGCCGAAGAAGGGCTACCGCCGCCGCGCCGGTCACCGCTCCGAGCTGACCAAGCTCGAGGTGACCGAGGTCAGCCTGGGGGGTCGCAAAGCGGCCGCGCCAAAGAAAGAGGAGCCGGCCGAGAAGAAAGAGGCGGCTCCGAAAGCGGCGAAAGCGGCTGAGAAAAAACCGGCTGCGGCGAAAAAACCGGCTGAAACCAAAAAACCTGCTGCGAAAAAAGAGGCGAAAAAACCCGCTGCTAAAAAAGCTCCCGCGAAAAAAGCGGCAGCCAAAAAACCCGCTGCCAAAGCGAAAGCGAAAAAAGCCAAACCGGCTGCTAAAAAGGATTCTGACGATGGCTCATAAGAAGGGACTCGGCTCAAGCCGCAACGGTCGCGAATCCAACCCCAACATGCTCGGGGTCAAGGTCTTCGCGGGCCAGAAGGTCTCTGGCGGCGAGATCATCGTGCGCCAGCGGGGCACCCGCTTCTGGCCCGGCGACGGCACTGGGCTCGGGCGTGACCACACGATCTTCGCGACTCGGCCCGGGACGGTCGAGTTCAAGTCGGCCCGGAAGGGTCGGACGATTTCCGTTCTTCAGGACTCTTAGGGCTTTGGCGTGGGGAGGGCCGGGTGGCCTCTCCCAAAACGCTCGGCAGGAGCCTCGCTGGAGTGTTTTGGGAGAGGCC
>DATDAQ010000062.1:0-2839 GCA_036525295.1 Solirubrobacterales bacterium | reverse complement strand
GCGCATCTTGCCCGTCTTAATGCCGCGGATCGCGGTGGGAAGCGACTCGACCAGGCCCCTGATCGCTCCGTGCTCCGGGATCAGCTTGCCCTTGATGCCCGGCGCGTAGGACTCCTGCAGTAGCTCGGCCTCGTCGAGCGTGCCCTTCTTCTCGATGATCTTGGTGAAGGCCTCCATGTGGTTGCGGCCATGGTTCTGGTCCTGGATGTCCTCTTCGTCCGCTGCCCGCCGTAGCCGCATGATCTGGTCCATCGGCGCCACCCCCTTCGGGCAGGCGTCGATGCAGCTGAAGCAGTGGGTGCAGTCGTAGATCCCGTGCGGGTCCTGGGCGAGGTCGTGGAGACGCTCCTCGGACTGGGCGTCGCGGGGGTCGCCGACGAAGCGGTAGGCCTTGGCCAGCGCCGCCGGGCCGATGAAGTCCGGATCGGCCTCCATCGAGAGGCAGGAGGAGACGCAGGCGCCGCACTGGATGCAGGCCATCGACTGGGTGATGTCGATCATCGACTCGGGCTCGACCACGTACTCGCGCTCGGGCGGCTCGCCGTGGGGGAGGAGCCAGGGGGTGACGCGGCGGATCTTGGCCCAGTGCGTCGACTCCATGTCGGTGATCAAGTCCTTGATCACGGGCATATTCCCCATCGGCTCTATGACAATCGGGACATCCTCCGCTCCCGCCTGGCCGCGCTCATCATGACCGGCGATCTCGCGGCCAGGCTCCCGCGTCCGGGTGCCCCTTGCTCCACTCTGGGCGAACTTGTTGGCCAACTCTTGGGCCTCACCGACTTGCGTCTTGCAGCCGAGGCCCGACTGGCCGTTGACCTTCATCCCGCAGGAGCCGCAGATCGCGGCGCGGCAGGAACAGCGGACCGAGAGCGAACCGTCGTCGCGGTCTTTGGCCTGGAGCAGGCCGTCGAGGACGGAGAGCGAGGGGTCGAGGTCGACCTTGAACTCCTCCCAGTAGGGACCCTCGCCGCTCTCGGGCTGGTACCGGCGGACTTTCAGCGTGTACTCGGCCATCGCTAGTACGTCCTCTCTTGCGGTTCCCACTGGGTGATCGTTACCTCTGAGTATGAGATCTCCGGCCCGTCGTCGCCCAGCTGCAGGTCGATGTGCTTGAGCCACTCCTCGTCGTTGCGCTCGGGGAAGTCGGTCCTGTACTGGGCACCGCGGCTCTCCTTTCGCTCCAGCGCGGCGAGGCAGGTGCACTCGGCGTTGTCGAGCATGTAGCCGAGCTCGATCGCGCCGAGGATGTCCTGGTTGAAGATCGAGCTCTTGTCGTCGATGTAGGCGGTCTTGGCCTCCTCTTTCAGCCGGCGCACCGTCTCGAGCGCCTCCTGGATCCCAGCCTCGTCGCGGAAGACGGCGACCTTGGCGTCCATCACCGTGCCCAGGTCGAACTTGATCTCCGAGATGCGACGGCCCGAGCCCTTCTCGCGGGCGGAGATCGCGTCGATCGAGGCCTGCTCGGCTTCGAGCACGGCCTTCGAGGGGCGCGAGCCGTCGATCCGCTTGGCGCGGGCGGCAGCATCGGCGCCGGAGCGGCGGCCGAAGATCAGCGTGTCGAGCAGCGAGTTGGCGCCGAGCCTGTTACCGCCGTGGACCGAGACGCAGGCGGCCTCGCCGGCGGCGTAGAGGCCGGGGATGTCGGTGCGGCCGTCGACGTCGGTCTTGACACCGCCCATCGTGTAGTGGTTGCCCGGCTTGATGTGGATCGGTTCCCTGGTGATGTCGACGCCGGCGAAGTCCTTGCCGACGAGGACGATCTCGCGCAGCGCCTCGTGCACGCGCTTCTTCGGCACCACCGTGACGTCGAGGGCGACGGTGCCGTCGGGGAAGCCGCGACCCTCGTTGATCTCGGTCTGCTCGGCGCGGGAGACGACGTCGCGCGAGGCCAGCTCCATCTTGTTCGGCGCATAGCGCTCCATGAACCGTTCGCCCTTGGCGTTGAGCAGGTGCGCGCCCTCGCCGCGGGCACCCTCGGTGATCAGGAAGCCCTTGCCCGCCAGCGTCGTCGGGTGGTACTGGATCATCTCCATGTCCATCAGCTTCGCCCCGGCGCGGTAGGCCATCGCGATCCCGTCGCCGGTGCAGATCAGGGCGTTGGTGGTCGGCTTCCAGACCTGGCCGTTGCCGCCGCAGGCGAGGATCACGGCCTTCGCCCGGAAGAGCTCCATCGAGCCGTCGGCGATGTTGCGGGTGACGACGCCGCAGCACTCGCCCTGCTCGTCGAGGGCAAGCGCGGTGCTGAACCACTCCTCGTAGCGGGCGACCGAGTCGGAGTGCTTCATCAGCTGCTCGTAGAGGACGTGCATGATCGCCTGGCCGGTGATGTCGGCGACGTAGTAGGTGCGCGCGGCGGAGGCGCCGCCGAAGGCGCGGGTGCCGAGCTTGCCCTCCTCGTTGCGGTGGAAGGTGACGCCGAGGTGCTCGAGGTGGAGGATCTCCTCCGGCGCCTCACGGCACATGATCTCGACCGCGTCCTGGTCGCTCAGGTAGTCGGAGCCCTTGATCGTGTCGAAGGCGTGCGACTCCCAGGAGTCGCCGGGGTTGAGCGCAGCGTTGATCCCGCCCTGGGCCGCATTGGAGTGCGAGCGCACCGGGTGGACCTTGCTGACGATCCCGACCGAGACGCCCTGCTCGGCTGCCGCCAGGGCCGCCCGCTGTCCGGCGAGGCCGGCACCGATTACGAGTACGTCATGCGTGGGCACGGGGCGCGGACTCTATAGAGCTGAAATCCGACCCCGCGGTCGGATTTCAGCCCCCTCCAAAGCTCACTTCGCGGTTTGGGAGCCATCGGGGGCCCCTCTCCAGGAACTCCCGCGAAGCGGCCTGGAGAGGG